>JBCCQM010000051.1:0-42009 GCA_039024335.1 Myxococcota bacterium
GGTTCGATCTCGACGAGGGCAGCGATCGTAGTTGCTACCAGGCCTGCAACCGTCGAGGGATCTGACCATTTTTCGCCAGGGCTTGAGCGGTCCGTGAACGTCGGTGCAAAGCCGGACATGTTCCGGAGCGTCATCATCAGTTCGGCGCCGGTGACGAGGAGCTTGGCGAGGTCGCTGCATGCTGCCGTCGAGACCAATGGGTGGCCCGGTTTCGCTGACATCTCGGCCATGAGGGTCTCGACGAACTTTGTGCTTCCTGGAGAGCCTTTCGGTCTCGAAACAAGGAGAGCGACGACCCAGCTCAGGACCTTTGTTCGATTGAAGCGGCTTTTTTTCACGGCCATTCCCTCGAAGAGTTCAGGAATCGCCTCAAGAGACAGCAGATCTTCTCCCTCTAGGTAGCTGGCAAGACTCCCAATGTCGTCGCTGTCCCCAGCCAACAAGAGGAGAAGTCGCGTTGGAGCGAGGTGGTGATAGATCGCGTTGCGAACTTCGGTTGCGTTTAGCTTCTTGCCCTGCCTGTTGTAGAGGCCGAACACGCTGTGGATCTGTCGCACATCCGTGTCCTCGTACAAGATCACCGGCAATTCATACTTGGTCGTCGAGCCCTGGAGAACCCGCTCGATCTTCTCGTTCTTACCCTGGAAATAGACTTCTTCGGACTTGATCTCGTAGTAGTACTTTCCGGATAGGCGGGCCAGGGGGTCGTCTTTCCTAGCTCCAGCTGGCAGTTTGTACTTGAACGGGAGGAACTTCGCATCCTCCTCGCTCGTCGTCGAGATCCCTACCTCTCGCTTGACGGTGCTCAGCCATTGCTTGTAGTTGGTATCGAACAGGTCAAAGCTTACCTTAGCTTCCTCACTCTTGCGTTTCGCGAACCTAAGTCCGTCCGGGTGTTTGCCAATGAACCGAAGGATCGCCGTGAGCCTCTGTTTTCCGTCGACAATCTCCACGGCATCCTCTCCGCGTCTTTGGTTCAGAATAATCGAAGGTAGGGGAATGCCCCGCAAGATGGAGTCGATGAGGTCGTTCGACTCCTTGTCCGACCAAACCGTGTCGCGTTGGTACGACGGGTTGAGGACAAGAACTCCTTCATTCGCCTGGTCGCTGAAGGTGCGGATTCGGTAGGTCGTCACACTCGCGTTGACCTCGACCGGACCGGCCTGCAAGCTCGTGTCTTCCTCCCACGCGGTGACCCAGCTTTGGATCGCCTTCTTTCGGCTCAGTCCCTCCTCGATCTTCTCCTCGAAGTCCGCTCTATGACGAATCGCATTTTCTAGGTGCCCCGCGAGTGCCTCCTGGCCGGATGTGGTGAGTTGAGGCTGTGAGTCGACGTACTCAACGTATGCTTTCGTGTCCTCGTCGGGAAGTGAGATGCGCCCCCAGATGCCCTGGAGCACCTCCTCCGCACTTGAGTCGGCGGCGAGGGTCTCCTCAAGGTTGAGCCACGGCTGAACCTGAAGAAGCCGTGAAACCCAGTCGGTGGTTGTCCAATCGACGTCCTCAGGTTCAAATGCGGGTCCGTAGGGTCCGAACCCGCTCGGAGCTGACTCGCAGGGTTCGCTCAAGCTTGCCACGAGTTTCGATAGCTCTTCGTGGCCGTCATCTGCCTGGTCAGAGATCTCCTCATTGGCTTTCTCGGTCATGTCGTGGTCGTTTCGGAGCGTGGGAGGTGGAGAGCACAGGGGGGGCGAAACTGAGGGGAGCCCCGGCCTGCCCAGGGCGTTCATCTTTCGAAGCGCTTCGTCGAAGCACTCCTTCGTCGCAGCCACAACGAGTTCATCGGTCGAGCTGGTCTGCGTGGCGAGTCCATTTCTGCGCGCACGGGCAATTGTGTCTGCGTCGACGAAAGCCGAGTAACGCGTCGAGCGGCCCTCTCGACGGCGTGGGTCCCAGAAGACGAAGCACGGAGGTTCACGTTCGGTGTCGAGCCCGATGAGTAGACTGACTCGCTCGGCGTTAGCGACGACGGTGGCCCCCTTCCTAGGGTTTTGAATCCTTCGTTCATGGGGGCGTTTCGCCCTGCCAGACTTCCCAACGCGCGCGAGGTACACATCGACATCACGCGGTTCTCCGTCGGCAAGAACACTGCAACGTAGTGGCCAGGTGTTGGCCGCACCTTCCACCACGACTCGCTCCGGTCCTAGAGCTTCCTCGAACTTCGAGACTATCGAGGGGCGAGCCGCAGATCTACTTGAATCGTTTGCCATGGTTCGCGCAGCTTTGAGGAACTTACCCGTCCGTGACGAGGGGCCGGAAGGCTACCAAACGTGACGAGGGCACCGGAGGTCGCCGGGAGTCATAGTACTCGGCGTTGAGCCAATCCGGCACGTCCTTCCCACCCCGTTCTCCAGCCGCGCGTAGACCTCCGAGCCCTTGCTCCCATCGCTCAGCAGCGCCAGCGCCAGCGCCATCAGCTGCTGGGTCGTGCTCGCCTCCGCCAGCGCCCGCGCTACGGTCTCGTGCGGGTCCCCGCGCCCGAGCCGATCCCGCTGCACACGCCTCCGACAGGCCGCCTCGATCCCATCTCGACAAAAGGCCGGCACAAGGTCCCCAACCACCGCGGGCCCCAGTTCTCGCTCGCTATTCATCACCGCGAACGCGTCGTCGAAGAACCGGTCGCTGGTCTGCTGCCCCTCGCGCGCCTCCACCTCCGACTGCGCACGCCGATGCACCTCCACGACCCGGGCGTCGCTCCGCAGCCGCTCGACGGCCTCGGGTAAGCGGTTGTCATGCGTGAACACCACGACCTGCCGCGTCTTGGCCACCGAGGCCAGCACGCGCGCGAGACCGTCCACCTTGTCGAGGTCCATCGCCTGCACCGGGTCGTCCACCACCACGAACCGAAACGGTGACCCCGGCTGCTCCATCCGCGGCAAGAACAGGCTCAGCCCCAGCGCATTGAGCTCGCCTTTCGACATCACCGACAGCGCAACGCTGTCCTGATCGTCCACGCTCACCTTCAGCTCCACACGCCGCCGCGTCGCCGTACCGGCGAGTTCCAGGCTGTCCAGCGACACGCTGCTGGACTGCTTGAGCATGCCCCACACCTCCATCGCCCGGGCCCGGATCGGCTCGAACCGCTGCGCCCGCAGCGTGCCCTCGACCGTCTTCATCCACGCCTCGGCTTTCTTCAGCGCCGCCACCTTCGGCCGCGCGGGTTCCACCGCCCGCGCCGCCCCGATCCAAGCCCCCAGCGCCTCCCCCACGGGAGCCCACGCGTCCGCCAGGTGATCCCGCAGCGCCTTCGCCTCCGCCTGCAGCGTCCGCGTCGCGTCCGCGAGCTCCAGCACCCGCTGCTCCGCGTGCTCGGCCAGCGCCCGCGGCTCGGTCGGCGCCTCCGCCCAGGCCTGCCATCGCGTCCGCAGCGACTCCACGTCCAGTCCCTCCACCGCCCGCGTCAGCGCTGGCGGTACGCCGCGGATCTGCGCTCGAAGGTCGGCGACGGCCTGCTGAAGCGCCAGTTGACTCTGCGCCAGCCCCCGGGCCAACGCCTTCGCCTCCGCCGCCCGGCGCTCCGCCTCCGCCCGCCAGCGCTCCGAAAGCGGCGCGCTGCAGACGGGGCACGTCTCGTCATGCCCGGCCGCCTGCGTCAGCTCCAGCGCCTGCCCCAGGACGCGTACCAACGCACTCGCCTGCGCCGCCTGGGCCGTCGTCGCCGACTCGTGCGCCTCGATTGCCCCCCGCAGCGCATCCACCAGCGCACCGACCCGATCCACGTCCGGCGCGCGCAGCTGTGTGATCCCCTGCAGCGCCGCGATGGTCTCCGCCCCCGCCCCTTCGTCACTCCCGGTCAGGATCCGGCTGAGCGCCTTCAGGTCGGGCGCCTTCCTCCCCGCGAGCAGCGCCCCGCAGTCCGCCGCGCGCGGATCCTCGAGCCCCGAAAGCTGCTCCACCAGCTCCTTCCGCCGCTCGTCGCACTGCTTCAACGCCTTGGACATCGTCTTCTTGCGCGCGGAGAGCCGCGTACGCGCCGACGCCACCGCTTCCAGCCCCAGAATCCCCTCGAGTTGATCGTAGAGCCCCGAGGGTTTCTCCACGAGCGCCCCCAGCTCGGCGTAGCTGAGGAACGGCCGATGCGTCTGCACCGACGCGTCCCAGCCCAGCCCAGCCCAGTCCACCGCCTCGCCGCGCAGCGTCACCGTGCGCTCCATCGCCTCGAACTCACCGCCGTCCTTCCAGCGCAGCGTCACCTTCGTCTCCCCCACCCCTTCCAGCGAGAATCCGCAGCGGATCAGCGGAGCGTGCTTGGCGTGCAGGTTTCGCCAGCCAGCCTTCCACTCGACCGACTTTTTCTCCCAGCGCTTGCACGTGCCCGTCAGCGCCAGCTCGGCCGCCTCCGCGAAGCTGCTCTTGCCCGACCCGTTGCGCCCGATCACCAGCGTCAGCCCCGGCCCCGGCTCCACCGTCCGCGAGCTGGCCTCCGCGATCCCCCGGACCCCCCGAACCTGAAGCGAAGATAAAACCACGGCCGCCGCCGCCGACGTCGGCGGCTGCGCCCGCGGCTGCGCTGCCGCCGGAGATGACTCTGCGAGCGCGCCGTCCAGCGCCGCATCGCCGCTCCACGAGCGCAACCACGTCGTTAGGGAGTTCGGCCTCGGTCAGGCGCTCGAACAGGTCGGTGTAAAGCTACGCATCCATCGGAAGTCTCGCAATCCTTGCCCTCTCCGTCTACCACGACAGGCGACCTACGGTCCCGCCTCGTTTCGAGACGCCGTCCATCGACGACCCCCTCGCGCCAGCCCGAACGCAGCCCGCGATCGCTCGGCGACCAGGGACGCTCGACCCTCCGAGAAACCCGCCGTGACTAAAACGGCTCGTCGTCTTCGTCGCCGCACACCACCTCGGGCACGGCTCCTTCATCCGCGACCTCAAGTCGACCGTGTTCGACGCTGTCGGACAGCAGGCCCGTGAGCGGCTCGAGGCCGATGAGTTCGAGCCGGTCTTTGGCTCGGGTCAGGACGGTGTAGAGCCACTTGCGGCCCTGCTCGGCTTGCCCGTCGCCGCTGGAGTAGTTCGCCTCGCTCGGCTCGACGACGAATACGGCATCGAACTCGAGCCCCTTGATCTGTCGCATGTTGGTGACGGTCGCGCCTGGATCGAACTGGAAGGACGCGTTGTGCCCGTGTCGCACGTCGTGCTCGGGCAGCAGATCCGCGAGCGCCTCCGCGAGGGGCTTCGCATCTTTGGAGCGGCGCACGACCACGCAGACGTGGGCATCGGGTCGCTCCGTGAGCATCTCGGACACGCCGAGGGCGACCCGCTCGGGCACGCCGTCTGCGTCGGAGACCCGGGTGAAGCGCGGGGCCACGCCAGGACGACCGCCGGCCGACGAGTCTCCGACGAGGCCATCCGCGAGCGCCATGATCGGCGCGGTGCTGCGGTGCGCGACCTCCAGGCTCGCAACGACGGCGCCTTGAACTCCGAGTGCGTCGATGACGCCCGTCCCACCGCATGAAGTCGGCCGCGGGCACGATCTTCTGGTTGGTATCTCCCACGATCGTCACACCCGTTCGCGAATGAACCGACCGCAGCAGCACGTTGAGCTCGACGGCACCAAAGTCCTGAGCCTCGTCGATCACGAGATGGTCGTAGGCGCGGACTTCTTCATCCCGCAGCTTGCTCGGGAACCCGCCATGCTTGCGCTGAATCAGCCACAGCAACAGCGCCAAGTCCTCGAAACGCACGCCTGACCCAGCATGACGATCAGTGCCGCCGCCTCGCTGGACCTCCCGCTGGACCCGCGCGAGGTCGGCGAGTTCTTCGGGGCTGGCGTCGGGAAGATCCCGCCCGCCCCTGAATCACGACCGGCCGCGCGCGGCTGGCCGTGATCAACGCTTTCCAGACGTTCACAGGCCGCACGCGCGCGCGCGTTCGGCGCACCTCTGGCGCGCAGCGCGTTCGCGCCGAAGATCTGGCGGATGATCGTGACGAGCGTCGTGACCGGGACCCCGAGCACCAGCCCGGCGAGCGCGGTTTTGATCTGCGTGTCGAGACGGGACATGGCAGGGGCAGGACCCGAAGGATCGAGTTTGGGTCAAGCGGCGGCCACCCCCTAAGCCACCGCGTTGTACCAAGCATGCCGCCGCCGCTCGAGCTCCGCCTCGTCCACATACGTCCCGTCCGCAAGCCACCGACCCCCAACCTCCCAAAGGTCCAGCAGCCGCGCCGCCCAGATCGGCCAGTCCTTCGTTAGCGCCGTAGCCTCGGCTGGCGGGATGATCCCAAGCGCACCGAGGTGCTCCGCAAAGTCCCCCATCGCGGCAACGTAGTCGGCGGGATCCAGCAGGCCACACCCGCCGAGCGCAGCATTGCCAATGAGCACTTCGAAGGCGTCGACCTCCGCCCAGCTGAAGGGCTCGCGGGCGGCGAGCTGGGAGGCTTCGCTCTCGGCGCGGAAGGTGGGGACGCTGACGACCATGAGGGCGGCGTGGCTGCGGACGTGGTCGTGGTTCATGGGGTCGATGCCCTGCGTCAGGAGCCAGGCGTCGATGATGGGCTGATGCTCGGCGCACCAGGTGGAAGGGTCTTGGTCGGCGGAGGCGGAGATCGAACAGCACTGCACGCAGAGCCCGTCGACCGCAGGCGAGAGGCGTTGCGTGTTTTTTGACGCGACGGGCAGCGAGACTCGTGGCTCTCGCTGTCGGTACGTCAGGGCGGAGAAGGTGCCGGAGCTGGTCCTGCTTGCCCGCAACAGCCAGGTCAGCCACCGTCGTGTTCAGTGGGCGACGTCCGGGTTCCCGGCCGCTCCATCCGCAGAACGGCCGAAGCGCTGGCTTCCAACCTGTCCCGCGTCCCTTCTCTCCGCGACACGCCCCAACCTCACTGCTACCGTCTACCGCGCTCATGAGCGAGCCGTCCACAACGCTCCGCGTTCACCTCGACACGCTCGAGTACACCCGCGAGGGCCTGCGAACCCGGGGGCCGATCGACCTTGCGACCGGCCGGCACAACCGCGTGGTCCTGGTCCGGCCGACAGTCGCGAGCGTGCCGCTGACGGCTCACCACGGCTTCGCCACCGATCGCGCGTTTCCCCTCCCCGCGACGCTCTCCTTACTGTGGAGCTATCGACCAACCACGTCGCCCCTGCCGCCGGCCGAGGTCCCTCCCGGAGCAAAGGGGACACTCCAAGTCTTCGGTCATGCTGACGCGAACGGCGACGAGGTCCACAACAAGACCCTCTCCGAGCGGCGCGCGGCGGTGGTGCTGGCGCTGCTTCAAACCGACGTCGAGGCGCTGCTGGAGCTCGCAAGCGAGGATGGATGGACGGCATGGGAGTACCAGGTTCTCCTCCGCGTGCTGGGCTCCGACCCCGGGCCAACCGACGGTGATCCGCGTGCGCTGACCGATCGCGCGCTCGCCCACTTCGCGAACCGCTATCGCGCTGGGCACTTCCATTCAAATACCTCTCCGCGCGTCCCTGGTCTTGAGGCGAAGGCCTTCGACGCCGCCACGGTCGAAGCGCTGCTCGACGCCTTCGTGCATGCCCATGCGCCCGACCTCTCCGGCTGCAACGTACACGCCGTGCGCCCAGCCGTTGGGTGCTCGGAGTACAACCTCCTGGGTCCGCACGGGAGCCAGAACCGCCGCGTCTCTCTCCTCACCAGCCTCGACGATCCTCATCCCAAGAACGCCCCGTGCACCACCGGCGACCCCGGTGCCTGCGCCATCGTCGGCGAGGGTCTGTACGGGTGCATGTGGTACCGGGAGCACGTAGGCATTGAGCCACAGCAGCCTGCCGCGCTCTTCGACCCGCGCTGGCTGGCGCATGAGGATGGCTCGTACTGGCTGAGCGTGCTCACCAATCTGCCCGATGACGCTCAGGTCACCTTCGACGTCTTCGAGCACGAAACGCCGATGTCCACGAACAGCCCCGCCCCCGATGTTGGGACACGTCTAGACGAACGGCTCTCTGCTCCGTCGATTGGAGGCGTCGCAACCGTATTGTGGATTCCTGAATCCCCTGCTCTGCTCGATCCGCAACGCGGCCGACTTCCGGTCTTCCGCGCGGCAACCGAAGACGCCACGGCGCATACATGGGCGAATCAGGCGGACGTTGTCGGCGTTCAACTCCTCGATTCCTCGGGTCACTGCTATTCGGAGGTCTCCGTTTCCCTCGAGACGTCCACCGGCATCCACCCACTCACGACCGACGCACAGGGCATCGCGTGGCGACGAGAGCCCTGCGACGGGCCGTGCTCGGTCCACCTTCCCGACGACCTGCGACTTCCGCACCCGACACAAACCGTCACGCTGAAACAACCTCCAACGGTCGCCGACCTCGAGGTCGACCGAGGGGCCAACGTCGAGCTGTCAGCCGGACGCGTCACCCGCTTACGCATCCTCCCCCCCGAAGCTGCCTCCGGCTACGTCAGCTGCCACTTCGACCAGGGCTCCACGTATCCCGCGGACACGCTCGTTGCCCTGGTCCAGCACGCACGCGACGCACTCGAAACCGACCCCGACGCCCGTCTCGCACTCTTCGGTCACACCCGCGTATCGGGCATCCCAGACGTCGACAAGGACCTTTCGGATCGGCGCGCTCGTTTCGTTCACGCGGTCCTGACCGCCGACCTGCCAGCACTCGAGTCCGTCGTCGAGGACGACGCTTGGGAGGACACCCACTACATCTCGCTCGCCCACTTTCTCGGCTACGAAGCAGACGACCCCCGCAGCCTCTTCGCGTCGTTCCAGTGGGGCTATTCGGCAGGAACCCACCACGACCCGGGGCTCGACATCGGCCACGGGGACATCGATGCCACCGGAGACCTCGATACCCCAACGAGGCGGGCTCTCCTCGATGCCTTCCTCGCGACCGTCGGCGCATCGATTCCTGCCAGCGCGTTCGCCTCAGCTCCTCACGCGGGCTGCGGCAGCTTCAATCCTCCCCCGGAAGGGGACCACGCAGATCGCATCACCCTCGTCGTCTTCGCGTCGGGTCGCGTTCCCGGATCATTCCCGTGCAAGGAGGGCAACGCCGCCGCTTGCCACATCGAGGCTTCGGGCCGATGCCGTTTCTTCCGAGAACGAGTTACTGAGACCTCGCTACGGTACCGGTGGCTCGAGGGAGAGCCGCACGACGACGAAGACATGCTTCACATGGGTGCGCGAGTGCTCGTACATCAGGGTGCACGCGTTGCTGGGGCGGTCTACCAAGCGCCACCGCGAATCGAGGACATCGTCTACGCGTACGCCCCTCCGCCATCTCAAGCCACCGCAGCGCCGCTCGACGTCGTCCCGCGCGTCCACTTCACCAGCCCCGACGATGAGCTTCGCGGCAACTTCTCCAAGGAGCGCAAGCTACGCTCGGAGATGGTGCCCGATGGCCGTCACCTCAAGCCGATGGCGTGGGCGAAGACGGACACGCGGACCATCGAGGAAGTCTTCTTGGACTTTTGGGTTCGCGCCTTTGAGGTCCTCTCTCAGGCGGGTTGCAAACCGACCCGCGACCTCTTGCGTCCCCTCTACGCCGCGCTGAGAGCAAACGACCCTGTCACCGTGCCCGCCGACGCTGCGTTCGACCCGGTCCGGAGCCTCACCGACGCTGACTTTCGAGTCCTCGCCCTCGAGTCTGGAATGGTCGCTGCGGGCCAGGCGTTGAACCCCTTCGAGAGCGAACGCTACGCAGCTGCAGAAGGCGGTGGCCGCTATGCGTGCAACATCTACTCCACCGACTTGGTCGCGCTCTTGCCCCAGGGCGGCTGGCTGCCGAAGGTCTTCTTCACGCATCCAAAGCGAGTCCGAGACGGCAAGCTAGCCCCGGAGGATGCCCCCCTCTTCCCGGTCGGGCCGTCCGAGATCAACGCGTTCCTGAATGGCAAACGAGGTATGCAACCTGGAACTCACGGGTGGTTCAGAATCCCCGGGGACCCTGCCGTACGAAGTGGCAGACGGAGCATTCGAAAGGAGGCTCAGAAGCTCGCCAATCAGGGTGTCTTGGTGGTGATGTCCTCGGGCAACAAGGGCGGCCTGATCGGCCATGTCGCCGTCGTCATGCCTGACCTGAACCGCCTCTCACAAGCTGAGAAGGCGTCACTCGAGCACACGACCGATACCACGTACAACGAGGTCCACACCTGGGGATACGACCGAGACGTATATCCCCCCGATCACCACCGCCCGGTCCGAAGTCAGGCGGGTGCTTACAACGTCCACGGAATGCACGGCGGCTCACTCGTCATGGAGCCCGAGCAGAAGTATGAGACACCCGGCTACTTCCGCTACGACCCATCCAAAGACCTTGGCAGAGGAACCGACCTTGAACGCCCCACGAAGAAGCGGCCTTAGCGGCCTCCTGCTCCAGGTGGTGTTCATCAGTGGCTGCGTGCCGCGAGCGCCCGTGGAGACAGCGACACTCGCACCGCCCAGCCGCCCACCCATCCGACTCTTGCCCGAGCTCCGCTCCGGACGCATCGTCGACTCGTCAGATATCGCGACGCTACGTGCCCGCTACTCACACGAGCGCTCGAATGACGGCGACCCAGCACCCATGGCGTTTCGCATCGCCCGGGGTGTCCCCATCGCCGTCCCATCATGCGAACTGCTGGGACAGAATCCCTCCGCTCGATTCCACAGATTTCCTGCTCGCCTCAGCCCAGAGCAGGCACTCGCCCAGGCGCGACCACGCGGTCGCACGCTCCACGTGCTCGTACCCACCGTTGCTCCGGAAGCCGACGTTCTGCAAGTCCGCCGGATCGAGTGGCCACTTCAAGGCCCCGTACTACGGCGCGGCGACTGCGAGGGGGTCAGCCACGCGAGTGGCGCAATCGAGCTGGGAATGCGGATGAACGCCGCCGCCGGAGACGAGTGTGGCGACCTGGAAGACCTCGAGCACCCTGCGGACGTGATCGAGACGAACTGTCCGAAGGACGTCGTCGCCTTCGAGCTTCAACCGATCGACCTTGCACCTCTAGGAACGGAAGCGGAACGAATCGTCGAACCGATGCTTCATATCCGAGGCGGCTCGTTCGACGGGAACACGGTCGACTCGTTCTGGATCGATCGAGACGAAGTCGGGCACGAAGCGTATGCCCGCTGCGTACGCGCAGGTGCATGTGGGGACGGGACCGAACCGAAACGCGTCAGCCCATTTCCCGACGGTCCTGCGACGATGTCGCTCGAGGATGCACCCCGCTACTGTGCATGGGTCGGCAAGCGCCTTCCGACGGTACGAGAGTGGCAATGGGCCGCTCGGGGTCGAGACGAGGGGCGAACTCACCCTTGGGGCGATGCTCGGCCGGACTTCGATCGCGTGTGTGCGGTGGATGCGAGGCATGAGCGAGGTGTCCGGCGTACCGACTTCGATGCTCGAGATCCAAGGTTCCGGGAGGTACGAAGCGAGGGGGCGTGGTTCGGCCTTTGGCGACGGGTCGCGGACGCGCGCGGCATCCGACCACTCGGAGAGAGCCGT
Source organism: Myxococcota bacterium (assembly GCA_039024335.1). Classification (GTDB taxonomy): domain Bacteria; phylum Myxococcota_A; class Polyangia; order Nannocystales; family Nannocystaceae; genus CAJXVA01. Next base: position 11,411 of record JBCCQM010000051.1, read on the forward strand.
GACGGCGTCCGCGACTTGATCGGCAACATGCGTGAAGTCGTTCTCGCCGACTCGGCTCCCGGGGCGGCCCTCATCACCGTTGGAGGCAGCTTTCGCAACTACCTTTCCGATCACTCGGAGATCACGCTCATCGAGCTCGCCACGAACCCCGACGACGACGACGAGGCCGACGCGGGGCTCCGAGCGTTCCACGACCGCGCGATGGAAGCGCTTACCGTCGCTGGCGCAACGATCGAGGGGTTCGAGATGCGCGGCGACTACGGTCGCCTCGGGGTCCGATGCGCCGCAGACACGCCTCCGGAAGGCACTTCTCTCGAGCCCGACATCCGAGTCGTCGACCAGAAGCAAGCGCTCTTCGCTCGCGGCCTTCGCCAGCTTTCCGACTCGAAAGCCGTCTGTATCGACCGGCGGCTTGCAACCCAGGCCGAGCTCGAGTCGTTTGCCTCGCATTCCATGCTCTTGGAGGTGCCTTACTGGACCGATACAGGACTCGTCCAACAGCCCGACGGAACCTTGAGCAAGCCAGCGTCGGAAAGGGCGACGGCGCACATGGTCTGTGTCCCCACGAGCGGCACCCCGGACTCGTTCTAGACCCGCCACGTCCTCAACACATGGCAACGCGGCCCGACATCGCTCGCGCCATGACCTGGGTGACGCGATGCTGCACGACCGAACGACGCGGGAGCCTGAGTATGGGTCCACGACCCAACGTACACTGGCCGTCATGCAGGACCGATACGCCGGTGCCGTCGGAGACTTCGGCAAGCTCGGGCTCCTTCGTCATCTCACCTCGGGTACGCCTCCGCTCCGACTCGGCGTCCTTTGGTACAAGGTCGCGAACGAATCCCACAACGACGACGGCCGGCACATCAGCTACCTGACCTCGAATGCGAAGCAATATACGGATCTCCGCGCTTGCGATCCGCAACTCGCGGCAGCCCTTGCGAGCATGCTCGAGGCTGGCGAACGCTCAATCGCCGCCCTGCAACGCGCGGCGGGTCTCCCTGCGACGACGCGCTACCACAGCACGCCGCTTGACCTGTCCAATACGGCTATCGCTGACCGTCCGCGCGTGAGCGATGCGTGGTTGCATCAGCCGCCGCGGCGGTCAAGGGAACCGACCTCGTTTTCGCCGACCCGGACAATGGACTCGAAACCAAGAGTGCCCGCGAGGGGCAGGCCCGGATCATCAAGTACGTCCGGTACGCCGACCTACAGCAGCTCCGCGCGCGTGGTCACAGCTTGGTTATCTATCACCACCTCGGCCGAACCGGCGGCACCCACCCCGAGCAGGTGGCCACGCTCCGCAGTGGTCTCGTCGACCGCCTCGGACTCGAACGCCGTCCCGCCGCGCTCACCTTCCGCCGGGGCTCGGCGCGTACGTTCTTCATCGTTCCGGCAGCATCGCACGAAGAAGCGAGCAGGGAACGGCTCGATGCGCTGAGCCAAACCGCCTCGGCAACGGCCTTCGACCGTACGCCGGACGTGGAAACAAAAGGCTCCTCGCAGTCTGAGGCGTAGCGAGCCTCGTATGAACATGGCCGCGCCGACGGGCTCCGCATGGTGCTCGAGCGAATGCTCGCGACACGCTTCGGCGAGCTGTCTTTATCGCACGAACAGCGTCTACACGGCGCCGGCTCAGACCAGCTCTACACTTGGATCGAACGGGCTCTCGACGGACCAACGCCAGACGAGCTGTTGGGCTGAGCGCGAATGGAAGCGGGCGCCACCTCAACCATCGCTGCGCTTGCGCCAGCATCGCAACGACGGCGTTCCGACTACGGAGAACCTCGCGTCGCGAAAGCGGGCGCCCGCCCTACGCCACCGCCTCGTACGGAGCATGCCGCCGCCGCTCGAGCTCGGCCTCATCCACATACGTCCCATCCGCGAGCCATCGCCCCCCAACCTCCCAAAGGTCCAGCAGCCGCGCCGCCCAGATCGGCCAGTCCTTCGTTAGCGCCGTAGCCTCGGCTGGCGGGATGATCCCAAGCGCACCGAGGTGCTCCGCAAAGTCCCCCATCGCGGCGACGTAGTCCGCGGGATCCAGCAGGCCACACCCGCCGAGCGCAGCATTGCCAATGAGCACTTCGAAGGCGTCGACCTCCGCCCAGCTGAAGGGCTCGCGGGCGGCGAGCTGGGAGGCTTCGCTTTCGGCGCGGAAGGTGGGGACGCTGACGACCATGAGGGCGGCGTGGCTGCGGACGTGGTCGTGGTTCATGGGGTCGATGCCCTGGGTCAGGAGCCAGGCGTCGATGATGGGCTGATGCTCGGCGCACCAGGTGGAAGGGTCTTGGTCGGCGGGGGCGGAGATCGAGCAGCACTGCACGCAGAGCCCGTCGACCGCAGAGAAGAGGCGTTGCGTGGTTTTTCGGGAGGGGACAGGGAGTCGCGAGACGCGAGCGGCGCAAAAAAAGCTGCGGCGCGCTCTTGGGGAGCGGCCGCAGCTTCAGGCTCATCGATCGTTCGGGTCAGCCGACGATTTCTACGGGGCCGTGGTTGTCGCAGTGGCCGTCGTGGGGGTGGTGGAGGTGGCCGTCGACGATGTAGTCGATGTGGTCGCCGTGGGGGACGGCTTCGTGGCCGCAGCCGGGGCCGTGGACGTGGGAGGGGTCGTGGCCGCTGCAGGCGTGGCCCTGGGTGCAGGCGTCGGGGTTGGTGTCGGTGATGGACAGGGTGTGCTCGTCGACGTGGTCGCCGTGCGGGTGATGCAGGTGACCGTCGTGCAGGTAGTCGACGTGGCCGTCGTGCTTGATGGCCGTGTGGCCGCAGCCGGGACCATGGGTGTGGTCGTGGTTGGGGTGCTTGTTGCAGTCGCTCATGATGGTGCTCCGGTGGAGTGGTCTTCTTCGGCGTGCTCGAGCGCGTTGCGAAGCAGCTCGATGACGTGGTGGTCGGCCAAGCCGTAGTAGATGTGCCGCCCGTCTCGGCGGCGGGAGACGAGTCCCTCGGCTCGCAACAACCGCAGGCGGTGCGAGACGGTCGAGACCGCTTCGCCCGACGCGTCGGCGATCTCGGAGACGCAGGCTTCGCGGCGCGCGAGCAGCTCGAGCGTCCGCAGCCGCGCCTCGTCCCCCAGCGCGCGGAAGATCCTGGCGGCCCGCTCCAGCGCCCGCGGGGACGCGCTCGAGACGGGCGGCGGATCGGCGTGCTCGCACGTGGGGTGCTCGTCGTAGGCTGACATCTCCATAGTTGAAGAACTGTTCAACTATAGGAATATTCGAAGAACGGGCGATGTGCAAGCGCGACGACGCCACCGGCCCCTGGGAGCCGATGGCGCGATCGTCGCTATTCCAGTAGAGGCGAGACGGCCGCTACAGGATGCGGGAGCCCAGCGCGGAGGCGATCAGCTCGACGGCGAGCTCGGCGGTCTTGTTCTGGTCGTCGAGGGTCGGGTTCACCTCGACCATCTCCATGCTCGTCATCCGCCCGGTCTCCGCGAGCATCTCGAGGGCGAGATGGGCCTCGCGGTACGTGAGCCCGCCGAGCTTGGGCGTGCCGGTGCCCGGCGCGACGCGGGGGTCGACCGAGTCGATGTCGAAGCTGCAGTGGACCATGTCGCTGCCGTCGAAGGCGATGCGCATGGCCTCCTCCATGATCGCGACCATGCCGCGACGGTCGATGTCGGACATCGTGTACGTGTGGATGCCGGACTCGAGCAGCAGCCGACGCTCGACCGCATCGATGTCGCGCAGGCCGATCTGGCAGAACCGACCGGGGTCGAGCTTGGGCCCGGGGTAGCTGACGTCGACGAGCTGCGCAGGCCCCTGCCCGAGCAGGCACGAGACGGGCATGCCGTGGATGTTGCCGCTGGGCGAGGTCTCGGGGCGGTTGATGTCACCGTGCGCGTCGAACCAGATGACGCCGAGCTTGGGCGCGCCGACCGGGTCGGTGCCGGCGCGTCGATGCTGCTCGAGCGCAAGACCGGAGAGGGTGCCGATCGCGATCGAGTGGTCCCCGCCGAGCACGAGCGGGAAGCCGTCGTCCTCGAACATCGAGGGGATGGCGTTGGCCAGGTCGACGCAGGTGTCGGCGATGTGCGGGAGGAACTTCGCCTTGGCGTCCGACTCGGGCAGCGTCTCGGGGATGGGCACTTGCAGGTCGCCGAGATCGCGGACGTCGTACTCGAGTCCGCGCAACCGCTTGTGGAGTCCGGCGATGCGGATCGCCGCGGGACCCATTCCCACGCCGCGCCGGCCGGCACCGTGGTCCATGGGCACACCGATCACCTGAATCGTCTTGCTGGTCGACATGAGGCGAGCGGATCGTCGCGCCCTGCCCTCCTGATGGCAACTGGGAAGACCAGCAGGCGCGCGCGCCACCGTCCGTCAGCGTGAGCGGTCGCGCAGACCGGGCACTTCGACCGTCCGTGGCTCGAGGCGGGCGTACAGGCCCGGGTGGAACGCCCCGGCCTGCACCAGCTTGCCCAGGTGCCGGTCGGTGGTGGCGATGATGCGCGCGGCGTCCTGGCCCACCCGCGGCTCCAGCCCCGACGCGTCGAGCGGGCCCAGGACGTGCAGCAGCCGGGCCTGCAGCGGCATCGGAAGCTGGTCGATCGCCTCGATCAACAGGGTGCCGCCCCCCGCCCGCGTGAGCAGACCGTGCCGCGCCTTGGCCATGCCCTCCATCGACGCGACGAGGTCACCGAACAGCTCCAGCTCCAGACGCGTGTCGGGCCGCATGCCGCAGTGAACGCCGAGAAACGGCGCCTTCGCACGCGCGGAGCTGCGATGCACCTCGAGCGCGAACAGCTCCTTGCCGACGCCGGTGCCGCCGGTCAGCACGAACGGCAGGCTAGTCTCGGCGAGCCGCTCGACCAGCGCCCGCGTGCGGGCAAGCGGACCGTCCCCCGCATCGAACGCCCCGAACGCCGCGGGCTCGGGCGGCCCGGCAGAGGTGGTGGACGCCTCGACCGACTCGGCGGCGAGCAGGTGGTCTCCAAAGCGGATCTCGTGACCCGTCGGGACGAAGGCCGAGGTGATCCGCTGGTCCCCCGACCAGACCCCGTTCTTGCTGTCGAGGTCGGTCACCTGCATCCCGCCCTCCACGAGCTCGATCTCGGCGTGCACACCACTGACCTTGGGATCCCGCAGCACCAGATCGTTGCCCGGATCTCGGCCGACGCGAAGGCAGCGACCGACGGCGAACACCCGCGATGGCTTGCCGTCGGCACGTGACCGCACGCGAAACACGGCCCGGTCCGCCGCGGCGTCGTAGCCCCGCGCAGCCTGCGTCAGCATCAGTCCGTCGCTCGAATCCGCCAGTTCGTCCACGGAGCCAGTATCGAAGGGCTTGGTCGCCTCGCCGAGCAAAAACCGGCCCAAAGGACAGGTCAGGGTCCGCCGCGAGCGCGCCCCGGGACCGGACCGGACCGGACCGGAACGGGTCGGGAACCGGGGCGGGCCCAGCGGCAGCACAACGGGCGTGAAGGTGTGGTCGGGTTCCAAGGTTGCTCTCTCCTCCGTCGTGGCGCTGTCGTGCGCGTTGAGTGGCTGCGACGCCCCACCCGAGGAGCGCGCGGTTTCGGACGTGCTCGACGTGGAGGACGGCGAGTGCGTCGAGCTGGCCGACCTCGCGCTCGCCTGCGCCGAAGACGAGACCTGTGACCCCGCCGACCTCGCCGACGTCCCGCTGTGCGGCGAAGAGGAGGGCGTCGTCCGCAGCGAGTGGCTCGAGGCGGCCGTCGACGAGCTGAAGCAGTCGCTGGTCGACCGGGCGCAGCGGTGCTTCGAGGAGGAGGACGGGCGCTGCCTTTGGCAGACGTACTGGGCGCTCGCAGCCGGCGCCAAGGCCCTGGGCCTGCACACGGCGTCGGGCAACATGTTCAACTTCCTGCACTGCGGACATGACCCGCTGTTCCTCAACGAGGATCTCGTCCGCGAGGAGCCGGTCGTAGCGGCCTTCGAGTCTCAAGTCGCCGGCGCGTTCTGGTGCCAGGCCGAGCAAGCCGCCGCGTCGGCAACCAGCGCGACCATCCCGCTGGAGCAGCCTGGCCGCGTCGTGGCGGCTGAAGGGGATGATCTCTGGTACGGGCTCGGCAACTTCACCGTCTCGGCGGTGGGCACCGCGTACGTCTCGGATGGCATCGTGACGGCCATCGAAGTCGAGACCACGGTCTACGACGTGTACGACTGGCACGAAGGCCTCACCGCGGGCGGCAACGACCAGCAGGTGGCCGGCTTCCGCGACGATTGGGCGGCGTGGCTCGTCGATGAAGGCCGCGCGTGCGAGTTCGAGATGGGCGTCGTGTACCGCGAGTACGTCGCCCGCCCCGCATCCGCGCCCTGCGAGGTGCCCGCGGGCCACGAAGAGCCCCGAGACGAATAGAGGCACCCGGGTGCACCTCGGGACGGAGCGTGCTCGTGTCCGATCGGTCTTGAATACCTCGTCCCACACGTCGTCCTCACTCCAGGGATGGGGGGCGTGGAGTCGACGCGACGGTATCGCGCGGGGTTGCGGGGCTCCGAAACGCAGCGGGGCGCCGAGGTGACGCTTGCCGACAGCGCGCCTTTGACCGGCGAGGCCTCCAGCCCGTTCGAGCGTGGCGCGACACTCGGGCGGTACGTGGTGCTGGAGACGCTCGGCTCTGGGGGGATGGGCGTCGTCCTGGCTGCGTACGATTCGAAGCTCGACCGCCGCGTCGCCCTGAAGCTTCTCCACCCGCGCACGTCGCAGGACGCCGATGGCCACGCACGCCTGCTCCGCGAAGCGCAGGCGCTGGCCAAGCTCTCCCACCCGGCCGTCGTCTCCGTGTACGACGTGGGTGCGATGCGGGAGCAGGTCTTCATCGCGATGGAGTTCATCGACGGGCCGAACCTGCGTGGATGGGTCCATGCCGAGCGTCGAACACCTGCTCAGGTCCTCGCGGTGTTTCGAGACGCGGCGCGTGGCCTCATTGCGGCGCACGACGCCGGCATCGTCCACCGCGACTTCAAGCCCGACAACGTACTCATCGGAACCGATGGTCGCGCGCGCGTCACCGACTTTGGCCTCGCCGTCCCCAAGCATGCGCCCGTTCCGGTTGTCGCAGCGTCGTCCTCGAGCTCGCACGGCTCGATGTCGGGTCGACTGACCGAGACGGGCATGGTGATGGGGACGCCCGCATACATGCCGCTCGAGCAGCACGCCGGGCGACTCACGGACGAGCGCTCCGATCAGTTCTCGTTCTGCGTCTCCTTGTACGAAGCGCTGTATGGCGTGCGGCCGTTCACCGGCGCGACGGGTGCGGAGCTGTGCGCGGCGATTAAGCAACAGTCGGTTCCCCCCGCGCCCTCGGGCACCACGGTGCCCCGATTCGTTCACGAAGCGATCGTTCGCGGCCTCGCGGCGCGCCCAAACGACCGACACCCATCCATGCGCGCCCTTTTGAGGGCGCTCCGTCCACGCAGCCGACGTGGACGCACTTGGATGCAGACCAGCGTGGCTGGGTTGGTGCTCGGGACCGCGGCCCTGACCGTCGCCGAGCCGAGCGAGCGTCCGTGCAGCATCTTCACGGGAAGGGCCGCCGCACTGTTTCCGGCAGAACGCGCCGCCGCCGTCCGCGACGCATTCCTCGCGACTGATCTGCCGAACGCAGCCCCAAGCTTCGAGGCGGTCTCGCGCGACCTCGACGCGTTCTCGGACCGATGGGCCACGACCGCCCACGAAGCCTGCCTGGCGACCGAGCGCGGCGAGCAATCCGACCACATGCACGACCTGCGCATGCACTGCCTCGAGCGCGCCCGAGCGCAGGTCGACGCCACCATCGACGTCCTCGGGACCGCCGACGACACGGTCATCGCGCGCAGCCTGGAGATGGTCGCCAAGCAGACGAACATCTCGGTCTGCAGCGATACCGAGGCACTCCAACGCACCTCGGTCCTCCCGCGTGATGCAGACGAAGCCGCCCGCGCCGCCGCGGCGTTCGACGTGCTCGATCGGGTCGAGGTGCTCCGCATGGCAGGCCGCAAAGACGAGGCGAAGACGCTGCTCACCGAACACGTCGACGCACTCGAAGCGAGCACCTATCCACCGACCGCGGCGGGGCTCGCCTGGCATCGCGGCCGCATCGCCGGCGGAGACAACCGCGCGGACGAAGCGATCGAGCACTTCGAGCGCGCCTACACGCTCGCGCTCGAGCACGGGCTACTCCGCATCGCTGCGCAGGCTGCAAGTTCGATCGCGTTCTACTACTCGGAGTTCAAGGTCGACCTCGAACGCGCAGACGACTACATCCGCGCCGCCATTGCTCTGGCCCGCGCATCGGGGTCGAAGCGGACCGAGTCCGCCGCGCTCGGCAACCTCGTCACGCTTCGCGTTCGAGCGTCTCGGTTCGACGAAGCCCTGCAAGCCGCCGAGGACTCGCTGCGCCTCGCCCAAGAGGACGATGCCCACCCCATCCTCATCGGACACGCGATGGTGACCAAAGCGCAGATGGTGGCAAGGGTCCACGGTCCGAAGGCCGCGCGCGTGCTGCTGCTCGAGGCCGAGACGTTGATCATCGACGCGGTCGGCCCTCAGCATGGCCACCTCGTGGGCGTGTACAACGGACTCTACGACACCGCCCGGAAGCTCGACGAGCACCAGACGGCCTTGCGCTACGCGAACGCATCGCTGCATCAAGCCCAAGCCGCACACGGGACGGACAGCCTCGACGAGGCGTACGCGTTGGCCAACGTCGCCACTGCACTCGGCAAGCTCGGAAGGGTTCAAGAGGCGCTGACGATGCTCGCGCGCGTCGACGAGACGTTCGCCCGCGAGTACGGCAAAGACCACCCCATCCGCTCGACCACGCTCAACAATCTCGCGAGCCTGCAGGTTCGTCTCGAGGCGTGGCCGTCGGCGTACGCGCTCTTCGGGGAGGCTCGAGACATCCAAGCCGCGACGGCGGACGGACCATCCGAAGTCCTGATGCTGCTCGACCGCAACCTCGCGGAGGTCAGCATCCTGATGGGCGACCTCGAAGGCGCGGCCGCTCACGCGGAGTCAGCCATGCGGGCCGCGCAGGCGCTGTACGGCAACGACCACTCCGTGACCGGTGAGGTTCTGACGACGCAAGGCCGGATCGCGCTGGAGCAGGGGGACTACGCGGCGGCCCGCACGGCGCTCGAGCGTGCGGTCAGCATTGGCAACGACACGCCCTCCGAGTTTGCGATCACGGAGTTTTTGTTCGCCCGCGTGCTGCTCGAGAGCCCCGGCAGCACCCCGGCCGACTGCGCCCGCGCGCGGGCCATGGCGCGCGCCTGCGAGTCCGTCTTCGCGCACGCGGCCGGACGCGACGACATGCTCGACGAAGTACGCGCTTGGCTGCAGGCCCACGACGGTTAACCTTCGGGCGGCGATTGGGCACGTACGCGATGAACTCGGTCCGCGTCTGCTCGACGTACCTGCCCCCGCCCACCGAGGACGAGCTCGCGGGCGCCAGGGCGTACCCGCCGCGCTGAGCTACTTCGCGCGCATCGAGCCGTAGATCAGCTCGAACCCGGGCTCGGCCTTGGCCCAGTCTTCGGCGGGCGCCTGCGCCACGACCACCACGGTGTAGTCGTCGGTCGAGGTGTGGACCGTCTGAATCTTGTGGGGCACGGTCTCGCCGAGCATGCTCAGGTTGTAGGTCGCCGTGCGTCCCTCGACCGAGCTTCCGAGCAGGTCGTGCGAGAACGGCGAGGTCGCGGTCTGCGTGCCCACGTCGACGAGTCCGCCCATCTCGGTCTTGGAGGCCTCGGTGACGCCTTCCATGTACATCGTGAAGACCTCGTCGGGCTCGAGCGGCACGGCGGGCTCGAAGACCTGCACGACCGCGATCGCGTTGCCCGAGCTCTCGATGGTCAGCGAGGAGAACTCGACGCCTTCGATCGTGTCCGTCTCGAGGGAGGTTTTCCAGTTGCCCGGATACTTCACCTCAACTGCGCCCGCGCTGGCTTGCTCGGGATTGTCCACGTCGGGCGTGGGCTCCATGAAGAAGCCACAGCCCAGCGCAAGGGTGGAGACGGCAGCGACGAGCGACAGGCGACGACCCATGGCCGTACTGTACCGCAGCGAATGCGGCCGCCGAGTCGGTCCCGGGCCTCAGGGTGAGAAGCGCAGGTCCACGACGACCGGTCTGTGGTCCGACGCCTCTTCGCTGATTCCGCAGTCGAGGGCCTCGCCAACCTTGTCGATACCGCCGGCGCCGTCGTCTTGGCACGCCTCGTACACCTCGGACCCCACGACCTGCGCGCCACCGACGTAGACGTAGTCGAGGCGCGAGCCGAATGGGATGAAGGTCTCGTCGGCGGTGCTGTCTTCCCACCGCGCCTCGACGCGCTGCAGGCCGGCGTCGATCAGGGGCTGCGAGGGAACGTAGTCGAAGGGCAGCGAGATGTCGCTGCCGAGCTCGTAGAAGCTAGGCAACCCTGGCGGCAGCGCGTCGAACGTGACCGCCGGTGGCGACGCGCCCTCGTTGAGGTCTCCGGTGATCACGACCGCGTTGTTCGGGTACTCGTCGAACTCACCGAGCGCGACCTGCCCCAGCCGGAACGACTCCACCATGCGACGGAAGCGGTCGACGTCGTCCTGCCCTGCTTTGAGGTGCGACGTCACGATGCTGACGAAGCGCGACGTGCCGGGCACCTGCATCCGGATGCGGACGAACGGTCGCGTCAGGTCTCGCGCGTCGTCGTCCTCGGAGATCCAGTTCGACCACAGGTACGCCGCGTCCACGACCGGCGTCTTGCTCATGCAGGCGTTCGCGATCCCGCTGCCTTCGGGCCCCGAGGCGGGCGCGAGCAGACCGTGGCCGTAGCCCCCCGCTTCGGCGAGCGCCTGCAGCGGTCCCTCTTCGCCTTCGCCCACCTCTTGCAGGCACAGCACGTCGGCGTCGATGCGGCGCACGATCGAGGCGAGCGCGTTGAACGACGCGGAGCCTTCGGGACCCACGCGCAGGATGTTCCAGGTCGCGACGCGCAGGGTGACGTCGCCGCAGGCCTCGGCGCAGTCTCCATCCTCGCAGTCAACCGCGCCGTCGCCATCGTCATCGAGTCCGTCGTCGCACTCCGTCTCGGGCTCCTGCGGCGGCAGCACGGCACCGGTCGATCCGTCGCACCCGTCGTCGCAGCCCTCGGAGCCGCCCGAGCCCTGGGTCCCAAGCCCATCGTCGTCGGACGCCCCGGTCGTGGCTGCCGCCGACGTGCCGCCGGCGTCGTCATCCTCGGAAAGCTGCGGGTCCGACAACGCACAACCCGCCAAGACGATCGTTCCTGCGATACCCCAGGGCCGCATGAGAGGGAACGTAGCAGGCTGTTCAGCCGCTTGGGCCGCCGAAGCGACGTTCGATGTGCGAGCCGGATTGCCAATTCTTCGCGCGTCAATGTTAAACCGGAAAGTCCAGCACCACGGCGCCTCGGCGGTGACGGCGCTCCACGAGCCGATGCGCATCGACGACGTCGGCCATGGCGAATCGGTGTCCCACCACCGGACGCAGTCGCCCCGCCTCCACGCGGGCCCGCAGGCGCTCGAAGGCCGCGCGCGTGTCCAGCGTGACGCCGCCGATCACCCGGGGCCCCCGACGCCAGCGACTCACCAACGCGTGCAGCAGCGACCCGAATCCGCCCTCGATGAACACGTGCCGCCCGCCCGGACGCAGCGCATCGCGGTACCCCGAGACCGAGGTCTTGCCCGCGGTATCCACGACGACGTCGTAGGTCTCGCCGGCATCGCGCGGGTCGGCCTTGGTGTAGTCGACCACCGCGTCCGCACCGAGGCTGCGAACGAGCTCCAGGTTTGCGGTGCTGCACACCCCGACGACCTCGGCCCCGGCCTGCTTGGCCACCTGCACCGCGTACACTCCCACGCCGCCCGAGGCACCGACGACCAGCACCCGCTCTCCGGGCTGGACCTGCGCCCGGTCCTCGAGGAAGTCGATCGCGGTGAGCGAACCGAACGGCATCGCGACCGCTTCGGCGTGGGACAGGCCGGCGGGCATCCGCACGATCACGCCCGAGGCCGGCACGGCGATCTGCTCCGCGTTGGCACCCCCCTCGTGGACGCCGAACACCTCGTCTCCGGGCCGCAAATCGGTCACCGCGGACCCGACGGCCCGCACGGTGCCGGCGAACTCGCGCCCCGTCGTCCGCACCCGGGGCCGGAACAGACCGGTGAACAGGCGGCCCAGCAGGCGGAACCCCGGCGGGAAGTCGGCCGCCCGCATGCGCCACTCGGCCGTGGTGACCGACGTGGCCCGCACGTCGACGAGCACGTGATCCGCGGGGACTTCGGGTGCGGGCTGCTCCTCGATTCGGAGCACTTCAGGGGGGCCGTAGACGTCACGAACGATGGCGAGCATGAGACGCCCTCACCGTAGGGTGGGTGCCACCACGCGGCCTCCGCCGGATTCGTTGGTAGCTTCTGCATGCACGCATGGAATGGCGCACCGTCCGATTCGACTGGAACCGCGCACGCGCGTTCCTCGTCACCGCAGAAGAAGGCTCGCTCTCGGCGGCCGCACGAGCCCTGGGCATGTCCCAGCCGACCCTGGGTCGTCAGGTCGACGCGCTCGAGGACGAGCTCGGCGTGACGCTGTTCGAACGCGTCGGTCGACGTCTCGCCCTCACCGAGGCCGGCACCGAGCTCCTCACCCACGCCCGCGCCATGGGAGACGCGGCGAGTCGCTTGTCAATGGCGGCGTCGAGCCAGTCCTCCGCGCTCGAAGGCGCGGTGACGATCAGCGCGAGCGAGGCCTTTGCGGCGCACGTCTTGCCGGGGATCCTCGCGACGCTGCGCCAGAGCGAGCCGGGCATTCACGTCGAAGTCCTCGGCACCAATGCGCCCAGCGACCTGCTGCGCCGTGAGGCGGACATCGCGGTTCGCAACGTCCGGCCCGACCACCCCGACCTCATCGCAAAGAAGATCCGCGACATGGATGGCCGCTTCTACGCGGCCTCGTCGTACCTCGACCGCGTGGGACGACCGAGCACGCTCGAAGCCCTGAGCGCGTGCGACTTCATCGGCTTCGACCGCACCGACCAAATGCTGGAGCTTCTGCGCGGCATCGGGGTCCACGTCACGCAGCGCAACTTCCCGATCGTTAGCGGCAATCACCTCGTGCAGTGGGAGATGGTCAAGCAGGGGCTGGGCATCGGCGTGATGGCCGAGGCAGTCGGCCGCGTCACCCCGGGCGTCGAGCCTGCGAGCGAGGTGCTGCCGCCGGTGCCGTTCGGCGTTTGGCTGGTCTCGCACCGCGAGCTGCACACCAGCCGCCGCGTCCGGGTGGTGTTCGACCTACTCGCCGAGGCCCTGCACGCCCTCTGAAGCGGGACACTCCGGCTGCACGGTGAACCGAGCGGCGGCGCGGTCGAGCTCGGTCCACCGACCCCGCGCGGCGGTGCGGACGGTCCACGTGGTCGGCCCGGGGTTCAGCTCGGCGTCGGTGGGCGCGACGGGCTGCGGCCCCTCGGGGTCGATCGTCTCGGCCGGCATCACGGCAAACAGCGCGTCGAGGCCGTCGTCGAACACCAGTGCCTGCGGCTCACCGCGCTGGGCGAGCGCTCCGACCAGCAGCGGCGGATCCTCGGGCACGAGCCAGTCCACGTCGAACGTCTCGAAGCCCGCGTCGTCCCACAGGCCCGTCGTCAGCGCGTGGACCTCGGCGCTGCACGTCTCGGGCTCGCCCCACAGCCCGGTCACGAGCGCCTGCGCCGGCGTGGGCTGCAGGCCCGGAACCACGCGGGCGTGCGCGATGAAGGTGTGGGCGGGCGACTCTGCGGACGGACCCCCCGCGAACATGGCCAGCGGATGGTCCCACCCCTGCGAAGGGGCGAAGCGGTCATCGGCGGTGGCGTCCACGGGGACCCAGGCGAGGTTGGGCGGAACGCTCAGCGCGGTAGAGCCGACGGGCGCGAACGCCTCGGCCTCGCAGCCCGTGAGCGCGTAGCTGATCTCGAGCGTGCGCTGTTGCGTCGACGCCCGGCCCACGTACGGCTCCCCAACCGTTGCCCGGCACGGACCCCCGGGCCCGAACACCCACACGCCTTCGAACGGCGCCTGAAAGCCCAGCTCCGCCAGGTCCTCGGGATCGACGGGCATCGCCTCTCCGAGGCGGGGCGCGTGCCCCGAGTAGGCCAGCCGGTGCAGCTTGTTGTAGCGGATCGGCTTCACCTCATCGACGAAGTCGACCACCACCGCGAGCGTGGGCTTGCGAACGGCCGTGGCCAGCACCGACGCGCCATCATCGACGAACACGACCTCGCCCTCGGCCAGCGCCTTCTTCGCGGCGATCACCGGCACGTGCGGGATGAGGCCGGACTCCTCGGTCACCGAGGTCGGGTCGCCGAGCGCGGTCGTCGCGGGGCGGTCACAGCCCACAGCCAGCACGCACGCGGTCCAAAGCAGCCACCGTCGCATTGCACAGGGGTGTAGCACGAGCCCGTGATCCGATCGGGCCGGAGCCGACTCTTGGGGGACGTGAAGCCTCTTCATGCCCTGCTCACGCTCCCGCTCCTGCTCGCCTGCGCCTGTGACGGCGAGCCCGAGCCCAACCTCGACCCCGCGCTTGGCGACGTGGCCTGGCGCGCGACCTCCGTGGTGCCCAGCACGCCCGGCTACTACAGCCTGGACTTCGAGCAGGCCGACGGCACGCAGCGCAGCTACCTGCTCTTCTTGCCCCCCGGGTACGACGAGACCGGCTCCGACACGTACGAGCTGATCATGATGTTCCACGGCGGCGGGCAGTCGGCGATCGACTTCGCCGGGAGCGGCGGCATGTTGAAGCTGCACGACCATGCGCTGGCCGACGACCGCATCGTCGTCTTTCCAAACGCCCGGCCAGGCCTGAACCCCGCGCTCGATGGGCTCTGGATCACCAACCCCGTGCTCCGAGACGACCCTGGGTACGCCGAGGAGCTGCTCGACCATCTCGAAGCGGAGCTCCAGGTCGACCGCACCTTCGCCGGCGGCTACTCCAACGGCGGCCGGCTCGTGCATGAGCTCGGCACGACGATGGTGGGTCGGTTCACCGGCCTGGCCGCAGTCAACTCGTACTACGGCAACGCGTTCTCGGGCACGCCGGCCGGTCCCCCCGCGGGCACCACCACGCCCATCTTCTTGGCCAACGCCCTCAACGACACCGTCGTCCCCTATGCCGGCGGATCCTGGCAGGGCTTCACGCCGGCGCAAGACGCCTATGACGCCTGGTACGCCGACAACGCCTGCAACTTGATCACGCGCACGTACAACATCACCACGGCGACCTACGACGCTACGGCCTGCACGTTCGGCACGTTCCGCAACATCATCCAGTTCGTCACCGTGAACGACGTGACGTCCTTCGCTCACCACGAGTGGCCCACCTCCGCCAACAGCGGCTACGAGGCGACCAACGGCATGATCAACTTCTGGGACGCGCAATAGCTGCTACCGTGGACGCAGTGGCGGAACGCACCCTGTTCGCATCGCGCGTGGTCCTGGGGGCCGGCGACGCGCTGCGAGTTGGGCCCGCCACGCTGCGTCTACAGGGCGGCCGCATCCACGCCGTCGATGAAGGTCCCGCGACGGGTCCGGTCGACGACGACCTGGGTGACCTGATCGTCGCGCCCGCCTTCATCAACGCGCACACGCACCTGGCGATGGTCGGGTTCCGCGGCCTGCTCAGCACGCAGGCGCTTCGCGGCAACGTGGTCGAGGACCTCTTCTTTCGGCTCGAGACGGCCATGTCGGCCGACGACGTCCGGGCGTTCACGCGGCTGGGTGCGCTCGAAAGCCTTCGGCACGGCGTCGCGCGGGTGTGGGACCACTACTACTTCGCCGAGGCCATCGCGGAGGGCATGTGCGACGTGGGCCTGCGAGGCGTCATCGCTCCTACGCTGCAGGATCTCGCGGGCCCCGGCGTGGACCAACGCGATGCCCAGCGCGAGGCCACCGTTCGCCTCGCCGACGACAGCTGGGCCGCCAAGGGGATTCACGCGGCGCTCGGGCCTCACGCCACCGACACCGTGAGCGAGGCGATGTGGCGAGACATCACGGCACTCGCCCGCAGCCACGACCTGCCGGTCCACGTCCACGTGGCGCAGTCGGTCGAGGAGTTCGAGCGGATCGACGCGCGTCACGACGCCACCCCCATCGGCTGGCTGGACCAGCTCGGGGTCCTCGCCGACGTGCCCTCACTGCTGGCGATCCACGCGATCTTCGTCAGCGACGACGACCTGCAGCGACTCGACCCCGGCCGGCACGCCCTGGGTTTTTGTCCGCTGTCGCAGCAGCAGTTCTGCTTTCCTGCCCATGTCCCCAGCTGGCAGGCTGCCGGCATCCCGTGGATCGTCGGAACCGACTGCGCCGTGTCCAACGACGCGATGAACGTTCAGCGTGAGCTGGTCGCGGTCGCCGGGCTTCGTGGACACCGGCCCAGCAGCGGCGACGCGTACGCTGCGTTCCGCGCCGCGCCCTCGCGCGAGGCTGCGCGGGCGCTCGACGACGTTCGACGGCAAAGTCTCGACACCGCGGGCGTGCTCGCCGAGCCCTCCACGCTGCTCGCCTCGGTGTGGAGCACGCCCGGTCGACTCCACCCTGCGTTCACCGCGGGCGTGATCGAGGGCGGAGCCGAAGCGGATCTCGCCGTCTTCGATCCGGAGCACCCCGCGCTGTGGCCCGCCCGCGACGTGCTGCGCGCGCTGGCGCTGTGCGATACGTCGAGTGCCTTGGTGGGCCTGATGGTCGGCGGCCAGTGGAGAATTCCCGTGGGGCAGCTCGCCGCGTGGCAGCGCGACCCCGGGGCCCTCGAAGCTCGGCTCGAAGCCCGCGAGCGCCTCGAGGCCCTCATGCACGCGCTCGACTGAGGCGGCCTTATGGCAACGCGGTTGGCACAGCCCCCGCTTTACGGCGGTGGGCGGACCTGCCACGCTGCCCCCTCGCATGGAACGGCTCCTCGACGGACTGTGGAACCCCATTCTCGGCGGGTTCGTGCTGTGTGCCGGCCTGCTCGTGATGCTCGGCACCGGCCTGCTGCCGCTGCGTCGCCTGGGCCTCGCCCCGAAGCGATGGCGTGCCGGTTCCCCCAGCGCGGCTGCGGTGCTGCTGGCGGCGAGCGCCTCGGTCACGACGATCTCCGCCGCCATCGCAGCGGTCTCGATCGGCGGCCGCGGTGCGCTGGTCTGGATGTGGATCGCCAGCGTGCTGGGCATGGGTCTGCACTTCGCCGAGGCCAAGCTGACCCGTCAGTCCGGAACCGACGGCGTCGCGTCCCCCGCGTTCGCGTACCCCGTCATCGCCGTTGCGGTGGTCGCCGGCGGCCTCTGGCAGGGCAGCCAGGTCGCGGCGTTGGGCAGCGCGTCCTTGTCGCTCCCCGCCGCTGCCAGCGTGGGCGTGGTCATCGGGCTCGCGCTGCTCTGCATGCGCGTTCGCAGCCTGACCACGCTGGGCGTCGTCGCCATGCCCGTGCTCGGCCTGGGCCTGTTCACCGTCGTCGCCGCGCTTGCGGCCTTCGACGACCCCTTCAAGCTTCAGCTCGCGCTCGGCGACGCGGTCAACGAAGCGTTCGGCCTGCAGAGCGCCGCGACGGGCACCGTCGGCGGTGCGCTGGCGTCCCTCATCGCCGCGGGCATGCTTCGCGCCGTCACCGCGGCCAACCTCGGCGTCGGCGCGGCTGGAGCCTCGACCGCGCTCGACCCCGAAGCCACTCCCGAGCAAGCGGGCGCCTCCGCGATGCTGGTCCCGCTGCTGGTCGTGGGACTCGTCAGCACGACGGCCGGCCTCGCGCTGCTCACCTCGCCCGGCGACGCACCGCTCGCCGATGGCAAGCTCTACCCGCTCGAGCGCCACGAGAGCCGCGGACTCCGCCCGAGCAAGAAGGTCGGCCAGACCGTCGTGCTGCCCGAGAACACGCCCTACGAAAAGGGCCAGCACTACGCCATGCGGCTGCGCGCCGACCCGCGCGGTCACAAGATGGCCAAGCTGCTCAGCAAGGAGAACGCCGTGATCCTGCCGGCGTGGACGATCTCCGAGGCCGCGGACACGGTCAGCTTTCGCGCGCGCGAGCCGGAGAAGGCCAAGCACGCCGCGTGGGACGTCCACATCCCGTGTACGCGCGAGTTGTTCGGCGGCAAAGAGGGCTCGCCCCAGTTCGTTCGGCTCACGCCCAAGGACGAGTCGGTCGTGTTCACCGAACTTATTCAGTTCTACGAGCTCGACCCCGCGCCGTACGTGAACGTCGGCGACTTTCACTGGGTGGGCGCCGTGGCCATGGCCAACAGCCCCGACGAGGCGCTCGGCGAACACCTCGCCATGTTCCAGTGGCGCGACGACGACACGCCGTTCGACCCCAAGCTTCACGAGTTCTTCCGCAACGGGTACCGCGGCCCCTACCCCGATACCGATGAGCCCGCGCCGCCGTGGACCTTCATCGCCGCGGAGGACTTCGACGCACCGCTGGACAGCCGGGTCGCGCTTGAGGTCAGCCCCGACCCGCGGGGCGTCGATGCCCTTCGACTGAACCGCGTGGGCAAGGCCGAAGGTCCGCCGTGGAACGCCATGCTCGAGGTCCACGAGTTCGTGCTGCGCCACCCCACCGACGCGACGCAAGACATCCGCGTCCCGGTCGCGGCGCGCCTCGACGGGTTCCGCGTCCGCTTCGACGTGCTCGACCCCGCCTGGCAAGACTTCCGCAAGCTGGCCACGATGGAGGGGTTCACCGGGCCGTACGCGGTGATGGACGACGTCACCTTCGAGGCCGAAGTCCACGGCGACACCCGCCTGCCCCTCGAAGCGAAGGACCGCCGCTCGCTCGTCCCGCTGGACACCGACCCTCGCCCGATGGGACCTGGCACGCGCGGACTCGTGGACCCACATCCCGCCGAGCTGATCGCGGTAGGCTACGGTCCACCGCACCGACCCCAGGGCGATCTCGCCGCGCTCGCGCGCGTGCTCGAGGCGAAGCAACCCGGGTTTGGCGGCATGGCGTTCGGCATTGCCGCGCTGCTGATGGCGGCAGGCTCCGTCCTCGGCTGGGCCCTGCTCGTCGCGGCGCCGGCTCGTCGCGCCTTGGGCGACGGGGGAGCAACCGCGCTGCCGCTTGTGGTCTGCCTTGCACCCGCGCTGGGCCTCGTGCTCGCGCAGGACCTGGTCGAGAGCCTCGCGATCCTGGCCGCTTCGGTGGCGGTGCTCCCCGTGATCGCGACGATCGTGCTCAAGTTCGCCGAGCTGCGGCGCTCGGATGCGCCCTGATCGAGCATCGCGTGTTTGGCGGCACGCGCGCCTGAGACCCACAGTCGCAACGAAAGCCGCAATCCTATTGCTCGCGTGACCTGCGCGACGTAGGGTCCTTTCCATGGACCGGTCGGCTCTCATCGCGAAAGGTTTGGCAGTTCTCCTCGGCGGTTCGCTCGTGGGCTGCGGGCCGGACACCTCCAGCGTCACCTCGGCCGGCGACACAGACTCCGCGGGCGTCGGCACCGGCGACACCCCGACGACGGGCGAGGACGACGGCGGCCCCAGCACCGGCGGCGCCGACGGGGGCGGGGGCACCGATGACGGCGCCGATTCCAGCACCGCTGCCGAGCCCGAGTTCGTCCCCTACCCCGCTCGCGGCGTGCGGCTGGGTCAGGTGTTCGCCAACCAGGGCGTCGGCGTGCCGATCGTGCGCGACGGCGCGTGGGTCGATGGCTCCGGTCGCAACGCGGCGCTCGTCCCCGGTCGCACCACGATGATCCGCGGCTACTGGGAGCTCGACGACGACTTCGAACCGCGCTCGATCATGGCGCGGCTGACCCTGACCATGCCCGACGGGACGCAGGAGGTCGCCGACCGCACCTTCGAGGTCACCGAGGAGAGCGTGCCCTCGCAGATCGACACGAACATGTACTTCGTGATCCCCGGCGAGCTGATCCCCGTCGGCGTGCAGTTCCAGATCGAGCTGTTCGAGACCGAGTACGGCTACGAAGACCTGCCCGAGCCAGCCCAGACCGCTTATCCCCCGCAGCGCGGCTTCGTGGGCATCGAAGACAAAGACCTCGCGCTCAAGGTGGTGCTGGTGCCCGTGAAGCACAACATCAACGCCGAGTGCCCAGAAGCGCCCGAGATCACCGACGACGAGATGCAGTTTCTCTCGGACCAGCTGCTGATGCAGAACCCGGTCCAGCGCATCGAGATCGAGCGCCGCGATCCGGTCGACTACAACAACGCGCTGACCTCCTTCAGCCCGCTGCTGAGCTTCCTGGCCGAACTCCGTGCCACCGACAACGCGGACCCGGCGGCCTACTACTACGGCGTGGTCCGGCCCTGCGATGGCGGTGCCGACGGCGTCGGCGGGCAGGCGATCAGCATCCCGGACTTCCCCACCATCGACAACGCGTGGACGCGCGTGTCGATGGGTCGCTGGACCAACAGCTTGAGCAGCACGGCGAACACGTTCGTGCACGAGATCGGGCACTCCCAGGGACGTCGTCACGTGTTCTGCAACGGCGAGGAAGGCGGCCCCGACCCCTCGTACCCCTACCCCGAGGGCGACATCGGGATCTGGGGCTTCGGCATCGTGGACTTCACGCTCTACACGCCGACCAACGGCAAGGACTACATGACCTACTGCGGCAACACGTGGGTCAGCGACTGGACGTGGAACAAGGTGCTGCCGTTCATCGAGGAGATCACGAGCTGGAGCGCCTCCGACGTGGGCGGCCGGCCGCCAGGACGGGTGCTCGTCGGACTCGTCGACCCCGCCAACGGCGTCGAGAGCTGGTTCGTCACCGAAGGCAAAGCCGAGGGTCTGGTCACCGACGGTACGGAGCCCATGCACTTCACCGCGCCCGGCGTGGGCGCGATGGATCTCGATGGCGTGTACGGCCCGATCGGTGAGGGCGACGGCTACGTCGTGGCGGTCGACCTGCCCGCGGGGCTCGACATCACGCCCTCGCTGCACATCACCCGCGAGCACGCTGGCCAGAGCCTGCCGGTGGTGAACATCAGCGTCGCGGGCGAGTCGCTCACGCTCGCGCCGTAGTCCTCGTAGGCTCCGGCCTTCGGACGCCGCCCGCTGCCCCGCAGCTGGCGGCGTTCATTCGTCGAGCAGGTCGGCGATGTCATCGGCGATGGTCGACGCCCGCACCCGGCCCGGATAGACGTGCCGCACCATGCCCTGCGCGTCGACGACCATCGTGTGGGGTACCGCGCTGACGCGCAGCGCCCGGGCCATGTCTCCGTCATCCACGGCGATGGGCAGGCCCAGGCCTTTGCGCTGGGTGTGCGCGGCGGTGATGCGGCGCCGCTGCGCGGGCGTGTACCCGGTGCCCTCCCAGTTCACGGCCAAGAACTGCACGTCGTCTCGCCCCTCGTAGTCGTCATCGAGCTCGTCGAGGTCGGCCAGCTCGGACTGGCACGGCCCGCACCACGTGGCCCAGAACGTCACGACGCTGACCTTGCCGAGCAGCTGGTCGTGCGTGAAGGCACCGCCACCAAGCCGGGCCACGGAAAACGTCTCCAGGGACGTGCCGGGCGCGGCCGGGCCCATGGTGTCCCACTCGAGCGCAGCCCGCTTGCCATCGACCGCACCCACCGCGAGCGCCCCAACGAGCACCGCGGCGCCCAGAACTGGTGCCGCCCGGTTCATGCCGCCTCCTTCGTGTCGGCCGCTTCGGGTGGCACGGCCGAGCGGATCCACAGCGCGAGCGCGGCCACGAGCACCCCGCCGACGAGGTCGGGAAGCAGCGGGTGCCCGCCGATCGGCGAGCCCAGCTGGGCGAGCATGCGCGCAAGGGTCCCGACAACCACCAGCGGCAGCAGACAGATCCCGCCGCGATAGCCACGCTTGGAGCCCAGAAGGGTCTCGGCGAGCACGATGACGACGATCGGCGTGAGCACGACGCGGCCCACACCGGAGAGCAGCGCAACGATGCTGTGCGTTGCCAGCACGGTCGCGACCGACTCGGTCATCGGAAGCACCGACGTGCCGAGCAGGTAGAGCAATCCGAGGGTGAGGCCATCGCGCTGCCCCTCGTCCATGTCGAGTTGGGCAACGTGGCGACGCGGCGCGATGAACATTCCGCCCCAGCGCCACAGCGCGCGCGGGACCGTCTGCCGCGTGGGCGGGCCTCCGGCTGTCGCATCGGCGCGCCCGGCGTCGGCAGGGCTCTGGGCAGCGGTGTCGCTCATCGTTGGCAGGTCAACGTCGCTGACCCTCTTTTCGTTTCGCTGCCTTTTGCAGCGCCGAGGGAACGTTCCGGGATCGGGACACCTTGCGTACGTCGTGCGGGTGCAGGTGGTTGAGGAAGCCCATCGCCGCCGAAAGCGGCGTCTTGGGGTTGAGGACGAGGTTCAGCTTCAGCTGGTAGAGCTTCAGCCACTCTTTGCGCGTCGCGATGTACCGGATCACGTCGTGTGAGAGCGCGCGGTTGTTCGCGTAGCCGATCACCTCGTTCTCTTTGACGCGCGAGGACTTGATCGCACTCATCGCGACCTGCTTGTTCGAGTCGCGAATCAGGACCGACCGCTCGAAGCTGTTGCCGAGCATGGCCAGGCGGATCTTCTGCATGACCGGAAGCCGGGCGATCTGCGAGAGCCGGTCGCCCTTGACCTCGGACTCGTCCTCCTCGCCCGCCGCCTCCGGGGCCGGCTCGTTGCCGTCCATCGGAAGCGACATCGCGTCGTCGGGACCGGCGGCGAGCAGCTTGTCGATGTCGAGGCCGTCCATCTCGGAGGGCTCTTCGCGCAGCAGCTCGGGGCGCACGTCCTCCCCGACCCCAGCGGTCTCCAGGCTACTGACGTAGCGGTCGTGCTGCTGCAGGACCTCCTTGCCCATCGCGTTCCGGAACGCGTCGTCCACGGCCGGCTCGCTCGCCGCGCCTTCGCCCAGCGCGACCTTGATCTCCTCGATGTTCGGAAGCTTCAGGTCGACGCCCTGACGGACCGCGAGCTCGATCATCCGCTGCGCGACGCTCATCCGACAGTTCGGGTTCTGATACAGCGACTCGACGATCGCCGGGAACGACAGCCACCGCTGCTGGTTCTCGGCGAGGATGTCACAGATCCCCTCGGGGCAGGCCCGCGCGGTGGCAGCCAGCGTCTCGTCGTGAACGTTGGGGTGCCGCACGACTCGCTCGAGCACGTCTTCCTTGCGCGCCAGCCGACGCGCGACGAAGTCGAGGACGCCTGAGGGCAGCGACGGGTCGCCGAGCGCACCGCCGAGCACCGAGCCCGGCAAACCGCCGAGCGTCTTGGCGGCGGTCTCGCCAAGCCCGGTCGGGTCATCGAGCCACAGCACGTACAGCGCGACCAGCAGGTCGCGCGGCTGCAGCGGCGCCATGCCGCCGGCGACCATGCCGCGCATCGGCGGCGGCGCGTCGGGGCCCACCATCTTCCAGGCGCCCGGTCCGATGTCTTGCTGCGATAGCGGTTGATGGTCGTAGGCCATGGTCGTGGGTCCTATTCGCTCTTGCGGTTGCGCTCGTGGATGTAGCGGAGGCCTTCGAGCACGAGCGCGTCATCGACGTGGTCGATCGCATTCGACTCTTGGGCGATGGTCGTCGCGAAGCCACCGGTCGCGATCACCGTGACGGGCCAGCCCACCTCGTCCTTGATCCGGGCGATGAGGCCCTCGACCAAGCCGACGTAGCCCAGCACCAGGCCGGACTGGATCGCACCGACGGTGTTGCGACCGACCACCGTCGGGGGACGCGTGGTGTCGACCCGCGGCAGCTTGGCCGCCCGGGCGAACAACGCGTCGGCGCTGATGCCGATGCCCGGCGCGATCACGCCGCCGAGGTACTCGGGGACCGGCGACACGACGTCGAACGTGGTCGCGGTGCCGAAGTCGACCACGACGATGCCGTTCGACGTCCCGGCCCCCGGCGCGCCATAGCGACGGTGCGCCGCAACGGCGGTGACGATCCGATCGGCGCCCACGTCCTGTGGCGGGTCATAGCGGATCGGCATGCCGGTCTTCACCCCGGGCCCGACGACAAGCGGTTCGATGTCCGCGTACTTGCGAAGCGCATCGCACAGCGGCCCCAACGCGGGGGGAACGACGCTGGCAACGACGGCCGCGGTCAGTGAGGAAAAATCCAGGTCGGCGAGCTGAAGCGCCTGACGAGCCGCCACGGCGATCTCGTCGCGCGTCCATCCCCGGCGGGTGCCCACCCTCAGTTCACAACGCAGGGCGTCTCCTTCGAAGACCCCGAGCGTGGTGTGCGAGTTTCCGACGTCGACGCAGAGCAGCACCCACGACCTCCAAAGCGGCCAGCAGGGAGAACGCCGGCCGCGGACGACGACTGTACCCCCCACGTGCGCGTTCTGCTACCGTCGAGCCGTGCCTGAGGGCTCGCCGACGCCTGCCGAAGAGGCGCACCACGAGGACACCGACCGCGGACGCCTCGTGGGGCTGCTGGGGCAGGTCGGTCGCGTCAGCACCCAAGCCGCTGCACCTCTGCGCACGTGGAGCGTCCCCTTCCTCGGCATCTTCGCCGTGGCGGCGCTGATCTACCTGGCGACGTTCTGGACCGACCAGGTGTTCGCGGCCTCGTCCCCCGGAGAGCCCGTCACCGTCACCGGACTGCTCAAGTCGCTCTCGGACCAGGACATCGAGCAGGCCCGCAACACGCTCGGCGGCCTTGGCGAGGTCATGGCGGCGGTGCTCGGCCTCGCGTTGACCGTGTCGTCGATTATCGTGCAGTTGGCCGCGACCCGGTTCACGCCGCACATCACCTCGCTGTTCTTCCGCGCCCGGACCAACCTGCTCGTGCTCGCGTTCTTCGTGACCTCGAGTGTGTACGTGCTGTGGGTCAACTTCTCGGTCGGCGAGAGCTACCTGCCCAAGAGCGGCGTGCTCGTGTCGATGCTGCTGATGACGGCGAGCCTGCTGCTGCTCTTCCCGTACTTCGCGTACGTCTTCGACTTCCTGGACCCCGAGAAAATCGTCGGTCGCATCATGCACGACGGCCTCGCAGCGGCCACGCCCACCAAGGGACGCGGCGGCGACCCGATGGACGTTCGTCAGGCGCGCGCCATCGAGGCAATCGAGCACCTCGCCAACATCGGCCTCAACGCGCTCCAGCAAAAGGACAAGGGCATCGCCTCAGGTGCGATCGACTCGCTGTGCGAGTTCGGCATCCGCTACGGCGAGTCCAAGGCGGCGATGCGCCAGGAGTGGTCCACCATCCAGACCTGGAACCGGCAGAGCCCCGACTTCGTCAGCCTCAACGACGAAGCGATTGGAGACCTGACCAACCGCGGGACCTGGGTGGAGTGGAAGCTGCTGCGGCAGTATCAAATGCTGTTCACCGAGTCGCTGGGGCAGATCAAGGACACCTGCTACCTCATCGCGATCGACACCCGCCGCCTCGGCGAAGCGGCCGCGCAGCGCGGGGACATGTGGGCGCTGGACCTTTCGGTGAAGTTCTTCAACACGTACCTGCGCGCGACGATCAACGCGAAGGACATCCGGACCGCCTACAACATCCTGCACCAGTACCGGCAGCTCGGAGAGTCGGTGCTCGCCGGCGATCCCGACGCGAGCCCCGAGCTTCGTCGCAAGCTGCAGCATCGCGCGCTGCAGATCGCCCGGTTCATGCGCTACTACAGCTCGGTCAGCTACAGCCGCGGCATGCCGTTCATCTCCGAGGTCATCGCGCACGACATCGGCACGCTCTGTGAACAGGCGCTGGACCTGGGCATCCGCGAGCACCGCGAGTTCCTGCAGGTGTTCTTGGCCGTCGACGAGCACGCCGAGACCAAGGAGCAGGAAAAGACACTGCGCGGCGTCCGGCGGGCGCAGGTCAAGCTGGCCACCACGTACCTGCTGCGCGACGAGCCCGAGTACGCGCGCGAGATTCAGGTCGACATGACCGATGAGCCCTCCGCCCGCATGCACAGCATCTGGCAGGAGCTGCGCAGCCTCGACACCCGCGAGTTTTGGGAAGTGAACGACCGCGGCACCAACTTCGACTACCTCACGCCCGAGCAGAAGGACCAGCTCGAGGTGTTCTTCGGGTGGTTCGACGATCTCGACGTCGCCGCCGAGGTGGCGCGCAGCCGGCAAACGCTCTCTTCGCTGCTGCCCCAGTGAGCCCGGCGCCGTGCTGCAGTCGCTCGCCGTCGCGAACTACCGCAGCCTGCGGGAGATGTTCCTCGAGCTGCGACCGTTGAACGTCATCACGGGGCACAACGGCAGCGGCAAGTCCAACCTCTACAAGGCGCTGCGCCTGCTCGCAGAAACGGCGCAAGGCTCCGTCGTCGCATCCTTGGCCCGCGAAGGCGGCCTCTCCTCGACGCTG
This sequence comes from Myxococcota bacterium, assembly GCA_039024335.1. Lineage (GTDB taxonomy): Bacteria > Myxococcota_A > Polyangia > Nannocystales > Nannocystaceae > CAJXVA01. The sequence goes on from JBCCQM010000051.1 coordinate 37,606, forward strand.
TGGGCCGGCCCGGAGACCATCTCTGCGCGCATGCGGAAGCGTGAGGTTCCCGTGCAGGGCGCCGTCCGCAAGGGAAGCATCGCGCTCAAGCTCGGCTTCACCGCCGAGGACTTCGGCTACGCAATCGACCTGGGCCTGCCCAAAGACGGTGGCGCCTCCCCGTTCGGGCGCGACCCGGTCATCAAGCGCGAGTGCGTCTGGGCCGGACCAGTGTTTCGGCCCGCGTCGCTGCTCGTCGACCGCCGCGGACCGCTCGTGCGGGTCCGAGATGGCTGCGCCTGGCACGAGGTCACGACAGCGCTGGAGACGTTCGACAGCGTGCTGCGCGAGATGGGCGACCCCGGCGTGTCCCCCGAGCTGCTCGTGCTTCGCGAGCGAATCCGTGGCTGGCGCTTCTACGACCACTTCCGCACCGACGCCGACGCGCCCGCACGTCACGCCCAGCTGGGCACGCGCACGCCCGTCCTCGCCCACGATGGGGCCGACCTGGCCGCGGCGCTCGCCACCATTGAGGAAATCGGAGACGCCAGCGCGCTCGCGGACGCCGTGGACGATGCCTTTGGCGGTGCAAAGGTGTGGGTCCACGCCGACGACGGCCGCTTCAGCGTCCGCTTCGAGCAGCCGGGGCTGCTGCGCCCGCTCGGCGCGGAGGAGCTCTCTGACGGCACGTTGCGCTACTTGCTGTGGATCGCCGCCCTGCTCACGCCGCGTCCACCCGAGCTGATGGTGCTCAACGAGCCCGAGACCAGCCTGCACCCCTCCCTGATCCCCGCGCTCGCCCGCTTGATCCACGTCGCCGCGCGCCGAACCCAAGTCTGGATCGTCAGCCACGACCCCGCGCTGGTCGAGGCCTTGGGCGAGGGACCCGACGTGGCGCGCATCGAGCTGACGAAGGACCTCGGTCAAACCGAAGTCGTCGGGCAAGGCCCGCTCGATCGGCCGGCCTGGGCGTGGCCGCCGCGGTAGCGGATGACTCCGCTCACCCGCGACGCCGCACGGCCCGGGGGACGAAGCGGCGCTTGAGCCAACGCCGGTCCCAGCGAATCCCGAGCTCTTGGAACAGCGACGCCGAGCCGGCGAGCGCGACGGTGAGCAACGCGAGTTGGATGAGCAGGCTGAAGATGGTCATGAGGTCTCCCGCGGCGTCCGTGGACGGGCCTCGCCCTTCGCAAGCGACGTGCCACGCCACGGGCGGAAATCCTCAAGGGTTTCGGGACCTGGCCACCTGAGGGGATGGCTGCAGCCGTAGCCGGTGGTGGATTTGCGTGGCCAGAGGATTGGCCATGCCAACGCACGCCGCCACGCAGGCGTGACGGCGACGTTTCACCCGTACAGCTTGGCGACCGCGACCAGGTTCTCCGCGCCCAGCCCGGCGTCCTTCGCCTGTGCAAACACACCGCGCGCCGCGGCGGCCACGGGCGCACGCAGGCCGGCGGCTTCGGACGCTTCGACCGCGTAGCCGAAATACTTCTCGATCAGCTCGACCGGAAACAGGGGGTCGTAGCGTTTGGCAGCCATCAGGCTCCCGGTCCCTTTGGCGGCCGGACTGCAGACCGCGAGCGAGCCCAGCACGTCCATCGCCGCGGAGGCCTCGATCCCGCCGCGAGCCAGGGTCCCCAGCAGCTCCGCCAGCGCCGCGACCTGGATGCCGAACAGAGCGTTGACCGCCAGCTTCATCGCCGTGCCCCGCCCGAGCGGACCCAAGTGGTGCACGGCCCCGCCGAGTACGTCGAAGACCGGGCCCAGAGCCGACACCGGGGCGTCGGAGCCACCGACCAGAAACACGAGGGTCCCGCCCACGGCCTGCGGACGCGTACCCACCACGGGCGCGTCGAGAAAACGCCCAGACGGAAGCGCTTCGCCAAGACGCGCAACCCAGCCGGGACTCAGGGTGCTGCACTCGACCGCGAGGGCGTCGAGCCCCAGCGCCGCGGTTGCGCCGGTCTCGGGATGCAGCCAAACCTGCTCGCTCGCCGCATCGTCACGCACCATCGACACCACGACGTCGGCACCGTCCGCCGCTTCCCGGGGCGTGGCGGCTGCGGTCGCCCCCGCGGCAACCAGAGGTTCGGCACGAGCCGCCGTTCGATTCCAAACGCGAACCGAATGACCGGCCTCCACCAGTCGCGCCGCCATGCGCGAGCCCATCGCGCCCAATCCCAACACTGCAATCGTCTTCGTGCTCATCGCCTCCTCACCCTGACCGCCCGACCCCTGCGCGACAAGGTCCGGTCTGCCGTAAGTTTCATTCCAAAATGGAATGGGTTGCGTATGCTCGAGCCGGTGGATCGGATCAGCGTATTGCGGGCGTTCACGCGACTCGTCGAGCGGGGTAGCTTCACCGCCGTTGCCGACGAGCTTCGGGTCAAGCAATCCACGGTGAGCAAGTGGCTGCGTGGACTCGAAGACGAACTCGGCGTGCAGCTGGTCGATCGGACGACGCGGGCGGTTCACATCACCGACGCCGGCCGTCGCTTCTACGACAAAGCGCTCACGGTCCTCGCCGCCTATGACGACGCGCTCGAAGTACTCGCTCCGAGCGATGACGTATTGCGCGGGCGGCTCCGGGTCAGCGTGCCCGAAGTCTTCGGCCGGCTGTACGTCGTCCCGCAGGTGACGCGCTTCGTTCGGCGGCACAAAGAGCTCGAACTCGACCTCACGTTCGCTGACCAATACGTCAGCCTGGTGGAGCAGGGCTTCGACGTCGCGATCCGGGTCGGGCGAGCCGTCGACTCCACCCTGCAAGCCCACCCGCTGGCGAGCACCGAACGCGTGCTCGTGGCCTCTCCCGGATACCTCAAGCAGCACGGCGCGCCATCGTCACCGAAGGCACTGCGCGAGCACGCCTGCTTGACCCACTCGGGGGCGCTGGGCGACGCGTGGAGCTTCTTGCGCGGCGGCCGGACGCAGCGAGTCTCGGTGCGCGGCCGCGTCAGCACCAACAACTCTGAAGCTGCGCTCGCGCTCGCCCGCAGCGGGCTGGGCCTGTGCCTGCTCGCGACGTGGCTCGTCGACGCGGACCTCCGCAGCGGACGGCTGGTGCCCGTGCTCGAGGCCTACGAAGCGCCGCCCGCCCCGATCCGCGCGCTCACGCCCCCCGGACGGCGCGTGCCCACCCGGGTCCGCGCGTTCATCGAGCATCTCCGCGAGGGCTTCGCCGCGGCGCTGCCCTGACGGTTCACTCCGCGGCGCGGGTGCGGGCGCGGACCACGTCGGGATGTTCGGCACCAAGCCGCGCCTCGAGGTTGTCGACGACGTTTCCGTACAGCCGCTTGGCGTAGTCGGTCTTCTTCAGGTCCCACGCGACGTCGGCCCGGTCGAGCACGTTGCGATCGATCTGCCGGTGCCCCACGCCGTACGCACCGACGAGCGGTACGTACGCATCGTCGAGCAGCGTCATTGCCGTCTCGAGATCGCCACGCGTCCGGGCGATGTCACCGCGCAGCGCGTACACCGGGCCCCACAGCGCGCCGTACGGCGTGGTCTCGACGACCGTCGCCGCGCGCGTGCCGGTCGCCGCGGCCTGCTCGAGCTGTCCAGCCCGCAGCTGCCCCCGCGCAAGCGCGATCAGGCTCTCGGTGAGCCAGGCACCCGTCTCGCTGCCGACGGACTCGACCGCCGCCGCAAGCCCGGCCTGGTGCGCAGCGAGTCCGGCCTCTGGCTTGCCCTGGTCGAGCAGCCACTCGCCCTGCGCGTGGCGAACCGCGGCGTTGTCTCGGCGGTTCGGCCACACCTGCCAGGCGTCCTCGAACGCGGCGGCCACCTCCTCGTGACGGCCCACCGCCGCGAGCGCCTGCGCGTACGCGGTGCCCACGACGATCGCGTCTCGCTCCTCCGCGGCCGGCCGCGGATAGATGCGAGCCTCGTCGCTGGCCTGGAGGTGTACGAGCGCCTCGGTGGGCGCCGCCGAAGCCAGCAGCGCACGACCGAGCAGACCGCGGACCCGCGCGTGCCGAAGGTCCTTTCCCACGAGGGTCCGCTCCGCCAGCCGCACCGCCTCTTCGGCGTGGGCCAGGGCCTCGGCGGGGTTGTCCGCGAGCAGCTCGAGCTCGGCCAGATCGGCGCGGACGCTCAGCAGCGACACGTGGGTCTTGCCTCGGTCCTCCTCGCGCATCTCCAGGAGTGCCTCGAGATGCGTCCGGGCGTCGCCGTACTCCATGCGCGCACGGTCGAGGGCGGCGCGGGTCTGCAGTAGTCGCGCACGCGTGCGCGGCTCGTCCAGCGCGTCGGCGTTGGCCTGCACCGTCGCGTCCCACGGCTCGAGCACGTCGAAGCGACGCTGCGAGACGCCGACCGCGTGCAGCAAGCCCAGCGACGCAGCCGCGACCTCGCCCCGGTGCTCGGCCGCCGTCGCCAGCTCGAGCGCCTCTTTGTAGGCCGCCTCCGCCGCGCGCGGCTTGCCAC
>JBCCQM010000052.1:0-41837 GCA_039024335.1 Myxococcota bacterium
CAAGGTGAGCTGGGTCTGCTGCCCCACCACGAATCGCTCGTCACGGCCATCACGGCCGGCGTGATCCGATTCAAGGACGGGAACACCTCTGCTCGCATCGCCGTGGGCGAGGGCTTCCTCGAGGTCAAAGAGGCCGGCCGCGTGGTCGTGCTGGTCGAGCGCGCGGTGGAGTCGAAAGACGTCGATGTGGCAGCCGCCACCTCCGACCGCGACGAAGCCAAGAAGGAACTCGACGCCTTCAAGGGCTCCGTCGACTCACCCGAGTATCGGGCACTCCACGCCAAGTGGGCTTGGGGCGACGCCCAGGTCCGCGCCGCCGGCTGACGCACCGTCGCCCTTACGATGACGTCGCCCCTCCCCGCATCCGCGGCGAGGGGCTTCGTCGTTTGGTTGGTCCGCCCGGCGGACGCGACCGGGTTCAGTCGAAAATGCCGGGCAGCAGACAGGCCCCGACGTTCTCCATACCGGGTTGGCCTGCGCCCCACAGCGGCAGCTCTTCGCAGGCGGTCTCCGGCGTTTGGCACGAACCATCGGGGGACGCACAGAGCTCGGCGCAGCAACGCTCGTGCTCGCACGCGGGCAACAGATCCGCAGGCACACACATCCGCCCCTCGCCGCACCCACCGAAGTCACACGCCGCGCCGACCGGGACGTCCGCAGGCTCTGGCTCGAACCAACACACGGTATCGGCGTAGAGCGAGGCTGGATAGAACATGCAGCGCATGCCGTCGGGGCAGTTGTTCTCCAGCAGGTTGCACGGATGAATCAGGCACGCGGCCGGGAAGTCCGAGCCGTTCTCGAACACCGCCGCCGTGCCTTCGTACGCTTCGCACGTGCCCGTCGAGAACGGAGCACAAAACCCGTGGTCGGCCGTCCCGTACACCTCGAGGCAGTACGACGACGCGTCGCAGTCATCTTCGATGTCCACGCCGATGCCATTGGGCAGAGAGCACGGCTCGAAGGGCGCCCGGTCCCCCGTGACCGGGATGCACTGGGCAGCGTCACGCCGCGGCATCCCGGCCAGCGAATACCAGACGCACTTCGTGCCGCTCGGGCAGTCCTGCTGCGTTGGCACACAGCTCCTGGGCACCATGCCCAGGTCGGGCGGAGGACCGATGAAGCCGCCATCGGACGCCCCGGTGTCCGCTGCGCCGGTCGAGAGGGTGCCCGCGCTCGTCTCTGCGATGCCCGACGTCGTGCTCGAGGTCGTTCCCCCAGTCGTCGGCACAGGCGAGGTTCCAGCGTGCGTTCCCGGCGATGCTCCATCGCCGTCGCCCGACGCTGCCGCGGAGGTCCCCGACGACGCGCCAGCACCGTTGGTGTCCTCGCCGCTCGCTCCCACGATGGGGCCGCATCCAGCCAGCGCGAGGAGAAGCAGAATGTTTGCAGCGTCTCGCGGCACGAAAGCCAACATAGCAGCCGTAAGGCTGCCCAATCAGCCGTCAAAGCAAACATTTACGCCGAGGGGTCGTCGCGGACGACGGTCATCGCTTCGACGTAGCGCGTCCCGGCGCAGTCGTTCGGATCCTCGGCCGTGCAGTCCTCCGCGACGATCTGCGCGTGCACGACGACCCCGCCGTCGAGCGGCTGCCCCCAGACCGCGCGGATGGTCCACCCGTCGAAGTCGGTGTGTGGCAGCCGAAGCGATGCGTCGGCTGGCAGCACGCCATCAGCAAACGCGAAGCTCACGAATTCTCCGTCGGCGAGCATGATGCGGGCCGGCACGGCGACCACGACGGCATCGCCCGCACGCACCTCCGCGACCAGGTCGATGGTGTGCGTACTCCACTAACCACCGCAGTCGTCCTCGTCTTCGACCAGCTCGATCGCCTCGACCGAGCGGACCGACAGCATCCCAACCTCTTCGGTGCCCGGCAGAAAGTGCTTCAGCGTGACCTGCTCGGAGAACGCCCGCGAGGTTTCCGCTGCGGCCGGATCGTCCTGTGGCTCGAGCTCGGACACCGTCCGCTCGCCGACGCACGCCGGATTCGTATCCCCGACACATCCGCAGAGCAGCACCACCGCGCTCAACGCCCCCGCCCCTCGCATGCCCTCGAGTCTGCCGGATCCGGGCCGATCGATCATCCTCGCCGTTTCGTGCGAGTCTGCGCGCATGTCCGATCCCAATGCTGGACGGTGGGCGATCGTGTGGGTCGACCTGGCTGCAGGACCGATCGAGCTCGACGCGCTGCGCGAGGCTACGGCGACGCTCGATGAGGTCGGAGCGATCCTGGCCCTTCGTGAAGAGGTGAGTGGGGTGCAAAGCTTCACCGCGGCCGAGAGCCCGACGCAGCGTCCGCGGCTGTGCATCTACACCCGGCCCGAAGCGATCGAGCCCCTGCACGGCGTGGTTGCCGAGCTGCTGGAGAACTTCGGACTCACGGGCACCACGCGCGCGGAGGTCCGCGACGACGAGGAGTGGAAGGACGCTTGGAAGGCGTACTACAAGCCGCTCACGTTCGGGGAGCACCAGCTGCTGCTGCGTCCCAGCTGGATCGACCGACAGCCCGGCGATCCCGAGCTCGAGGTCGTGCTGGACCCCGGCCGCGCGTTCGGGACCGGGCTGCACCAGACCACGCAGCTGTGTCTTCACCGGCTGTGCGCGCTTGCCCGAACCGGCGCCGCGCCAGCGTCCGTGTTCGACCTCGGCTGCGGCTCGGGCATCCTCTCCATGGCCGCGGCGCGGCTTTTTCCGGCCACCTCGCGGATGCTGGCGGTCGACATCGACCCCGAAGCCACCGCCACCACCGTCGAGAATCTCGAGCTGGCGTCGCTGCACGAGCGCATCGACGTGCAGACCGGGATGCTCGAAGACCTGCCGGCGGAACGCTTCGACCTGGTCGTCGCGAACATTCGTCCGATCGTGCTGATCCCCGCCGCACCGCTCCTACGAGAGCGACTGGCCCCAGGCGCTACGATCACGCTCTCGGGCATTCTTGGCGAAGAGCTCGACCGCGTCTTCGAGGCGTATGACGCAGCCGGCTTCGTGCTCGATGAGACCGCGGGCGGCGGGCGTCGCCACCTCGACACCTGGAGCGCGCTGGACCTCGTCGTGCGATGAGCGTTCGCGTCTTCGCTCCGGTCGCGGACCCTGGCCTCGTCGGCCTCGACGCCGAAGAGTCGCACTACCTCGTCCGCGTGCGGCGGGCTCGGGCCGGCGACGCGATCGAAGTCCTGCATCCGGGCGGCGGCGGCTGGACGGCAACGGTCGAGGATGCGCACCCCAAAGCCGCCCGCATCCGCGTGGAGGCTCCGCTCGCACCTCGGCCCCCCGACCCCATCGACCTCGTGGTCGGTCTCCCGGATGCCAAGGCGGCGTACGACGTGGTCGCGCGGGCATCCGAAGCCGGGGCCAGAAGCCTACGGTTCGTCCACACCACGCGCAGTCAGCCCGCAAAGCTGAACGCGGAGCGGGTCGAGCGCGTCCTTCGGGCGGCGCAGCGGCAGTGCGGACGACTGGGGGCGCTCGAGCTCCATCCCCCCGAAGATCTGCCCCAATGGCTCGCGCGGACGCCCGCGGGCTTCGTCGCAGCCCTCGCCGGCCCCGGAACGACCCGCCCCAGCCCGCGCAGCGGCTCTTGCTCCGTGCTGATCGGGCCCGAGGGCGGCCTCACGCCCGCCGAAGAGCAGGCAGCGCTCGACGTGGGCCTGACCCCGCTTCGCCTGGGCCCGTTCGTCCTTCGAACCGAGGTCGCCGTGGTCGCTGCCCTGACCGCCGTTCGGGGCAGCGTCCCGCTTTGAACCCGAGAGCGACGGAGGGGGATTTTCCCGCGGTCCGGGTCGCGATACCCTGGGGCCGATGGCGCGTAAGCGCGCTCGCAAGACCTACTGCCCGTCATGTGATGGGCTGCTGGATCCCGCCCTCGCCGCGGACGAGCCTCCTCGGTGTCCAGCCTGCGACGAACCGCTTCTGCCGGTTCGGGTCGCCGGCTTCGTGCGTCGTTCGCTCGCCGGCCTGACCGACGCCACCGTGCTGCTGCTGACGGCCGGCACCTTGAATGCGGCGCTGCTCGCGGTGTCCGGCGCCGAGCCTCTGCTCGGGGGCGCGACCGGGCTGGCGGCGATGCTCGCGATCCTCGACGTGTCGTTGACCGACACGCTGCGACACTTCGCGCCCTTCATCGCGATGTCGGCGCTGTACTTCGGACTCTTCTGGTCGTTGACCGGACGGACGCTTGGCGGTCGGCTGCTCGACCTGCGCGTCGTGGATCGCAAGGGCCAACCGCCACGCCACGTCTTCGCGGTGCTGCGGGTCGCCGGTCACTTCGTCGGTCTGGGCGCAGGCCTGCTCGGCTGGCTTTGGACGGCGCTCGATGCCGAGAAGCGGGGCTGGCACGACCACCTCGCCGGAACCTACGTAGTGAGGAACGCGTGACGCACCTTCGGCGCTACCTCGAACAAACGGCCGCCGTCGCGCCCGAGCGGCTCGACGCCGCGCTCCGGCGCCAGCAGATTTACGGCGGCAGCCTCGACACCGTGCTGCTCGAGCTGGGCATCTGCGACTCGCAAACCCTGTGCGAGCTGCTTTCGCAGGCCTGCGGTCTCGACGTGGTGCGGCCCGAGCTTCTCGAGACGCAGGCGCGACCGTGGGACGACGTGCCCTCGTCGCTGCTCGAGATTGGGTGGGCGACGCCCTTGGCACGCACGACGGACGCCCTGCTCGTCGGCGTCCACCCAGACCTGCCGAACGAACGACTGGGCGAGCTGTACCGCGCCGTTGGACGCGTCGTTCCGCTCGTCACGCCCGAGTGCTGCCTGGAAAAGGTCAACGCGGAGCGTTCCGGCTCGGTCGTGCCGCAGCGGTACGCGGTGCTGTTTGCCGCCTTCATGGGTGAACTGCGTCGGCGACCATCGGTCTCGGACGTCGGCTTCCCCATCCTGCCGGTCGCCAAGGACGAGGACACGGGCGTAGGCCCAGCGCCGATGCCTGCGGCTCCGCCCGCGGTTCCTCCCGACGACCCGCTCGACCACGCGCCCGACCCGGACCGAGTCACCGACGTCTACCCCGTCGTACGGGAGCCGATCGAGGACGCGGACGCCACGGCAGCGTCGAAGCCGGAGGTTGCGCCTGTCGACCCCATCCCGGACCCAGACCCCGTTCCGGATCCCGACCCCGTTCCGGATCCTGACCCCATCCCGGAGCCGGATACCGAAGAGTTCGAGTCCGAGCCCGAAGCGGCCCGCACCCAGCCGCGCGCCCAGGTGGTTCGTCCACCCTCGTTCGGACCGCCGCGTACGGTGACGCCGCCCCCGACTCCGCCCGTCTTCGACGCCCCCCCGGCCCCCGACGCGGAGCCCAGCCGCTCGAAGGCGCCGCCGGTTCGCTTCACGGCGCGCGGCCCCATGATCTCCCCGGCCGACCCCCTGCAGACAGCCTTCGAGGCCGACGCGGCGCAGCGCGGCATCGAAGGCGCGGTCGTGAAGCTCGCAGAGGCGGCTACGCGGGACGAAGCGATCGACGCGCTCATCGAGGGCGCGCTCGTCCTCTCGGAGCGCGTGGCGGTGTTTCGACTCAAGGGCATGACGCTGGTCGGACTCACCACGCCGACCCCCGCGTTCGCGAACCTCGCCGACGCCCATGTGCCCCTCGTGGACACCTCGATCGATCTCGACGTGCAGCGACGCTGGATCGGGACCACGGGCGACGGCGCGCTGGCCCGCGCGATCGGAACGGAGGGTGTCCCGTGCACGATGCATCGCATCGACGTCGCCGGGCGCCCCGTCCTCGCCTTGTACGTGGACCACGGCGGCCGCGAGTTCCTGCCCGCCGAAGCGAATCTACTCGATGAGCTCTCCCGTTCGGCCGCGGAGTCGCTCGAGGCGGTCCTCCGGCGGCGTCGCTCGGCGGGTATCGCCACGACCGCCCCCCCGCCGTCGAAAACGCCAGAGCCTGCGCCAGAGCGAGAGCCAGAGCCAGAGCCTGCGCCCGCCGAGCCGGAGCCAGAGCCCGCTCAAGCCGAGCCAGAGCCGGAGCCAACACCCGCTCCGACCGAGCCGCGACGCCCCTTCACGCCCCCGTCGCTGGAGTCGATCGCTCCGCCGATGTCACGGCCGAGCCCAGAGCCAGAGCCAGAGCCAGAGCCGGAGCCCGAGCCAGAGCCAGAGCCAGAGCCGCCCGCTCCTGGGCCCCCTGCTGCGGACCCCGAACCCGCCGCGCCGCCGCCCGTCTCCGAACCGCCGTCGAGAACCGCAACGCGGCCTCCGATTGCCGACGATGCGCTCACGCCTCCGCCCGACTTCGGCATCACGCAGCCGCCGGGCTGGGGACCGCCTCCCGCACCGCTCGAAGCCGCGGTCACGCAGCCGCCGGCCGACCCCGCGGTTTCGATGACCCGAGAGACGCAGGTCGACGGGTCGTCTCCGATTGCTCGGATCATTCCGCCCTCGTCACCGCCGCCGGCCGCCGGTGGCGGGACCCCGCGCTTCGTGCCGCCGCCCCTGGACGCCGCGGATGACGGCGGCATCATCCCGCTCTCGTCCCCCATCGACCACCCCACGGCACGCGGTCGCATCATGCTCGACGAGGAAGACCTCGCCGACGAGCCCGCAACCCCGGAGACTGCCGGCGCTGACATCCGTCGCGCGGTGGACGGGGTCCTCGGTGCGCTCGCCCGCAAGGAAGCCGATGCCGACGACCTGCGCGAGCTGGGCGAACCGGGCCTTCGCGGGCTCGCCCAGCGACTGCCCGGTCCGCTCGAAGTCCTGCGACGCGACCTTCGGGCCCTACCGGCTCCGTCTGCGCACGGCCCCTACATTCGCGCCGCGATCCGGCTCGGCGGGCCCATCGTCCCCCACCTGCTCGCGCTGTTCTCGAACCCCGATCCCGACGTCCGCTTCTACGGCGCGTTCCTGTTCCAAGAGCTTCGCGACCCTCGGGCGATGGAGGCGCTCTCGCACCTCGCATTCGACGGCAGCACCGACGTTCGCGTCATCGCGATGCGCGTGCTCGAGACATACAGTCGCTACGACGGGTACGAGCGCGCGACCTCGGTCGTGCGCGCCGAGCTCGACAGTCCCCATCGGACCCGCCAGCTCTATGCCGCCCGCGCGGTGGGTACGTTGCGTGACGTGGTTGCCATTCCCAAGCTCATCGAGCTCCTGTCGAGCCGCGACCGCTTCATCCAAGAGGCCGCGCTCGAGTCGCTGTGCTCGGTGACTGGGCAGCAACACGGGCTCAAGCCGCACCGCTGGAAGAACTGGTACCAGGACAACGGCCAGCAGCATCGGGTGGAGTGGATCATCGAAAGCCTGCGGCACCGCGACGTGCCGGTGCGCCGCTGGGCACATGACGAGCTGGTGCGCGTCACCGGCCACCGCGTCCCGTTCTCGCCCCTGGGCGACCGCAAAGCTCGCGAGGTCGCACACCAGGCGTGGAAGCAGTGGTGGGATCGCCACGGCCGGGCCCGCTTGGGCGCACGGCTGAGCCCGCAGGTCTAGCACCACAGGCTGCTAGGTCTTCGGCGCGCGAGTGCCGACGGCGACGCCGAGCAATACGATCGCGGTGCCGACGACCTCCCACATGGTGACCGTGCGCCCGAGCAAGACGAACGCGATCAGCGACGCGCCGATCGGCTCGAGCAAGACCGCGAACGACACGATGTGAACCGGCACCTTGCGAACGACCCAGTTGAACAGTCCGTGACCGATCACGCCGGGGACCACGCCAAGCACCACCACCGCCCCCCACGCCCCGTCGTGCACCGCCGGGATGCCCACGCCAAATGCGACGACGGCCAGGGCGAGCAACGCCGCCGCCGTCACGTTCACGAGGCTCAAGTAGTTCGACAGCGGAAGGTCATCGCGCACGCTGCGGCCGGCTGCGAGGTAGGCCGCTGCCGCCGCGCCTCCGACGAGGGCGAGTAGGTCCCCCACCAGACGCGCCTGCGCACCGTCGCCGGCTTCCGCGCCCGCGCCGATGAGGACCCACGTCCCTGCACACGACACGGCTGCGCCCACGTACAGCCACGGAGACACGCGGTCGCCGAGGAGGCGACCGAGCACCCCTGCGAACATCGGCTGCAGCGCGACCAAGGCCATCGATCGCAGCACCGTTGTGAGCGTGAGCGAGGCGATCCACGTGCCAAAGTGGAGCGCGAGCAGGGCTCCCGCCAGCGCGACGCGCCGACGGAGCGCGGGGCGCTCGCGCAGGCTCCGCAGCGCGCGTGGCCACGTGCGGATGCCCAACGCCGCGAGCAGCAGCGCCGTGATGCTCACGCGTCCCGCCGCGACGACCAGCGGCGGCAGGGGGGCCGCCAGCAGCACGAAGGACGCGGCGCTCGACACCGCGAGGACGCCGAGACCCAGCCCGAGCGTGACCTTCGTCCGGTCCCCCACCCTGCCTATTTCACGCTCCGGGCGCCCCGCGTCAAGCCACGCGCCGCCACCGCCCGCGTGCTATGACGCTAGACCCATGTTCGAGACCATCTCCAAGGGCTTCCGGTCGGCGAAAGAGCGCATCACCGGCAAGGGCGAGCTGAGCGAAGACGTCATCGACGAAGCGCTCAAAGACGTCCGCATGAGCCTTCTCGAGGCGGACGTCGAGTTCCGCGTCGTGAAGACGTTCCTCAAGAACGTCAAGGAGAAGGCGCTGGGCGAGCAGGTCAAGCTGGTCGCCAAGACCAAGGCCGGCGAGACGCTGCGCGTCCGCGCCGAGGACCACTTCGTTCGCATCTGCAACGAAGAGCTCACCGCCCTGATGGGGCCGGTCGACACGACCATCGCCGAAGCCAGCAAGGGCGTCACCGGCGTCATGATGGTCGGCCTTCAGGGCTCCGGTAAGACGACCACAACCGGCAAGCTCGCGCGCAAGCTTCAAAAAGACGGCAAGAAGGTCATGCTCGTCGCCTGCGACGTGTACAGACCCGCCGCGGTCAAGCAGCTGCAGGTCATCGGCGAGCAGCTCGGGGTGCCGGTGTTCGCCAAAGAGGGCGCCAACCCGGTCGACATCGCCCGAGAGGCCAACGAAGAAGCTGCCTCCGGGGCGTTCGACTACGTCCTGTTCGATACCGCGGGTCGACTCACCATCGACGACGCGTTGATGGCTGAGCTCGACAACATCAAGGCGGGCGTTCACCCGGCCAACATCTTCCTGGTCATCGACGCGATGATCGGTCAGGACGCGGTCAACACCGCAAAGACGTTCGACGAGCGCCTCGACATCAGCGGCGTCGTCCTGACCAAGCTCGACGGTGACGCCCGCGGCGGTTCGGCCCTTTCGATCAAGGCCGCAACGGGCAAGCCGATCAAGTTCCTCGGCATGGGCGAGACCCTCGAGAAGCTCGAGGAATTCCGCCCCGAGGGCCTCGCTGGCCGCATCCTGGGCATGGGCGACCTGGTCGGCCTCATGCAGGACTTCCAGGAGGTCGTCGACGAAGAGCAGGCGGCAGCCGACGCCGAGAAGATGCTCGGCGGGAAGTTCACGATGGATGACTTCCTCGGGCAGATTAAGTCCATCCAGAAGATGGGCAGCCTCAAGGACCTGATGGGCAAGATGCCCATCGGCAACCTGCTCGGCGCCGACATTCCCCAGGAGCAGCTCGACCAGGCGATGGACGACAACGAGCTGGTCAAGATCGAGGCGATGATCCAGTCGATGACCCGCAAGGAGCGGGCCGATCCGGACCTATTCCTCGAAGAGGGTGCGCTCGGCAGCACGAACGCGGCCAAGTTCAGCCGCAAGAAGAAGCCCAAGCGTCGCGACCCGACCAAGATGGCCGAGCTTCCGCCCGATGCGTTCATCGACAGTCGGGTCAAGCGGGTGGCGCGTGGCTGCGGCCGCGAAGAAGAAGACGTGCGGGCGCTCGTCGGCCGCTTCCTCGCCATGCGCGACATGTTCGGCATGCTCGGCGACATGATGGGCGGCGGCGGCATGCTCTCGAAGCTGCCGGGCATGAAGCAGCTCAAGCAGTTCGGTGCCATGCGGAAGATGGCCAAGAACCCCGAGATGATGCAGCAGCTCATGGGCGGCGGCGGCATGCCGGGCATGGGTGGAATGCCCGGCCTGCCCGGCGGAATGCCGCCCGGTGGCCTTGCCGGCCTCATGCCGCCCGCACCCGGCGGCGGCGGTGGCAAGTCCAAGTCCAAGGCCAGCCGCAAGAAGCAGAAGGCCGCGCGGAAGAAGAACCGCCGCAAGTAGCGGCGGCTACGACCGCTCTCGGTCCGCGGCCGCGTCCGCCATCATCTGGTTGAGCAGCGCTTCGTCGTCTTGAAGGTCGTCGACGGAGAGCGGCCGCGAGATGCGGTAGACGCCCTCGAGCCAGTTACCGAGATCCGCCATCTTGCAGCGGCGCGAGCAGAACGGGCGCCACTGCGAAGTCGGGTCGTAGTCGAACGTGGTGGCGCAGGTCGGGCAGGTACGGGTCTTGCTGGCCATGGCCTTCGACGGGACGCTACCACGCGCGCCGACGGTAGCCAGCCTCAGCCCGCGCGGCGCTGGTGGACGCGACGCGCCCGCGTCGCGCGGAGAATGATCTGCGCGATCTCGGCGTGTGTACACAGGAGAGGCTGGAGCCCGGCCTCGATCAACCGCTCGACCATCGCTGGCTGCGGGCAGCGATCAGGGCGAAGCGCGACCAGCACCGCCCCGCGCTCCTTGGCCTCGCGGACGGCGGCCGCGCCCTCGAACTCCATCCCCGAGGTGACGATGACCATCAGCTTGCCCGGCAGCTGCATGACCCGCCGAAGCACCGTGTCCAGGTTGGGCTGGAGGCCCTCCACATCGTGCGTCGCACCGGCGACCGTCAGCGGTGGGAGCGGCAGGCTGAACCCTTCAAGCGGCTGCGCTGGTACGCCGGCGAGGTCGGAGATCCAGTCCGAGAACGAGCCGGACAGTCGCGGGTTGTGGTGAACCGCGACGACCAGCGGGACCCCCGTGGCGCTCAGCGTCGGCAGCATCGTCGGCAGCATGTGGGGCGTCCCCGCGGACCCAAGCATCACGATCGCGTCCACGGGATCGCACAAGGCAGAGGGCAGCGCCGGGTCGACGTCGGCCGACTTGCAACCCGGCAGCAGCGCCGGGCAGACGGGGCCGCCTGCGGTCCGCTCCCACGTCGCGATGTGAACGGTTTGCAGACCCCGTCGAGTCGCCTCCCGCTCGATGTCCTCGCGCTCTTCGGGCTCGACGACGAGCGAGAGCGGCACGGCACGGGAATTCGTCAACGCTCCGCCGAGCCGCAGGCCACCGCGCCCGTCGATCCGGCCCTCGATGACGACCCGACCTGGCGCAACGGCATGAAAGCGGCCCACGGCGTCGATGCCGTTGTCGACGGTGATGACCTCGCCGTTCGGGAAGTCGACGGCGGCCCGGGCGACCAGCAGGTCCAGCCGAGGACCATCCGCGCAAAGAAGCACCCGCGTCACGCCGGGTACATCGGCGCGACCCGTGATGCGTTGAGGCCCAGCTCAGGCCGTGGGCAACGTGGAGAGCGCCTTCGCGATGCGGCGGCAGCCCTCTTCGATGGTGGCGTCGTCGGTGGCGTAGCTCATCCGAAGGTGGCCCGGGGCACCGAACGGCGTCCCGGGAACGGTGGCGACCAGCTGGTCTTCGAGCAGCCAGGTCGCCAGCTCGATGTCCGTCGCGTGCTTCGCCGCACCGCCGACATGGCGTGAAACGTCGGCAAACACGTAGAACGCTCCGTCGGGACGCTCGACCTCGACGCCGGGTGCCTGGCCGAGTCCGTCGAGGATCACCGAGCGGCGGCGCGTGAACGCGACCTTCATCGCTTCGACTTCGGCGGGGACCGACGGGTCGGTCAGCGCAGCGAGGGCCGCTTTCTGCGATAAGGTCGCTGCGCCAGAGGTGGTCTGCGATTGAATCCGCGCCGCGGCGGAGATCAGCGCAGCGGGGCCCGCCATGAAGCCGACCCGGTACCCCGTCATCGCGTAGGTCTTCGACACTCCATCGACCGCGATGATCTGGTCCGTGATGCCCTCGAGCGCCACGAACGCGCTCGTCGCCTCGAACCCGTCGTAGACCAGCGAGCGGTAGATGTCGTCGGTGACGATCCACGCCTGCGGAGCCTTGGTTGCAACGACCTGGCCCAGCGCGCGCAGCTCCTCGCGGGTGTAGCCAGCACCCGTGGGGTTGCTGGGGCTGTTGAGGATGACGAACTTCGTCTTGGGCCCGAGCACGGGCTCGAGAGCTTCGGGCGTCAGCTTCCAGCCTTGCGCGCGGGTGGTGCTGACCGTGATCGGCACGCCGCCTGCGAGGCCGACCATGTCCGGGTAGCTGACCCAGTACGGTGCCCCGATGACCACGGCGTCGCCGGGATCGAGCGCGGCCAAAAAGAGGTTGGCCAGACTGTGCTTTGCACCGCACGACACCAGAATCTCACCGCGGTCGAAGGTGCGGCCATGGAAGTGACCGAGTTCGGCTGCGGCTGCGTCGCGCAGCGCAGGCGTACCGGGGACCGGCGCGTAGCGGATCGGCTCGTTGAGCGAGGCTTCGGAGACGACGTCGCGAACCGCCTTGGGCGGCTTGAAGTCAGGCTCGCCGGCGGCAAAGCTCAATACTTCCTTGCCTTCTGCACGCAGTGCGCCGGCCTTGGCGGAGACGGCGAGCGTGGCGGAAGGCTTGATGGCGGCGGCGCGGGCCGAGATCGAAAAGTCAGTCGTCATGAGAGGGCTCCGAGGAGTGGGGTGCGTAGCGGAGGTACTCCACCACCGCCTGGCCGTAGTTCTTGGTGGCTTCGAGGGTGAGGGCGTCGGGCCAGGCGACGTCGCGACTTTTACCGCGAACGAGCTCGCGCTCACAGACGACGATCGCGTCCTCAGCGAGCCAGCCGGTGACCAGCGCCGCCGTGATTGCGTCGAAGATGTCCGGCTTGGCGAACGGCGGGTCAACGATGACCAGGTCGTACGGCTGCGCGGGCTGGCCGAGGTACTTGAGCGCATCGGCCTTCACCACGCGGACCTGCTCCGCCACGCCGAGCGCCTCGGCCTGGGCCTGGAGGTGCTTGGCCACCCGGCCGCTGAGTTCGATGACGGTCGCGCGGTCGGCCCCGCGGGAGATCGCCTCGATGCTCATGGCGCCTGAGCCTCCGAAAAGGTCGAGCACCCGAGCGCCGGGGACCTCAGCGCGAAGGCGGTTGAAGATGGCATCGCGGACCCGCGCCGCGGTCGGGCGCAGGCCGGGGACCCCCCGCGGGAGGCGGAGCAGCCGACGGCCGCGAAGACGACCGGACTCGACGCGCTGCATTCGCGGTGACTACCACGCCACGTCGTCGGCGGCGAGCCGGTCACGCAGCGCGGCGTCTTCGGCTTCGAGCCGGGCAATGCCGGCCTTGTAGTGCCGACGGCGGCGGAACCAGGCGACGATCACGAGCGGAAAGACGAGCGTGAACGGGAGCGTTCCACCCGCGAGCAGCGGGTACCACACGAACCGACCGGGGAGCCCCTGGCGCCACTTGATGCCCAGCTCGGTGAGCCCGAGTCGGTACACCCGAATGAACGAGGCCTCGAACGTGTGGCCCAGCTTCATCTCGGTGAGCAGCTGCTGCAGGTTGTCGACGTCTTCGCCCTTTTGGTCGGGGCGTCGGTACTCGCGCAGGAAGGTCACGAAGTCGCGCGAGGCAGCGTACGCCGACGCAACCTGCGGACCCTCGCCGTAGAACAACGCCTCGAGCTCCTCGAAGTCTGGAACGCCTGGTCCGAAGACCATACCGGCGAGGGTCTGCGAGCGGGTGAGGCTGATGCCACCTTCGGCCGCTTCGGCCACGCCCTCGTGGAACCATCGCGGCACCTTGGCGCCACCGGTCGCGCGGTGCAGCGCGACGTGGGCCATCTCGTGCTTGAGCAGCTGCTCGAGGTTGGTGGGCGCGCCATCGGGGCCGTGACGGGCGATCATGATCTCGCCGGACTCGGAGTGCGCCACGCCGGCAACCCACTTGGGCATGGCCGTGGCCTCAGCGACCCGGCCCGCGTGATCGAGAAAGTAGATGTCGAGCGTGTCGTCGAGATCGGTCGCGAGCGACATCTCAACCTCGCTCCACAGCTGCGGCATCACATGCGCGAGCCCGCGCGCGTCATCCTCGAGGTGCGGCTCGTAGTGAAGCACCGCGCGCCCCAC
The DNA here is from genome assembly GCA_039024335.1 of Myxococcota bacterium. Taxonomy (GTDB): domain Bacteria; phylum Myxococcota_A; class Polyangia; order Nannocystales; family Nannocystaceae; genus CAJXVA01. Next base: position 14,066 of record JBCCQM010000052.1, read on the forward strand.
GACGATGCGGTGGTTGGCAAGGGATGTCGTCCACCCGGCGGGCTCCCCGACATCGGCCCTGGCCGATTGGGGGGCGAGCGCCGCCACGAAGGCGAGGGTCAAAGCGACGAACGTTGCGCGAATCCACCGCAGAAAGCCGTTTTGCCGCGCCATCGTGCTCATGGGCCCACCTTGAGCACGACCACCTCCTCGCGCAAGGCGTTGGCAACCAGAAGTCCGACGGCAACGCCGACGACGACCAGCGCCACGCCCGCCGCGATGCCGGCGCGCGCCCGTGGACCCAGGCGGCCGCGGCGGCGTTGCTCCTGTACGCCATCGCGCACCATCGCGTCATGCTCGGACCACAGCGAGGGGACCAACTCGGGCTCTGCGGCTGCCGATGCGCCTCGCACTGCAAACGGGAGGTCGAGCGCGCAGTCGTACGCAAGCACGACCGGCTCCGGCCGCTCACCGACGTACCCGATCATCAGGATCAAGTCGTCCCGCCCGTCGCGACACACCTCGCGGGCCGAGGGGGCACCCAGTCGAAGACGCCGCGGCTGCGCCCGTGGGCCCGTCGCTTCGCGCGTCGAGTCCATGAGCTGCTCGACGAGCGCACGCTCGGCCTTCGACCCGGGCGCCGAGGGATCCAGCCCCACGGCAACCTTGAGCACGCGGCCGTCGTCGGGACGCGCCGCGGATGGCGGTGGCGGGCTCGGAGCGTCGACCGCAGGCGTCGCGGGTTCGGCTGCCGGATCCGGCTTGGCCTGCTCGGGCCACTGCACTGCATCGGGACCCTCGACCGCGCGCGATGAGGTAACCGGATCAGCCGCCAGCGCAGCGATGAGCGACCCGACGAGCGCCGCTCGGATCACGACGCGAGGCTCTCGAGAAAGCGACCCAGCGCCCAGGTCTGCTTCGCACGTAGACCCGTCATGAACTGAAGCCCCAGTCCGGACTCGGCCGCCCAGCGCACCTCGGCTTCGACCTCGATCGGCGCGTCGAGCTGCGGGATCGAGAACGAGAGCTGCAGTCGCTCGCCGAGCGCCGGTACCGGCTCGAGCGGCACCGAGGCCATCACCCCGCCCAGGCTCACGTTCTGGGTCATCCCGACCACCGTGTCATCACCCCGCGTCACCCGCAGCGCGAGCTGGGCGTCGTATCGTTGGCTGCGTCGCTTGTCCTCGAAGCCCATGATCGTGTCGGGGTGTCCCCCGGATCCGTAGTGTCGGCGCGCGCGCGTGCAAGGTCAAACGAATGCGCCCCCGTTCGGCGTGGAAGGTTGCCCCGGTCACTCGACCGCCGGACCCGGATCCCCACGTGGCGGTCGTTGGCGCTGCGCGAACCATGGACGGTACGCGGCCATCTTGCGCTGCTGGAGCGGCGGCGCCCGTCGGCGACACGTCTTGCGCTCGGCGCTGCCCTCGGGTGCCCCCCAGCGGATTTCGGGACAGTCGTTGGGGTTGTAGCCGAGCTCGAACGCTTCCGCGCGCTCGAGCAGCTCGGCGACGCCCAGGGACCACTCGCTTCCGTCGCTACGCGTGTACGTGAACTGCAGCGCGGGGTTGGCCAGCATTTCGGCCCGCGTCTTCGAGAGGTCGGCCTTGAGTGCATCGAGCGTCTGGCCGGACTCGAGATAGACCCCGGGGTTGCGCGCGACCTTTGCTTCGAAGCCACGCACGAGGTCGATGGCGATCAGCAGCCGGAGGTCGCGGGCGGGCGTGGAGAAGTTCTCCCACGCGCCGGTCGTCTCGAAGATCGCGTGTCCGTCGGGCATGTCGATCACGCCCCCCTTCGCGACGTGCCCATCACCGTTCTTCACCGAGGTGACCCGAACCTTCGCAGCCTCGAACAACGCCTGGACCGCGGCGCGCTGCGCCTCGATGGCGTCGCGATGCCCCGGGGTGATGAGCGCGTCCATCGTGTCGTAAAACGCCTCGGGGCTGAGCCGCCCCTGCTCGTCGCTGTAGTCGCCATAGCCGGCCTTGGTCTGCAGCGTCGCGTTGTCGGGCACCTCGATGACGGGCTCCTCGGAGCTGCCGGCGACCGCGTGCGGGCGGAAGTTCTTGAAGCCGCTGCCGCCGAGCGCGGGGTCGGGATTCCACAAGAAGTTGCCCTCCCAGAAGCGCTTGCGCGTGATGCTGCCGTCCGGCTGCCCGTCGATCGCGTAGAGGATGCCCGGCGAATCGCCCTCGGGCTCCATCCACTCGACCAGCACGAAGAGGTGACCGTAGGGGTCCGCATACGTCGTGCCCGGCCGCAGCGCGCCACGACGCAGCGCCACCGGGTAGAAGTCCGTCTCGTCGTCGGCGAGCGCGGTCCGACCGTTGCCGGAATGGACGCCCCAGCCGAGCGTGCGGCGCATGTACTTCTGAAGCTGCCCCAGCTCCCCGGGCTTGCGCGCGTCGGCCTCGTGCTCCGGTGCGCCGACCGTCCCGTGCAGCGGTCCGCACTTGGGTGCCTTGCCGCGCCCGCGTGAGCAGCGGCGATAGGCGAACGGCAGCTGACGCTTCCACGCAAAGTAGCCCCGCAGAAAGTAGGGCGTGTCGGCGCAGTCGGGCTTCATGCGAAGACCCGCGTCCGCGTCGTCCTCCCCCCATCCATAGGCGTCGTGCAGCAGGTTGCGCGACGCATCGGAGGTGACCTCGTCGAGGCGCGCCCACGCGAGTTCGTCTCCGCGTGGCGCCGTGAACATCTCGCGCACCCAGGCCGAGAACAGGGCCTCTTCGCCCGCGTCCCAGCGGCGCTTCGCGGGCCAGGTATAGGCCTCGGAGAGCGGACGCGGGCGGTGCTTCTTGGCCGCCTTCGGCCGCACCGTCATGCAGGCCTGGCCGGTGCCCCCCTGCCCCACCACGACCTTCGCGTTCGCCGACGGCGTGAAGCGAGCGATCGTGGCCGAGGGCACGCCGGGCCGATACGTCAGCTCCACCGGCAGCGGCTCGCCGGCGCCCGAGTCGACGCGGACCGCGAGCGGTGCTTCGGTTTGCAACGTCGCCGCTACGACCGTGACCACCTCGCCTTGGACCGGATGAAACGGCAGCACCATGATGCCGACGGCAGGGTCGTCCGACGCTGGGCACGAGCCCGCGTCGGTGGCGGTGGGGAGCGGAGGCGGAGCCGGCTTGGGTGCAGGCTCGACGTCCCGCCCCGGTGACGCCACGTCGTTGGGAGCCTCGACGGTTGGCGCGACCTCGGACGGTGTCGACACCTCCGCGTCACCCGTCGCGGCCGGCTCGACCGTGCCCGAGGAGCACGCGAAGACGGCCGCGATGCACGGTCCCAGGAAACACGATCGGCGACGCAAGCTCACGCATGGTTGAGATATCGCGCGCCGCGGGAGCGCGCCACCCCTGTGATAAGGATGGAGCCATGCTGGTGCTCATCGCGGACAAGCTTCCTCCCCAAGGACTCGATGACCTGCGCGAGCTGGGTCTGACCGTGGATTCCCGGCCTGATCTCACCGCCGATGCGCTACCCGACGCGCTGCGAGAAACCGGCGCAGCGGCCTTGGTCGTGCGCTCCACGAAGGTCACCGCAACCGCGTTCGAGGCCGCGAAGAACCTTGGTCTGGTCATCCGGGCCGGCGCGGGCGTGAACACGATCGACCTCGACGCCGCAAGCCGCAACGGGGTCTACGTCGCGAACTGCCCCGGGCGGAACGCCATCGCCGTGGCCGAGCTGACGATGGGCATGCTCCTCTCCCTCGACCGTCGCATCCCCGACGCCGTGGCCGACCTGCGCGCGGGCAAGTGGCGCAAGAAGCACTATGGCAAAGCCAAGGGGCTGCTCGGTCGCACGCTCGGGTTGGTGGGCTTCGGCGCCATCGCGCAGGCCGTCGCCGAGCGGGCCCAGGCGTTCGGCATGAACGTAGGCGCCTACAGCCGCAGCCTCACGGCGAGCCGAGCCGAGTCGTACGGCGTCACCGCATACCCCAACCTCGACGCGCTGCTCGCCGACGCCGACGCGATCAGCGTCCACGTCCCGTACTCCGACGCCACCAAGCACCTCATCGGCGCGCCCCAGTTCGCCAAGATGAAGAACGGCGCCTTCTTGCTGCACACCGCCCGCGGCGGCGTCGTCGACGACGTGGCCCTGCGTGAAGCCGTGCAGGCCGGCCGCATCCATGCGGCGCTCGATGTATTCGAGCAGGAGCCCTCGGGCGGAGATGCGGCGTTCGAAGGCGACATGCAGCAGCTCGACGGCCTCTACGGCACCCCGCACATCGGCGCGTCGACGCAGCAGGCCCAGCTGGCGACCGTGGCCGAGGTCGTGCGCATCCTGAAGGGCTTCTTAGACACGGGCGCCGTCGCAAACGTGGTGAACGTGCTGCCGCCGCGGAAGACGGGCTGGAGCATCGTCGTCCGCCACCGCGACCGCGTCGGCGTGCTCGCGACCGTCCTCGGTGCGCTCCGCGAAGAAAACACCAACGTGCAGGAGATGCAAAACGTCATCTTTCGCGGCAACGAAGCCGCCAGCGCCACCATCACCGTGCAGCGCGAGCCCACCGACAAGCTCCTCGACCAGCTTCGGTCCCAAGAGGACATCCTGTCCGTCGAGGTTCGAGCCACCGCGACTTCGTGATCGTCGCCGACGACGCCATCCCGCACCTCGATGCGGCGTTCGGCCAGGTTCGCCGGTGCCGGGGCCCCGAGCTCACCCGCGCGGACCTAGCCGACGCGACCGCGTTGCTCGTCCGCAGCGTCACGCGTGTTGATGCGTCGCTGCTCGAGGGCACCCCAGTGCGGTTCGTCGGAAGCGCAACCGCGGGCACGGACCACGTCGCGCGCGAAGCACTCGACGCGCTCGGCATCGCCTTTGCCCACGCGCCCGGCTGCAACGCCCGCGCGGTCACCGAATACGTCCTGACCGCCTTGCTCGCGTTCGGCGGCTTCGCCGGACCCGTCGGCGTGGTCGGCTTCGGCCAGATTGGGCGACGCCTGACCACCGCGCTGCGGCGACTCGGTCACGAGGTCCTCGTCTGCGATCCTCCGCGAGCCGAGGCAGGCCTGACCGACGAGCCCTACCTGCCCCTCTCCACGCTGCTGCGTCGATGCGCGACGCTGACGCTGCACGTGCCCAAGGTGCATCACGGCCCGCACGCCACGAAGCACCTTCTGGACGCCGAGGCGCTGGGCATCCTTCCCGATGGAGCGCTCGTGCTCAACACCTGCCGCGGTGACGTGGTCGACAACGCCGCGCTGCAGGCCTGGCTCGACGCAGGTCGCGGCACGGCCGTGCTCGACGTCTGGGAGGGCGAACCCGACGTGCGCGCCGGTTTGTTGGACCACCCGGCAGTTCGGCTGGCGACCCCGCATATCGCCGGCTACACCGCCGAGGGAAAGGCCCGCGGCACCCGAATGATTCACGACGCTCTGCAGCAGCATCGAGGGCGCGCACCCACGTTCGATGCGTCGCAGGTGCTCTCTTCGCTCGATCCCCTGCCGCCGCATGCGGACGCCCAAACGGTCCTCCGCACGCTTCATCCGCTCGACGTCCCCGACACGAGCGTACGGGCGCTGACGTCCCTCGACCCCGCCGCACGTCCGCGCGCCTTCGAGGCGCTGCGGCGTGGCTACCGGCTGCGACGAGAGCTCTCCGCAGTGCCTGCGACCGCAGCCGCGGCCTCCCTCTTCACCGCTCTGCAAGGACTCTCATGACCGCGCCCATCGTTCTCATCGCCCACGGCAGCCCAGACCCCGATTGGCGGCGTCCGCTCGAGCGCGTCGCTGAGGCCGCCAACGCCCTCTCGGCGGAGCGCAGCGGGCCGACGGTCGTACTCGCATACATGGAGTTCATCGCGCCCTCGCTCGCCGACGTCACCGCCGCTCTCGTTCGCGACGGCGCGACCGAAGTTCGCGTGGTCGCGGCGTTCCTCTCCGCGGGGGGTCGACACCTCAAGCGCGACGTTCCCAAGCTCGTCGCCGACGTCGACGCGGCCCACCCCGGGGCCCGCATCCACCTGGTGCCCGGCGCGCTCGGCGATGACGACGGCGTGGTTGCGGCGCTCGCGGCCGCAGCGCTCGTTCGCGGCGCGTGAGCGGCCACTTGCAACACCATTGCATCTGCATATCCGGTGCGTCTAAAAGAGGGCGTGGGCCCTCTCCAACAACGCACATCCTCAGCGCAGCCGACGCGCGCGCGGCCGTTCGCAGACCTGCTCGAATTCGGCGTCAGCACTCTCGTCCGGGAGCGCACGCTGCCTCCTGAGCTGGCGGCGTCGCTCGCCGACGTCGCCGACGGACCGACGTTCAATCACAGCGCGACCGTCGACGCGACGGCGCCCGAGCTCGACGAACTGCTCGAGCCTGTCCGCAGCCCCGAGGCCCGACGCCTGCTTCGGCGGGACCTCGCCGCACTGACGCGAGAGTACGGCGCCCTGCTCGACCGCCGCCACGTCCACGCGCAGCTCTCGGTCGTCGCGCACGACGCCTGCCGCAAGTTCCACGCCGACCAAGTCACCGTGCGGCTGCTGTGCACCTTCGCCGGCCCCGGAACGCAGTGGATTCACAACGACGACGTCGTGCGCGAGAACCTGGCGCGGATCGACGTGGACCTCGAAGAGGCCAACCGCTCCGTGATGCGCTGCGCCAATGCCGTACAGCAGTGCAACCCCGGCGACGTCATCCTGCTAAAGGGCGAGTCGTTCCCCAACAACCGGGGCGCCGGTGCCGTGCATCGCTCGCCGCCCGTGGTCGAGGACAGCCTGCGCCGCCTCGTGTTCAAGATCGACGAAAGCCCCTGCGGCTGCTGACGTCGTCGCGACGTTCAGTCGCTCCAGGCGCTACGGGCAAACTGCTCCGCGAATGCAACCGACCGTGGAAGCGTATGCTCGAGTGACCACTTGCTGTCGGTCAGGCTCGGACGGTCTTCTTGGTGCTGCATCGACCCGTCCCCGGCCTCGTGATCAGGAATCAACGCGCAGAGAGGGCACGCGGCCCCCATGAAGAACAGCCGTTCGCCGAGGACTCTGCACGCGATGCGGCGCCCCCGGAGCTCGCGTGGCATCGCGGTGTGGCGTCCAAGTTCCTCGTCCCAGCGTCCACCGAACAGGGTGATGTTCCCGTCGACGAACTGAATCTCGCGCCGGAGCAGCGAGGAGGTCAGTGCGTTGAACCGACCCGTGCACTCGATGACGAGGTCCGCCTCGAAGCGCTCAGATGCGGTCGCGAGTTCGACCCTGCCCCCGGCGATGTGCGAGTGAAACGAGGCGCTCAGGCACGCATCGTAGCGTCCGCTTTGCGCCCGTCCAGACTTCCTCCGCCAGCTCGAGCGGTTCCTCCCCCCTCCAACACAGCTCGATGACCCCACCTGCGTGACAGTACCGCCGCTTGTTGGCGAAGAAGTACTCCCGGACGTCACGCGCCTGCTGCCCGATCCAAAGAATCGACGCCGGCAGGATCGCAGACGCGGAAGAGAACCCGTACTCGCCGTTCGGATAGCTCAGCGGTACGAGGTACTCCATCACGCAGTTCGCCGTGTCTCCTGCCCCGACCACGGCGACGGTCTTGCCCCGCAGAGACTCGAGATGGTCTGCGTCGGAGAAGCACGCTGCGATGAATGCATCGCCAAAGACGACGCGCTCAGAGCGCGCATCGTGTTCGTATGCGTCGGTGGTCGGGGCCCCCATGCCGTTGCAGATGACGACGCTCTTGGCGCGAAGCGTGCGATCCCTCGAAGAGAGCACGTACGTCGCGCCGGACCGACGGACGTCTTCGACCTCGAACCCGAACTCGATGTCCGCATCGGCGTGAAACATCACCATCGTCGCGAGCTGGTGTAGGTGCTTGGCGGTGGGGAACGGCCGCTGCGCGACTTCGTCGAAGTCACTGACCTGAACGAAGTGGCCAGGGACCAGGTTCGCGTTCAAGCCAACTCTCGAGAAGGTCGGCGAGTTGAGAACGAGGGAGTCGCCCAGCCGCGCGAATGTCGAGCAAATCTCCTCGCTTCGTTCGGCGATGAGCACGTCGAGCGCGGGATTGGATCCTCGGAGCGCATAGAGGAACGCGGCGGCATGGAGACCTCCGCCGACGAGCACGACGTCATGGACCCGCTCGGTATCGATGCGCTTGGCGTGAAGATGAGTCGACGCCGCCGCGACGTAGCGCGCACGACGTACGCGGTCGCCAACGTAGCTGCGCACCCACGCTTCGAGGGAGGCGTCGGGCTCATCCGCCTGCCATTCGTCGCGCTTCAACAAGGCCGCCGCCACCGGCGCGCTGTCTCGGAACAGCATTCAGATGCAAACGTATTGCATCTGGCTGCTCCTAGGCAATCGTTCCGCCTACGCCTCGCCGAGCGCGCGACCCATCTTCAGATAGGTCTCGATGCCCTCGTTCGTGTTCTCGAGGATCCGCGGATCGACGCGCCAACGGCCCTTTTCTCCGATCACGATCACCGTCGATCCACCGAACAAGAACATGCCCTTCTCGTCGCCGCGCTCGAACGTCGGTGCCGTGTGGGTCTGCTCGATCTTGCCGACGCACGTCGCCCCAACCTCGATGTACGCGAGCTTGCCGAAGTGCTCGGTTTCCAGGATGGTGACCTCGCGTTCGTTGGTCATGAAGATGTCCTGGCGAAAGGCGAGCGCCCACGGGTTGACCGAGTGCAGCGCTCCGGGGATCCGCCAGGTGTCCAGAACGCGGCCGTCGTCGGGGAAGTGGAACCGGTGGTAGTCCACCGGGCACAGGCGGGCGATGAACCCCGGTCCGTCCTCGAAGTGCGACTGCCACCGCTCGTTTCGAAGCAGCGCGCTGGCCTTGAACAGCGAGCCCTTCACCGGGATGCGCACCGCGTCGTTGAGCGTCTCGTACGCGAAGTACCGGGCATCACACGGGGCCGGGAAGCTCGGGGGTTCGGCGAAGGGGCGCGCCGTCGCCGTGACGCGGCGCGTGAAGAACTTGTTGAACGTCGAGTACGGGTCCTCCGCGCTGCGCCCTTCCTCCGGCAGGAAGTCCTCCATGCGGATGTCGAACGCCTCGATGAACGGCGCGACCTTTCGACTGGACGCGGGGCGGTCCTGAAGCCAGCCGTAGAATCGACTGACCGGCGGCAGCGCAACCGCAGCCGACACCATGCGGCCCGGCAGGGTTCCGTACAGCATCTTGATCCAGGTGCCGCCGTAGACGGCTTCTTCGTGGACCTCGCCGGTGTCGAGATCGGTGTAGCGGATCGGGTCGACCACGGTCGCACGATGTCAGATGGACGGCGCGCGTCAAGCTTCGAGCGGCCGCCTTCAAGACGATCGACGGAGGGACAGCGGGGCGCCGATCACGGCTGCGGCCATAATCAACGAGACTGGGGGGGCTGCAAGCACGATCAGCGACTGCAGAGCGGTCACGCTCCCCTCCCCCATCGCGACCAGCACCGACGCGACGAGTCCCATCACGAGCGCCCACCCCACGCGCATCCACCGAGGCGGGTCGGCCTGGCCACTCGTGACCATCGCAGTCGTGAACGCAATCGAGTCCGCCGACGTCGCGAGGAACGCGAACACCAACACCACGAAGATGACGGTCAGCAGCCCGCTCGCGGGAAGCTGGTCCAAAATCGCGAAGAGGGCTGCGGGCATGCCCCCCTCGGACAGCGCCCCCGAAACGACGCCGGGGTTCAGCAGCTCGAGGCCCATCCCCGTGCCGCCCAGCGCGGTAAACCAGAGGTTGGTCGCCAGCGGGGCGAGCACGCCGACGCCGATGACGAGTTCGCGGACGGTACGACCCTGCGACACCTTCGCAACGAACACCGCCATCACCGGCCCGTAGCCGAGAAACCACGCCCAGTAGAACACCGTCCACCCACGAAGCCACGCCGGGTTGGAGCGGGTCAACGCCAGCACGGGAAACTCTGCGGCGTAGTCGGCCAGCCCATGCGCAAGGGCTTGGCCGAGAAACGTCGTGGGGCCCAGGGCAATCAGCAGCACGAACGCGACGCATGCCAGACCGACGTTGAGTCGGGAGAGGACGGCGATGCCTCGCTCGATCCCCAGCGCAGCAGACGTGGCCGCGACCGCGACGAGCAACGCGATCACCAGCACCTGCGTTTGCAAGCCGCCCGAAACGCCGAGCTTCACCTCGAGCGCGTAGGCCAGCTGAAGCCCCAAGAACCCCAGCGGACCAATCGTCCCCACCAGCGCTGCCACCATCGAGACTCCGTCCACCAGACCCGCGAGAATCGGCTGCTCTGCGTAGCGTCCCAACAGCGGTCGCAAGAGCGTGCTGGGGCGAAGCGGCGCTCCACGCTCGTGCTCACGGAGCATGACGATCGCGCCGCACGTCCCGACAATCGACCAGGCCAAGAACCCCCAGTGCAGATACGACTGCGCCAGGGCGGCGTATGCAGCCTGCAAAGACCCTGCCGCGCGATCCGCAAATACGGGGGGCGGCGTCCCCAGATGCATGGATGGCTCTGCCGCCGAAAAGAAGACGCCCCCTCCGGCGAGCAGCGTGCAGAACAGCACCGCCACCCACTGATGCGTGGACATCGACGGGGCCTTCGCGCCCCCCAGCCGAATCCGCCCCCAAGGCGAAGCAGCGAGTCCCACCGCGACGAGCAGATTGACCAGCAGCAGCCACTGCCACGCCGCGCCCCACCCGTCTGCGACCCATGCGAACGAGGACGCGACCCATGCCGACGTCGACTCGAAGTCCACGGCGGCCGCGACCAAGAAGCCGCCGAGACTGGCGACGACGACCGCGAGAGCGGGCCACGCCGCGCGCGGTCCGTTCATGCGGCGGCGGCCCGCAGCGCGGGACGAGAGGCGCTCCACGGCGCGAGGTCGAGGTCGATGCGGCGGTCGAGCGCGAGGTCGGCGAGCAGTGAACCCAGCAGGGGCGCAAATTTGAACGCTTGGCCCGATCCGCCCGTGAACGTGCACAGCCGCGGGTGCAGCCGGTCGACGATGAAGTTTGCATCCGCGGTCATCGTGTATGGGCTGCACTGACGCTCCCGTACGGGACCGACGCCACGCAGGCCGGTCGCCACGAAGGCGTCGAGGAGTTCGGCGAGGTGCTGAACCGGCTCTCGCGGAAGCGCGGCGAGCCGCTGCGTCCGCATCGACGTCGGCGCCCAGTCGATCCCCACCTTGATCATCGGGTCATCGAGGCTCTCGACGGGGAAGCCGTAGTACAGGCCACCGTCCAGCGCTTGGGGGCGCTCTCGCTGAAAGCAGAACCACTGCGGGTAGGCCCGCGCCAGCGAGGGCTCCACCGCGTAGTACCCCCAGAGCATCGCCCAAAGCGTCAACGGCAGGTCCAACCCCAGCGGCGCGAGAAGCTCGTTCGTTGCGCCTCCGGCCGCGACCACGACCTGCTCCGCGTCGAAGACGTGCTCGCGCGTCCGCACGCGCGCGTGCCCAGCATCGAGCTCGATGGCGGTGACCCGCGCCCCCGTTCGAATCTCGATGCCGCCACGTTCTGCACCGCTCCGGAACGTCGCCAAGGCTCGGTCGGCCCGAATCGCCCCCGCGGTGGGCTCGAACAGCCCGACGAAGTCACCGCGCGGGGCCATGGGAAATCGTTCAGCGATCGCGGCAGCGTCGAGGGATTCGAACGGAATCCCCTGCTCGGTCATCACCGCCCGCGCTCCCGGGATGCTGCCCTCGATGGTCTCCTCGTCCCAGCTCTCCCCGTAGAAGAGAAGCCCGTGCACGTCGCGGAGCACGACGTCGTGCTCGTCTTCCATCGCGCGCCACATCGCGTTCGCGCGCCTCGACATACCGCACAGGTGCGGGTCGCTGTACATCTCGCGGAACATGCGGCTCGTGCCGAACGAGCTGCTCTTTGCGTGGCCGGGCGTTTCCCCCTCGAGCACGCAGACGCGGGTGCCCGCAGCGCGGAGCGCATAGGCGCACGCGAGGCCAGCCATCGACCCCCCCACGATGATGATGTCGTACCGCGTACTCATGCGCTCTCCGGGTGCGCCGCGAAGGCAGGAACGTAGTCGACGCCGCACGGCGCATCGTCGAGGCCGTACGCCGTCGGGACTTCGGACGCGCGAAGGTGCGCGAGCGTTCGGGTTGCGATGCTGTGCCGCACGAAGCGGTACACGGAGGTCGGGTCAGCGTGTCGCCAGCCCAGCGCATTGTAACGCTCGATCGAGTCGACGATCACCGCGCCTGCGTTCGACATCGCATCGGGCACGACGGTGACGCCGCGTCTGCGGAGCGCCGTTTCGGCGTCCTCGCTGCGAAACGGACCGTTGGCGCCGGAGACGACGAGTTCGCACCGCATCATCGACACGTCCTTGGTGCCGACGAGCCCCGAAATCGAGCACAGCGCAAAGGCATCGACCGGTACGCGAAGCGCCCTCGAGACGTCGACCGGAACGCATCCAGGAACCCGGGCGCGGCTGGGCTCGACGTCGGTGGTGTGCACCGCAAAGCCCGCGTCACGGAGCGAGGTTGCGACGACGCGACCCACCGCCCCGATGCCGTGGACGAGCACGCTCCGTACGGGCGCCTTCCCGAGCTGCAGCCGATGGTGCGAGGCCGCAAGCAGGCTGCCGACGACGCCATGCCCCGTTGCTGCGCTGGTATCGACGGGCGAGGCGATGCCAGCGAGGACATAGGGCGTACGGCGAGCCAGGCTCACCGCATCGTCCGCCGTGACGTTCAGGTCGCAGCCGGTGTACACCGTGCCGCCGAGGTCCGACAACACGCCCGCGACCACGTCGAAGAGCCTTGGCTTGATGACCTCAAACCGCTCCTGAGTATGCGCGACCAGCTTCGCGCCTGCAAAGCCAGTCCGGTAGAGCCGATGCTTGTCCGTCATTCTCGAGGCGAGCATGAACGCCTCGTCGTGGGCATCGTCAACGGAGGCGTACCGGAGCAGTCGGAGCCCTCCGTTTGCGGGTCGGTCGACGGATGCACGCTCCCCGACCACGAACAGGCTCAACCCCGGCTCGTGGTGCTCGGCCAGCAGCTGAACGCTCACGGGGTCGCCTCGCGCCGCATCCACGCGTGGTTGTGGACATAGTCCATGCTGAACCGGTCCGGCGCCGCAGTGATCGCCTGCTCGAAGCGCCGGTAGAGCTCATCCACGCGCTCGGCGGCATCCTCAGCGCGACGAGCCTGGAGCGCCGTCGTGAACGTGTGGCGGCTCCATGATCGAACCGTACGCATCAACCCCCCGGCGAACGCGGCAACATCCCCGTTGACTTCGAAGGCACGACGGTACGGGCATCCGACCGTGACCGTGCGCATCTCGACGAGCCGAAGGCCGAGCGCATGCACGGACGTTCCGGCGCGAAGCGGGGCGGTGAACTCCTCTTGCGACTTGTAGAAATTCTGGAACGTCGCCTGCTCGCGTTCCTCAGCCGTGATCGCGCCCTCGTCGGCCAAGCCGTACCAAAGCCCCCGAAGGACCTCGTGCATGTTCTCGTCGCGGCCGTTGTGGCCCAGGTACAGACCGGCTTCGTCGCGAGCGAGGTTCACCGTCACGAGCGAGCCTCCCGGCCTCAGCTCCCGCGCCCGGTGCTCGAGCACGGCCGTCCAGTCACGCATCGACGCATTCGCAAAGCGAGCGCGTACGGCCGCGTCCTCCACGGCATTCGCGTGCGTGTGCCCCTCGATGTGGAACGGAAGCTGCCGCAGCCAGTGCATGGCCGTGGCCGAGAATCCCAGGTGAACCGTCTGCTCACTCGCCACCGCGTCGTAGAAAGACCGCGGCGACATCATCACGCGCATGGACGGGTCACCGTCGGCAAGCGCCTGCAGCGTCTGTCCCAAGGCGTTGAAGTCGTTGAACGGCAGGTCGTTCGCCAACAGCTCGACGGGCTGCTGAGCCCGCGTTTCGCGAAGCCTGGTCAGCACCGACTGCCAAAGGGGCCGCGCCGTGCCGCCGTCTGCAGCACCGTAGTCGACGAGGCGGATCGGCACGTCTGACGGGAGTTCGGCGGCTGCGCGCAAGACCAAGTCGGATGCGGACTCGATGCACGCCCTCGCGCCCTCGGTGTCCGCCGAGTAGTTTTCAACCATCGCGATCGGCACGGTCGGTCGTCCTTTCAGCCGCGGGCGGCTGGCGTGCCGAACCTGACCGATGCGACTGGATCCGCAAGGGATTCATCGACGCGTCGCCGCCGGCATCGCCGGACTTCGCCGCGCAGGGCTCGCGTCGAATCAGGTCTCGCCCGTGGACAGAACGGACTGCAGGGTCGCCCTCACCTCCCCCGGCGACCAGGCACACGGCCCCTCGGTGAGCTGCGCGTGGAGCCACGTTGCCGCGGTCTCGCCATCTCGAAACGCACGGTTGGGCTCACGCGAGCGAGACAGGATGAACAGCCCGCTCAGCAAGGCGACCGCCGCTCCGCCGAGGAAGCCGCCTCGGAGCACGACGAACGCCGTGCCCAGCCCCACCGACTCCGTCTCTGCGATCAGCGCCTTGAGTTCGTCTCGCGTGGGGCCGTCGGGAGCCTCGAGAATCTGCCGCCCCGCGACGATGACCATCGATGCGAAGCGTTCGTACGTGGCGACGACGTCGGCTGTGTACGCACGCAGGTCCTTCGCGTGGTCGAGGGTGGTGATGCCCCAGTGCATCGACACCACCAGGTTCTTGTGGCTCGCGATCAGCCCATAACCGTCGTGTCGGCGGAATACCGGCGGCGAGAACTCCACGCGGCATCGTACCAGCGACACCGCAGACCGTCGTCAGGATGGAGGGTCGCAGCGGACTTCGGTGCGCTCCGGACTCGACTCCAGATGAGCCCCCGCTTGGGCCGCAAGCTCGCGAAGCACCGCCCTCGGTGGAGCGTTGCGCACGTCCACGTCGATTCGGACCGCATCACAGCTGTGAGACTGCAGCGCGAGTCCGCCGGCGCGCGCGAGTTCCTCGAGAACGTCGGACAGCGGAGCATCGACCGCCTGCATGTCGATTCGGTTGGGCTCTGCATCGGGGGGCTCGCATTGCACTCCGATGGACCCGTCGTCGCGCACGTCGTAGCGCAGCAACAGCGCGTCCGCGATCGCGTCGACGACGGTCGCCAGCGTCACGTCCTGCAGCTTCATCGTCAACGCCCCTGCCACGCAGTCGTCGAGCACGAAGCGCGTCTTCCCGATATCGCCGAGCAGCAAGAAGACGTCTTTGACGGGCGCCTCCTGAAATTCGAGCGAGATGGCTTCGTCGGGGAGTCCCTCCAGCGGGTCGTCCGCCGCGCCAACCGCCGGTTGTGCGAGCAAGAGAGACATCAGGGCTGTGGTCATCAGTGCTTTCATCGTCATTCTCCTTGGTTGCGCACCCGAACTTGGATGCGGATTTCTTCGAGGTCGTCCCCCACGCGCATCACGAGGCTCGAGCCGCTGGCCGGCGCCTGCTCGACTCCGCCCTCGTCTCGCAGCAGCCAAAGCCCTGCGATGAGAGACGCAGCCACGGCAACCGCGACGGCGACCACGGGTGCCGGGGCGCGACGAGTCCATGCGGCTTCGGCGTCTGCAGCCTGGGTCTCGTCGTTCGGTGCGACTTCGTCGAGCCACGCTTGAAGTCGTTGTCGTTCGTCGTTCATCGCCCTGCTCCTTCCGTCCCCAGCTCGCGGACAGCCTCGCCTTTTTCGGCCCGCAGCGCGCGAAGCCCCTTCGACAGCGCGAGGCGAGCTGCGTTCGGCGTCATGCCGAGCGTTTCCGCGATCTCGGCCGGCGTCAGCCCCTCGTCGAGATGCAGCGTCACCGTGGCACGTTGACGCGGCGAGAGTTGGTCGAGGCACGCGCCGACCTCCATCGCCAGGTCGGCCAAGGCTGTCGCGCGCTCGGGGCCAACCGGAGCCGCCCCGGTCGGCGTCGCGCGTCTCCACCAGCGCGCCACCCGGCGCCGCGTCGTCATCGAGACGTTGAACGTTGTTCGGCGGAGCCACGTCGAGACCCGCGCGTCCGGCTGCCATTGGGGCGCCACGCGAAGCAGAGCAACGAAGACGTCTTGGGCCACATCGCGCGCCTCTTCCGTGCTCCCGACGATCCCGGTGGCCAGCCGAACGACGCTGCGGTAGTGCGCGCGATGCAGCGCATCGAAGGCCGCACGCTCCCCTGCAGCCACGCGCCCTAGCAGCGCAGCGTCCCTGTCTCGGGCGTCGTCCTCGGCTTCTTTCACGTTCGACTCCATGTCGCCCGCCCCTCGAACATGTCCGCCGGGCTCAATTGTGCCGCAGCAGCGGCCTCTGCCAGGTGTACGATTCCAGGCGCGTGGCCGACGAACTCCCGCATCTGCAGGCGTATCTCGCCCTGCTGCCCGACGGGCTCGACAGCTATCCCGACGTCAAGACGAAGGCCTCGCTGTACCGCTCGATCACCGAGCGCCGGCCCCTGCCCGACTACCCATCGCTGCCGGCGCCGCTGCGCACGCTGGCCCAGAACCCCGTCCCCGTGAGTGCATGGATCCCGACGGTCCATCACCACGCGCTCACGCTGGCCAGCCGTGACCTGAGCTGCCGCGACGATGACGACTTCCGAGGCTTTTGCCACGAGCGTCAGCGCGCGCTGTTCGACGGGCCGCTGTACAGCGTCATGTTGGCGATCACGAAGCCGCGAACGCTCTTGCGAAGCGCGGCCCGACGCTGGACCTCGTTCCATCGGGGCACGAGCTTCGTCGTCGAGCACCTCGCCAACGACGGCGCGCGCATCAAGGTCGGGCACAGTCCCCACCTGCTCGATGGGCTCATCGCCGACGCGCTGATCGAGGGGTTGACCGCCGTCATCGAGGTGGCCGGCGGCACCGAGGTCAAGCTCATCGCCGCCGAGCGGGGCGTCGAGGTGCTCCGCATCGAGGGCAGCTGGATCATCTAGGCGCGCAGAGGCGGTCGATGAGGATCGCCATCGCGCTGCGGACCGAGAGATGGTTGAAGCCTGTGCCAGCATCGATCGGCTCGAGCTGAGCGTCGCACGCCTCGAACACCGAGGGCGCGAGTCCCCACGCCTTGCCGATGATCAGCAGGACGTCGCGGCCCTGCGCTCGTGCATCCCGGAGGTCGGCCACGGTCGCGACGGGGTCTCGTCGGACCGCGCTCGTGGCCACCACCCACGGTCGGTCTGGACGCGAGGCGTCCGCGATCGCGTCCTGCAGAGATGCGCACCACTGCAGCGCGTTCATGCGGCCACGAATGGCGTCCCGAGCGTCGCTCTTGGCGTGGGCGATGATCCGCTGCGCCTTTGCCTGTTGGGCGGGCACGGGGTTGACCACGTACAGCGTGGGGACGCCGTAGGTCAGCGCGAGGCGGCCGCCGTCGAAGACGTCGAACTCATCGATCACCGACGCGATTTCTTCACCGTTGCGGTTCACCACCGGGTGGTGCAGCAACGCGATGCGAAGCACGCCCTTCATCGGGCCCTCGCCTTCGGACGGTTCGAGGGGTGCGGAGGTTCGGTCCACGTCATCGGCAACACCCACGGCTGTGCGCCCCACGTCGAGCCCGCGTGCCCGAGCTCCGCCTCGGGGTCGATGTACCGCTGGGCCTTGCGGTAGTTCAGCGAGGTGAACGCGTCGACGTAGACATCGACCTCGAGCCCCTCTTCGGCGCGATAACGACGAACGAGATGGTTGGCGTACTGACGAATCAGCTCGGGCTTGCCGCGGAGCTTGCGAGCCTGGCGCTTGCTCAGCTCGTCCTTGGGGTCGACCGTCCAGGTCTTGCCCGTGGCCGGATCGACGACCCGAAACGCCACGGTTCCCTTCTTGGAGCGGAGCTTCATCCGCCACGCGTAGTAGTGCCCCTCTTCGGTCCACGCGACGTCGCCGGGGATGAGGTGATGGCGGAGCGGAATCAAGACCTGGAGGGCGAGCCACCCGACCCAGAGCCCGGTCAGCCGCTGTTGGACGCGCGCCGTGGGGACGGGCTCGGGCTTCGCGTCGCGGCCGAGCCCGTCGAGCAGGCGCACCACGAACCGGCCCAGCCCCGGCACGCGACGCGGCCAGTCGGGCTCGAAGAACAGCGTGGTCGCGGCCAACATCAGCCACGGGAACACCCCAATCGAGAAGAGGTGCATGTTGGAGATGTGGAAGCCGGCTGCAGCCAGGGCCGCGTACGGTCGCGTCCGACGCCACAGCAGCGCGGGGCCGATCAGCAGGTCGAACGCGACCCCGCCGTAGGCGACGAACTGCGTGAAGCCCTCGGACGCGACGAGGTCGTAGGCCTGCTGCGGAAGCGCGGTGGCGTTGGGGGCGATGGACTCCCGAAGACCATCGAGCCAGTGCAGCCAGTTGGTTTCGCGCACCCGCTTGGCCGAGCCGACCATCCAGCGTCGCACCGGCTGCTGGTAGTACAGCCAGTCCGTGTTGAGCTTGGCGATGCCTCCGTACGCGTACACGATCGCCAGCTGCGCGATCAGCAGCATCCGCGCCCACTGGCCGATCGTCTGCCGAGCCTGCGCCCGATTGAAGTACGCGTCGACGGACAGCGTGCGGTGGGCGGGCAGGAAGATCATCACGAAGGCGAGCAACGCGATGAGGTAGGCGTGGTTGAGATAGTTCGCCGCCGCCAGCAAGAAGGCGTACGTGTGCGCGACGAAGAACACCGCCGAGGCCAGCCGGTACGCCAGACCCAACGCGACCGCGACGCCCGAGACGATCATGACCACGTACACCGCGGTCATGCCGGGCCCCGGCAGCGCGTGGACCCACTCGAACCCGAAGTATTTGAACAGCACGCTCGGGGCGACGTAGTACTTGTGCACCCAACCGGCGGCCAGGTAGCGCCACGACTCCCAGGCCATGAACGCCCCCCACAGGACTCGGTAGACCGCGAGACCTGCGGCCGCCTCGGGCGCGTGCAGCCACGCCCGCAGCCGAGACCAGGCCCCCGCGGGCGCCGATGCGGTGTCGTCGCTGCTCACCCGGTCGCCGGCTCCGTCAGAAGTTGGTCGAGACGACGAGACGGAACGTATCGGTACCGAACTCGCGCATGAAGCCGTGAGCGTACTTGAGGAAGAGGTTGATGCCTTCGGCGTAGCCCATGCGGAACGAGAACACGAGCGCCGCGCCGCTGCCGACGAGCACATCGCGAACGTCGGTGGGGTCAGTCCACGCGTTGCCCACGTCGACGAAGGGAATCACGCCGACGCGCGTCATGAAAAAGGGCAGCGACCCGACGCCGCGGTCGACATCGGCCAAGGGGATTCGGTACTCGGCGGTGGCGCGCGCAAAGTAGCGACCCGAGAGCGCACGGACCCCGTATCCCCGCAGCAGACTGCAGCCCGACGTGCCAAAGCCCGTTCGTCCCAGCATCGAGCGGATGGCATCGCCGCCGGAGACGTAGTCTCCGACGCAGAAGGCCCCTCGGTTGCGGAATCCGCCGGCTGCAGCCCCCGCTCTCCACCGCAGGGCCAGCGACTGGTGACCGCGCCACGGCATCGGGATGGTCTCGTTGTACGAGACGCTGGTGTTGATGTCGCCGAAGTCGCCCCCGAGCCGTCGGTCGATCACGCCAACGCGGACCGACGCCGAGCGCCCCTGCTCCACGCCGTAGCTGAAGCGGCCCCCGCCATCGGACTCGTTGCTGTAGCTGGCGCTCATGCCGACTTCGCCGGCGTCGCCGACCTCCGGCAGCCGCGTGACCGGAGCGTTGGGGTCGATGGCGTTGTCGCCTTCGTCGAGGTTCTCCCAGCGCCGCCACACGTACTCCATCCCGAAGTTGGCGCTGTGCTGGGCATGGCGCAAGACCGGTAGCCGCGTCCCCACGGACATGATCGTCTGGCGCTCGCGGTAGCCGTTGACCACGTAGTTGTCGACCGCGGAGTCCAGCGGGCGGTCGTAGTCGAACCGCGTGAAGCCTCCGCTGCGGGTGTTGAACGAGCGGGACGCCGTGATGTTGAACGACGGCCAAAGCCGATCGAACGTGTACGACACCGCGCCGGAGGCAAGCTGCGTGTCGCGGTTGTAGTTGAAGAACATCAGGGCCGAGTGATAGGCGAGGTAGTCGGTGATGCCGGTCTCGAAGCCTAGGCCCATGCCGAAGTCGTTCGACTGAAAGTCGAGCGCGGTGGGAAAGAACAAGCGTGGATAGAAGGTCTCGACCGGGCGGTACCGATGCGATTCCAGGCTCAGCGCGCGGCCGTTGTTGCCTGCGATCGGGGGCTTGGGGTCCTCGGCCGGGGGCAAGTCGGTGACGCTCGGCAAGGCCGGCAGCCAAGACTTGGGGTCGAAGTCCATCACCCATGCGTCGTACCCATTTTTGCCGTAGCCAACGTAGGCGAGCCGCTCACCATCATGGCTGACGCGTGGATCCAAGGCCCCGCCCAGGACGTTGCTGACCTGATGCAGCGTCTCGGCCTCGGTGTCCCAGGCGTACACGTTATAGACGTCGTCGCGGTCGCTGACGAAGAGCAGGTAGCGGCCATCGGGCGACCACGACGGGGTCATGTCGATGTGCCGGTCGGCCGTGATGCGCTGCGTCGTGCCGGTGCCGCGGTTGAAGACGTAGATGTCGCGGTAGCCGCCCTCGACGAAGCCCGAGAACGCCACGCGCATGCCGTCGGGGTTCCAGCGGGGCGTGTAGACCTGCGAGAGCCGATCGATCGGGGGCAGCTCCTGCGTCTCTCCGGTGTCGAGGTCCAAGAAGCCGAGCCGTGACTGGGCGACGTCGTTGCGGCGGAACACGACGGTTCGACCGTCTGGGGAGACGTCGGGCTCGCTCGCCCGCATGCCGAAGGTGAGCTGCTCGGCGCCACGCGGGTCACCGCCGTTCCACCGCCACAGGTCGCTCCAGCGATAGCGAAGGTCGTACGTGCCCATCTGGTCGAACACGATGTCCCCCGTTGCCGCGACGAAGCTGGCCGCGCCGGGGTCCTCCATATCGAACACCTGCTGAAGGTCGACGTCGGAGCCCTGCCGGCCAATGCCGACGCCCTCTCGGATCCGTCCACCCGTGGCGCGCACCCGCTTGAACCCTTCGTCGCGGTGTCCGTCTCCCTTGTAAAAGTAGATCCACTCATCGTCGCGCGACCACATCGGGTAGCGCGTCGTCTCGCCGCCGAAGGTCAGCCGACGACCTTGGCGGAGTCCGCGGGCTCGAATCCGACGCGCCTGCGCCTTGAAGCGGCGCGCCGTGTCGAGCTTGAACTCCTTCCACAGCTGGTAGAAGGTGACGCCGAGGACCTTCTCCATCGCCTTGTTGATCCCGTAGGGGATCACCTGCGTGGCGTACACGTGGCTGAGGTCCCGGAGCTTGTCTTCCCCGTACCGCGCCATGATGTAGTGCATGAAGTGCGAGCCGTACAGGTAGACGCTTGTGCCATGCGGAAAGACCCGCGCGCCGTTGCTGACCTGGTCGATCGACTGGAACGTGCCGTCGAGCACCGCCATGCGCAGAAACGCGTCGAACTGGGCGGAGCGCAGCCGGCCCATCGCCGAGTACTTCGTCTCCTGCATGGTCGCGACGCCTTCGATGATCCATCGCGGCTGCACGATGTTCGGCGTGGTGACCTTGCCGAGCACACCGAAGCCAAACACGCCGTTGAGCGCCCGGGCGATGCCGTGCACCGTGTCGAGATGGACGACGTGAACGAGCTCGTGCGTGATCAGGATGTCGAGCCAGTCGTCGTAGGCTTCGAGCACCGACCCGGACTCGGGCGCCGTTGCGTACGCCACGACCTGCGGGTACGGGTTCGCCGTGGCGCGTCCGTTCGCGGTGTCCTGAACGTCGCTGAGCGTGATGTGGGTCTTGAGGTAGACGTCGTGCCCCCACGCCTCACTCAGTTCAGCGTACGCCTTCTCGGCGATCATCGCCGTGCGCTCGGCGGCGTCTTCCTCGCCCGACCAAAAATGCACGTAGAAGTGCTCGGTCTCGATCGTCTTCCATTTGACGTCGGGGTTGCGAGCGCCCGCCGAGCCGGGCAGGAGAAGCCATAGCCAGACCGCCGCCAGCAGCGCCAGACACGACCGCAGCCGTGCGCCACGGGTCGGCAAGGGCCGATGGCGCACGGGTAACATGGGTGCGAGTGTAGCGTACTCGCTTGTAGGAAAACCCCATGGCCAAGGCAATCTGGAACGGTCGCGTGCTCGCGGAAAGCGACGATACGGTCGTCGTCGAGGGCAACCACTACTTTCCTCCCGAATCACTGGACAAGTCGCTCTTTCGGGATTCCGAGAAGACGACCGTGTGTGGATGGAAAGGCACCGCGAACTACTTCACCGTCGAGGTCGACGGCGCGGTAAACGAAGACGCAGCGTGGGTGTACCGGAGCCCCAAGCAGGCCGCCGCGCAGATCAAAGACCACGTGGCGTTCTGGCGTGGCGTGACCGTCGAGACCTGACCGCCCGCGGTCTTACTCGAGCCGTTCGAGCAGCTGAACGACCTCGCCCGGCCGCTCGTAGGCCGGGTTGTGGCCGCATCCATCGATGAGCGACTCGGTCGCGTTGGGCAGCAGCGCGGCGAGTCGCCCAGACTGCTCGGGTGGCGTCAGCGCGTCTCGGTCGCCCCAGATCAGCGTCGTCGGGGTGTGAACCGCCGCAAACTGGTCGCGCAGCCGCACGACGCTCGGCATCTGACCAAGCATGGCGTACGTGGCTTCGCGCCCGCCGACCCGGCAGAGCCGGTCCCAAAACACGTGGAGATCCGAGTCGTCGAGCAGCTCGGGCGTGGAGAGTCCTTGCTCGAGGAATCGCTTGAGGTCGCCGCGACGCAGCGTGCGACGGAAGACGTCGATGCCCAGCGACGGCGCAACCGCGAGCGTACCCTGCAGCGGCAGGCTCACCGTGAGAGCCAGCGGCGCCATGACGGCCAGTCGGGCAAAGCGGTCGGCGTGCCGACTCGCCAACGAGAGCGCGAGCGCACCGCCATGATCGTGACCGACGAGGATGCAGCGTGAGATGCCCAGCGCATCCAGCGTCTGCATCACGGCGTCTCCCATCCAGTCGAAGCCGTACTGCCCCGCGTACCGCGGGTTCGGACGGTCACTATCCCCGCAGCCGGGCAGGTCGAGCGCGACGACGCGACGCCGCGCAGCAAGCGGCGGGATGATCCGAGAGAACGCGTGGTGGGTGAGGAACAGGCCGTGCAGCAGCACAAGCGGCAGCGCGTCGACGGCCGCTGCGTCTGGATGGACATCACAGACGAACACCCGCCCGAACGGAAGCGAAACGAGCCGGGTTTCGTCGGCGATGTGCGCCGGCAGCCACGGTGCCCCCTGCCCTGCGACGGCATCGATCTCGAGGTTGGTCATGCGTCCTCTCCAAACTCCGAAACGTCCTCGCCCTCGAGCCGCTGTCCGCCCCCGTGATCGAGGTGCTCGGGAAAGCGTGAGCGCATCTGCTTGAGCACGACGCGCTCGGCATCGCTGACGTCGTCGAACTCGAGCACGGCAGCGGCGAGCGCCTGCATGTCCGAGAGCTCGGAGCTTCGAATGATGTTCTTGATCACCGGGATGGCCGAAGGATGCATGCTCAGCTCGGTCACGCCCAGCCCCACGAGCACCCACGTGTACCGAGGGTCGGCCGCAAGCTCCCCGCAAAGGCTCACGGGGACCCCCGCGGCCTTGCCCGCATCGCTGATGCGCTTGATCAGCTGGAGGATCGCCGGGTGCAGAGGCCGGTGCAGGTACGCGACGTCATCGTTCTCCCGATCGATTGCCAGTGTGTACTGGATGAGGTCGTTGGTCCCGATGCTCATGAAGTCGACGTACTTCGCGAGCTTGTCGGCGACCATCGCCGCCGAGGGCATCTCGACCATGATGCCGACGGGGACGTCTTGCGCGTACGCCCAGCCGGACTCCTCGAGCTGCGCCTTGGCTTCCTCGACGGCCGTCAGCGCGACCTTGAGCTCCGAGACCCCACTGACCAGCGGCAGCATGATGCGCAGCGGACCGTGCACCGCGGCGCGAAGAAGTCCCCGAAGCTGAGCCAGAAACAGGGGCCGTTCCTTGAGCGCCAGCCGAAGCCCGCGCAGGCCCATCGCCGGATTCACCTCGGTCTCCTCGAAGCGAACCAGGCGCGACTGCTTGTCGGAGCCCAGATCGAACGTACGGAACAAGACGGGGTACGGCGCCATCTGCCGCAACACGTGCTTGGCGTGCCGGTAGTGCTCCTCCTCGGTCGGGATTGCATCGCGTCCCATGTAGAGGAACTCCGTGCGGAACAGCCCTACGCCTTCCGCCCCGTGGAACCGGGAGGAGGCGACCTCTTCGGCCATGGCTACGTTCGCCCGCAAGGTCACGTGCTCGCCGCAGCGCGTCATCGCCGGCAGGCCGTGCTCGCGCTGGACCTGGTCTTCGAATCGGTCGTACCGGCCGCGAGCTTCGTTCCACCGCTCGAGTTCGGTCTCGTCGGGGCGCAGCAGCACCTCGCCATGGATCGCGTCGACGACGACCATGTCGCCCCGCTCCACGACCGTGTCCACGTCGTCCACGCCAACGACCGCGGGTAGCTCCATCGAGCGGGCAATGATCGCGCTGTGGCCGGTCATTCCGCCGACCGCGGTCACGATGCCGACGACGTCCGAACGCACGATCTCCGCCGTGTCGGCAGGTGAAAGGTCGTGCGCGATGACGATGGATCCGGCGGGCGGCTTGAGGGTCCGCGGACGATTGCCGAGCAGGTTCGCGAGCACCCGTTCAGCGAGCAGCGTGATGTCCGAGGAGCGCTCCCGGAAGTGGACCGCGTCGGCCTGCTCCAGCATCTCGCGGATCTCCTCGGCCACCCGCGCGAGCGCACACTCGGCGCCGAGCAGCTCTTCGCGGACGATTTCCCCGACGCGACCGGCGAGGTCGGGGTCCTGCAGCATGAGCTGCTGCGCCTTGAGGATCTGGCGGTGCTCACCGTGCGGCAGACGGCCCTCGATCTGCTCGAGCTGCGAGAGCGTGTCGGCGAGGGCGGCGTCGAACTTGGCGAGCTCGGGCTCGATGTCCGACCGCTCGATCTCTCGGTCCTCGACGTGTCGCTTTCGACGATCGACGACGTACGCGGGCCCGATCGCAATGCCCGAGCTGGCCGCGATGCCGCGCAGAGACCTGCGCGCACGCGGGTCCTTGGCCGCGGCTGCTGCGTGTCGCTCGCTGCGGCGGGTCACAGCTCTCCGAAGCCGTCGTCCACCAGCTCGCCGAGCGCGGCGTAGGCCTCGGCTTCTTGCGCGCCTTCGCAGCGCACCGACAGCGTGGTGCCTTTCGCTGCCGCCAGCATCAACACCCCGAGGATGCTCTTGCCGTTGACCTCACGGCCAGCGCTGCCGATGAACACCTCGGCGTCGAACTTGTTGGCCAGCGCGACCAGCTTGCTCGCCGCGCGGGCGTGCAGGCCGAGGTCGTTGACGATCTGGTGGTCTCCTTGAGCGGACATGTGGACGGTCAGGTCGGTGGGGTCTTGGGGACGACGGTGACGTGGACCGCCTTGTGTGCCGATGCGGCGCAGGCTTGGGCGATCGTCTCGGCCGTCGACGTCGTCCGGTCGAGGCTAGAGAGCTTCAAGAGCATGGCGAGGTTGAGGCCCGAGAGGGTGACGACGTCGCGCCCGACCCCTTCGCGACGCCCGCACTCACAGGGACTGGCGCCGAGTAGATCGACGAGCAGCAGGACGCCGGCGCCGGTGTCCACGTCTTCGAGCGCGGCGCACATGCGAGCGGTAAACGTGTCCGAGTCCCCCACCCCGGCGTCGAGCGCGACGACGTCGTCGAGACCGCCGGTGGGCACGATGCCCTTGGCGGCGTGAAGCAGTCGGCTGGCGG
The DNA here is from genome assembly GCA_039024335.1 of Myxococcota bacterium. Classification (GTDB taxonomy): domain Bacteria; phylum Myxococcota_A; class Polyangia; order Nannocystales; family Nannocystaceae; genus CAJXVA01. The sequence continues at coordinate 39,665 of JBCCQM010000052.1, forward strand.
TGTCGCCGTGACCGACCACAACCACGCCGACGGAGCTCATTTCGCCGTTCCCCCGACGTCTCGGTGCCGCACGACCAAGCGCGGCGCGGGGTCGATGAACGGCTCACCGTCCTGCAGCCGGCTCTTGAGCGCCTCGACGAGCGTCACGGAGCGGTGCTGCCCGCCGGTGCACCCGATCGCCACGGTGAGATAGGAGCGGCCCTCGCGGGCCGACCGCGGCGCCGAGAATCGCACGAGCGTCTCGACGTGCTGCAGCAGGGTCTTGGCGTCTTCTTGAGCGAGCACGTAGTCGGAGACCGGCTTGTGCAGGCCGGACAGCGGCCGCAGGTCTTCGCGCTCGTACGGATTGTCCAAGAATCGCGCGTCGAACATGATGTCCGCTTCGCTCGGCACGCCGTTGCGAAAGCCAAACGAGGTCAGCACGAGGCGCATCGTGCCGCGGCTGCCGTAGCGGTCACGCATGAGCTGCCGAAGCTGGCGACCCGTAATCGTCGAGGTGTCGATCGGACGCTCGGCCATCGCGCGAATGGGGGCGAGCAGCTCCCGCTCCCGATCGATTGCCTCCGGAAGGTCTCCCATCGGGTGCATGCGACGCGTCTCCGAGTAGCGTCGCACCAGCACATTGCGCGAGGCCTCCAGGAACAGCACGTCCACGGTGTGCCCTGCGGCCACTAGCTGGCCATGAATCTCTTCGAAGCGCTCGAGGTACTCCGCGTCGCGAGCATCGACGACGACCGCAACTGGGCGGCCTTCTTCGCTGTGCCGCACGCTGTCCATCAGCTGCGGCAGCAACACGATGGGCACGTTGTCGACGCAGTACACGCCGAGGTCTTCAAGAGCATGAAGGGCGGTCGACTTGCCGCCACCGCTGAGGCCCGAAATGACGAGCAAATCCACGGCTACTCAACCTCCGTCACGAGGATCATGTTGCTGTTGCTCTTCTGCACCGATTCGACCGTTCCCTCGCCCTGCGCCTTGATGCTGGCGCGGATGCGTGCGTTGACCTTTTCTTGAAACTCGCGGGCCGAGTCGTGCCCCCGATACTTGAGGATCTGGTTGCGCGCGACGACCTCGATCAGCGACGCGATGTTGCGACCGGGCCGAAGCGGAATGCGCACGAGAGGCACATCGACCGCCAAGATCGGCCAGACCTGCGCCTCAGTCCCGAGACGATCATAGTCGCCCTCTTCGACTTCGCTGAGCTCGACCACGACCTCGATCTTCTTGTTGTCGCGGACCGCTGCGACCCCGAAGAGATGCGTGATGTTGAGGATGCCCATGCCGCGGATCTCCATGTGGTGCTGGTGCAGCTCGGTCGCCGCCCCCCACACGGTGTCCGGCGGCCGCACCGTCACCTCGACCACGTCATCGGCGACGAGCCGGTGGCCCTTGAGCACCAGATCGAGCGCCGCCTCCGACTTGCCCACGCCGCTGCGCCCGATGAGCAGGACGCCGACGCCGAGCACGTCCACGAGCACCCCGTGAATGCTCGCCGTCGGCGAGAGGAGTTCCTCGAGTCGACGCGTCAGCCGGGTGATGAAGGTGGAAGTCATCAACCCCGTCCCCAGGATCGGCACGCCCCGCGCTTTCGCCTCGCGCATCAGCAAGTCCGGCGCCTCGAGGCCCCGGGTGAGCACCAGGCAACACGGATCCTTGTCGAGGAACTTCTGCAGACCTGGAAGCACCTCGGCTTCGTCGCCCGACACGATGAAGTCGATCTCGGAGAGCCCGAGCACCTGCACGCGGTCGCTGTAGACGTGCTTCGTGAACCCTGTGAGCGCCAGTCCGGGCTTCTGGATTCGCGGCCGCGTCGTCCGCCGATCGAGCCCGCCCCAGTCCGACAGAGGACACAGCCCCAGCGTCGTCGCGTCCGGCTCTTCCAGGAGCCGCCTCAACTCGACCGCTTGCTCTTTCCGCATCGTGACGCCTCGGGCCCAAGCCCCGCGCCCATCCTAGAACCCAACCAAAAAATAAGCCACGCCCCCACCCGCCCCGAACGCTCGCCAAGCGCCGCACAAGCAACAGCTGAGCGAAGCCGCGAGCAACGCGAGCACGCGCCCTCCCCAGAACACGCGCGGAGGGCGAGCCACGCGACGCCCTCCCTCCCCACGCCTCCCAGGCCCGGCGAGCAACGCGAGCACGCGCCCTCCCCAGAACACGCGCGGAGGCCGAG
>JBCCQM010000053.1:0-41804 GCA_039024335.1 Myxococcota bacterium
CAGCGTCGTGACGGTCCCGCTGGTCTCGGTGGGATCCGTCGGCATCGTCATCGGACCCGTGGGCGGAGGCCCGCTCATCGTCGGGAGCGGCATCTGTGGCTCGCCTGCCTCGCACTCGTCTTGCGCGTTGCAGAACTGGCCCGGGTCGCAGTGGGCGTCGACCTCGCAGGGCAGGCCGAGCGTGCTGGGAATCGAACACGCGCCGAGGGCAGCGAAGCTCGCGATCAGAAACGTCCGGTCCATTGCACTCCTACGCTCGTGCGGCTGACGCTGGGCGAGAGCCCGCCGCGCTGCTTGCGAACGCCGAGGACGACGAGCACCACGCCCGTCACCGTCAGCACGCCGCCGGCGACTCCGCCGACGATGCCCAAGGTGTTGCCGCGGGTGATGCTCTGTCGAGCGTCCGCACGCTGTTGTGGCTCTTGCTCGAACGTGTCCACGGCCCGGTTGGCGGACACGAGCCCTCCGATGAGCAGCGCATTGCCGACCATGCCCACCCCGGCGAGTGCGGCACCCGCGATGATGAGCGGCCGGCCCTCGTCTTTGGGGGGCGGAGGCTCGGGGAGCGGTTCGAGCTCAGGCTCCGGTTCGGGTTCCGGTTCAGGCTCCGGTTCGGGCTCGGGCTCGGGAACCGGCTCCGGCTGCGGTTCCGGTTCGGGCTCCGGGTGCGCATCGAGCAGCGTTTGCGCCTGCGCACGCTTGGCGTCGAGCGCGTCTCCTTGCGCGGAATCTCCCGCGGCGGTCGACGCGATCGCGCGCTCGAGCAGGTCGACGGCAGAGACCAAGTGTTCACGTTCGCCGTCCACGCCGTACGCGCCGATGTGCGCCTCGCTCAGCGCGATGCGGACGCGGTTGCGCAGCGCCTCTGCATCCGGGTCGTGAACGACCTGCTCGTAGAGCACCGTCAAAACGTCGATTGCGCCCGCGTAGTCGGCCGTTTGCAGCTTTGCCTGCGCGTCTCTCCAGAGGGTGCCCTGGTCGGGTGCCGCGGTTTCTGCCGGCGGCTGTGCATGCGCGAGCGTCGAGCCGGCCCCGACGCACAAGGCGAGGGCGAGCACCGACGTGCGCCTCAGAACACCATCGCGGAAAGCCCGAGGCTCTCGCGAGCCGCTCGTGGTCCGGTCGCGCACCGATCGCATGATAGGTCGCCTACACGCGGCGTCTCAAGCGATCGGCGCACAGCGGCTATACTGGGCCTCGGTGGCGACCGACCCCGTGCACACCAGTGACCCCGAGGTCACGCTCCCCGAGCTGGGTGAAGCTGAGCCCAGCTTGGCCGCGGGCACGGTTTTGGCGGGTCGCTACCGGGTCGAGCGCGTCATCGGCGAGGGCGGCATGGGCGAGGTTTATCTCGCTCGCCACCTCACCATCGACAAGCTGCTCGCGATCAAGGTGCTCTCTCCCGAGCGAGCACGCAGGCCGCGCACCGTCAGCCGCTTCCTCCAGGAAGCCAAGGCATCGTCGAAGATCCGCCACGAGAACGTCGTCGACATCACCGACTTCGGCAAGGACGACGGCCGGGCCTTCTTCGTGATGGAGTACCTCGACGGCGAGGACCTCAGCGCGATCCTCAAGCGCGGTGGTCGGATGCCGTGGCAGCGCGCCCGCGCGATCATCATCCAGGTGCTCGAGGCGCTCACGGCCGCGCACCAGGCCAGCATCATTCACCGGGACATCAAGCCCCACAACATCTTCATCATCGCGCGGGAGCACAACCCCGAGTTCGTGAAGCTGATCGACTTCGGCATCGCCAAGCTTCGCGACGGCTCCGAAGAGGCGCTCACCCAAACGGGCGCCATCATGGGCACCGCCGATTACATGTCGCCCGAGCAAGGGCAGGGCATGGACCTGGACGGCCGCTCCGACCTCTACTCGGTCGGCGTCATCCTGTATCGGATGCTCACCGGCGGCGTGCCGTTCAAGGCCGGCAACGCGATGGCGACCGTGTATCTGCACGTGCACACCGAGGCCGTCCCGCCGAGCCAGGCGTGCCCCGAAGCCGAGATCAGCCCCGAGCTCGACGCCCTCGTGCTGCGGGCTCTCGCGAAGAAGCCCGAGGAGCGGTTCTCCTCGGCGGCAGAGTTCATCGCTGCGCTGCGGGCCGTGGATGGCCACAACCGCCGCGGCGTGGGCACGGGCACCGTGGTCGCAGCCGTCGTCGCGTGCGTGCTCGTGCTGACGGTCGGCCTGGCGTTTGCGTACCGGACCTTCGTGCAGACGGAGGCCCCGGAAGCCGAGCCCGAAGCGCAGGCCGTCGCGGCCGTCGAGCCCGAAGCCCAGCCCGAACCGGTCGTCGAAGAGCCCGAGCCCGAGCCTGCGCTCGAGCCCGAGACCGTCGCGGCGGAACCCGAGCCAAAGCCCGAGCCCGTCGCGGTCGTCGAGCCGAAGCCTGAGCCGAAGCCTGAGCCGGCCCTGCCCGCGCGCCGGAGCTCCCGTGACGTGTCGACCGCGCTCGACAAGGTGGCCGACAAGGTGAGCGCCTGCGGCAAGAAGGGCGGGCTCTTCCCCGGGGAAAAGGTCGGCGTCTCGCTCTCGATCGCCCCCAGCGGAAAAATTCAGAAGGTCAAGGTCACCGGCATGCCCGCCGCTGCGGGCATTTCCTGCGTGACCAAGGCGGTGAAGCGCGCCAAGCTTGAGCCTGTCTCGAAGGGACAGAGCGCCAAGCATCGCTTCACAATCTGAGCCTCCGGGGGCTCAGCGGGATGGATTCGGGTTCCGAGTTCGGCGTTGCACGCCCCTGCAGTGGGTACGTACTCCCTGTGGGCAGCGTCCCAGCCGAAGCGGGTGCAGGTGAGCGCGCCCGACGATGTCCACCGATTCTCTTCGTCGCGAAAGACGAGGAGGTCCGAGCCTCCGCCCGTCGTGGAGGGCGTCACCCGAAGTTCGAAGAGGTACGTACCGAACACGGTGTGCCATCCCTGGTCGTCGTGACGGTGAACGTCGATGTTGGTGCCCGACCAGTGGTTGTCGGACGCCACGACGAGCTCCGCCGGGCCCGTGCCGTCCAGCTCGACTTCGGCAACCAACTCACCCACGTCTTGCTCGGTCTCGCTCTCGACGTCGAGCAGAACCGCATGCGGACCATGCTCGGTCTGGACGAGGCGCCACGGGGGCTCGCGCTCCGGTGTGGGTCCGGGCTCACGTGCGACGCTGGCGGGACTCGTGGGGCGCGGCGGGGTCGACGGGGGTGGCCGACAACCGAGACTTGCACTGAGGACGAGCCCGAGCGCGACCGGTGCTCTTCGTGACATGCCGGTCGTCGACGCTTCGACGCAGGCCGAGCATTCCCCGAACTGACCGTGCAGCAGTCGAACGCCCAGAAGTCTGCGTTCTCGGGGACCGGCTTGCGACGTTCCCGTCGGATGGACTTGCGCACCTGGCGCTTGACCGATTCGACCACCCGCGTGGGCTTGTGCTTGGGGTCGGACGGGCCGAAGGACTTCTACATCCCGGCGTTGTCACGCGAGTGTCGACGTTTGTCGGGGGGCCGCTAGAGCTGGGCGTCGTAACGAAGCGTCTCGCCGCCCAGCTGGTAGCGCAGGCTGACCGTGTTGGCGCCGTCTGCGGACGCTGCTGGGACGCTCAGGACGTGCGTGCTGGAGAGGATGTCGTCCGCGGGGGTGTCGAGCGAGATATCGAAGTCGGAGGAAAACAAGAACGAGCCGTCGATCGAGACGTACAGCCCGCCCATGGCTCGAACCAGCCAGTCGGGGTCGACACCAGCGCCACCCCGTGAACCCGCGTGCACGACGGTGAGCAGGGACTCGCCCTTCATCGCGTCGACCGTGGACGCGAGGTTCGTTTCGGAGCATTCGCTCCCATCGGTGTCTTCGTGAAAGCCGACGTCGGTGATCACGACGACGTAGCGCAGCGCGCCCTCGCGCCAGTCGGCGTCTGCGTAAGCCTTTTCCATCGCATCGAGGGGACTCTCGGGTCCGTCGCCGCCGCCGGTCGCGGTCAGCAGGTCGAGCCAGCGGCGCATCTCGGCGGACTCGCCCAGCGGGATTTGGCTGCGAAGCTCGTCTCCGAACTCGATTCCGCCAACGCGGGCGTCGAGGCCGGTGGCGTCGAGACCGTCGAGGAACAGGTCGATGCCCGAACGCATGCCGTCGATCGCCCAGAGCATGGAGCCGGTCGTGTCGAGCACGAACATCACGTCGACGGACGCGGGGACTTCGTTGGAGACGGGAAGAAGCTCGAAGTCGGTGACGACTTCACCGTCGATCTCCACTGTCATGGCGTCGGCATCGAGGGCGGCCGTGACGTCGGCCGTACCGACGATCAGCGGCGCCAGCACGACTTCGAGACCACCATCGTCGGTGCGCTTGACCGCGCCGCTGAGGACCGCGTCCTGGACTGGGACGGCCGGGACCGGGTCACGGTTCTCGTCCGTACTGCCGCAGATTTTGTCCTCGAACTCGACCTCGGGGTCGCGCGGCTCAAAGAGGTCGCACCCGGTGGCGAGAACGGCGGCGGCGGTGAGAAGAGCGGGCAAGCGAAGCGAAGAAGAAGTCATGTCGAGCAATCCAACCAGGTTGGTGGTCGCTCATGGGTGCCCAGCAGATCCTTCAATTCGTGAACCGGGGGCAAAAAAAGCGACCCCGCCCGAGGATGGGGCCGCGCATCCTCGGGCAGTACGTCAGCGGACGCGGATACGGCCTGCGGACTCGGCGGGCAGGACGCCGCTGTAGGTGTCCAGCTCCAGCGCGAGGTCGTCGTCGATGCGCTCGACCTCGCCGCCCTCGGGTCCGATGTCGAGCTCCAGCTCGATGTCGTCGGTCGAGGTGTTGGAGTACAGCAGGTACTGGCGCCCACCTCCCTCGAACAGCTCGATCTGAACCGCTTCGGGTCGGTTGAGCTGCTGGGTTTGCACGAACGCGCCGGTCGTCAGCGAAGAGCCGAACAGCTCCCACAGGTCTGTCAGACCGGTCTCGGTCCACTCTGGCGTGCCCTGATCGTCCAGCCCGATGAGGTTCGAGGTGCCGCTCGCGAAGCCCTGCTGAAACGCGCCGCCGCTGATCGTCGCGCCGTGCTCGTGACGCAGGCGCGACATCACCAGCATGAACTCGGCGACGCGAAGCAGAGACCCGAGCGAGAGCATCTCGTCGGCTTTGTATTTGTACTCCTGGAAGCAGATCTCGACCTCTTCACCGAAGTACGTCTGATAGTCGGTGACCAGCTCTCGATAGAAGTCGAGGCGGTCGCCCGGGTAGTCGTCGAGCAGCTTGTGCGTTGTGGTGATGCGAGGCGGAAGAATGCCTGCTGCGACGGCTGCGGAGGCCGTGTCGAGGAAGTCGGCGTGGCGGGCGAGTCCGGCGGGACCCAACGCGTCGTAGCGCAGGACCTCGGGCTTGCCGGTCTGAATCCAAAAGTGGTCTTCGTACTCGGGATAGGCGTCGATGATGGAGGCCGCGAACTCGACGTAGCTGTCTCCGGTCGGGAATCCGTCGGGGAAGGGGTCCGCGTGCAGCGGAGGCTCATTGCCCAAGGTGATGCGCTGGACGTCCTCGTGCAGCCAGTTGGCGAAATCTTCGATCGGCAGCTGTGGCGGCCAGGTCTGGTCGTTGGGCACGCCGGGGTACTTGCCGCGGAACTCTTCGAGGAAATACACGACCTCGGGGGCGTCCCAGGTGGTCAACGTGTAGGAGTCGGTCCCGGCCGGGAAGCGGAAAAATGCCCGTGGCAGCTCCATCCAGCGGGGTCCGGCCGCGCTCTCGTCGATGGTGTCCCCGTTCATGTCGGTCCGGTCGGGCTCCTGAATCGACATGCCCAGCAGGACGCCTGCATCGCCAGGTGCCCCGGACTCGTCGGTGGGGCAGATGCGGAATGCCGCGGTGTCGGGGTCGCTGCAGGGGGCCGCCTCTTCTCCCGTGCTCTCTGCACTCGAGGTGTCGTCACCGTCGTCAGCGCTCGACTCCGAGCTTCCCGTGTCGCCGCCGTCGGGTTCGTCCGTGCCGGTCGTTCCGGTGCTCTGGGTCTGTGTGGTGGCGGCACCGGTGTTGCACGGAGCGATGCCTTCGCACAGCTCGTCTCCGTCGGTGTCGTCCATTTCCATGGACGGCGAGGACTGGCAGGCGGCCAGGGGCAGAGCGAGGGCGAGGAGGGAGAGTAAATCGCGATAGTTCATTGCAAGCTCGTAAGGGCAAGGGGGGCGCGCGGTGGGCCCTGGAGCACACCGGCGCATCCCGTGTCACCCAGCGTGAAGCCCAGGGCACGAGCCGACAATTGTCCGAATTACGTAGTGGGGTCGGAGACCGACTCGGAGACGCTCAGTCGCACCTAATCTGGAAGGACTCGACCGAGAGGGTGTCTTCAGCCGGGATTGGGGTCCAGTTGTTCGCGGCGAAGCCAAGCTTGCCTTCAATCAGCGCGAACGGGATCTCGACTGAATCGAACTCCAAGACCGACGCGCCCGTTTCGTCGAGGATGGAAACCGTGGCCATCCCGTCGCTGATCTCGAATTGAACCGAGCCGTCCTCGGGAAAGACCGCCGACTCCTCCATCAAGAACGTTTCGGAGTCATCCTCTCGGACCGTGAGGCGGTACTGCAGCTCCGAAGTGTAGTTGAGCGCGAGCGTGACGTCGGAGCCCGGCGGCCCTTCGAAGATCGTATTGAGCTGCGTCCCCATCTGCGTGGGCAGCGTTGCGGGCGTCATCTGAAAGCGAACACTCTCGGGCATGCCCAGGACCATCCATGGGATGCGCTGGCGCGGATAGAAGTCGTCGGTTTGCTGCGGAAGGGTGATGTTGACTCGTCCTCCGGACTGCTCGATGAGGTCACCGGCTACCTGCTGCCAGACCGGTTGTGGGTCCTCGAACTCGTCTTGCCACATCGGACAGAGGCCCGGGGGCGGGCTCGTGTCGCTGGCTGAAGACTCGGCAACGGTCGTCCTGTCCCCGGTGCTGCCGGTGCTGCCGCCAATGCTGCCGGTGCTGCCGGTGCCGGTCGTCGACCCATCCAGGCCGGTACTTCCGTCCGTCGTCTCCGAGATGGACGAGCCACCGGGACCGCTCGATGAGCCGTCTGCGTTCGTGGAGGCGCCGGGTCCCGAGCCACCGGTCGAGCTGGAGGTGTTCTGTGCCGGCTCTGGCTCGGCGAAGCACCCGAAGGCGCACGGCAGGATCACGATGGCGGCACGGCGAAGGATGACGGTGAGGCTCGGAGTTCGCATGGCGCAGCCTCGCCATCGTATCGAACCTTCGCCGCCGTCCGCGTAGTCACGCGCGGAAGTCCTGGCGCAATCTCTGCTCGCTACAGTTCGGCTTCGAAGGTCTCGAACTGCACTTCGAGGGTGCGCTGCAGCCGGGCGCGTTCGTTTGCGGCGAGGAAGTCGGCGCAGGCATCCGAGGGGGACTGTGTGACGGGGGTGTCGCCGTCGGCGGGTTCGCACGCGTCCACGGGCTGACCGGCGGCGGCGTCGGCCCAGAAGCTCTCTCCGGGCAGGAAGCTGTACTCGATGCTGGCGCGCACCATGAGCTTGAGCTCGTCGTAGGTCAGCCCCTGATCTCGCGCGCCGCGGAAGAACTCGGCGCCCAGGCTGCTGCGGGCGACGCCTTGGTCATCGGTGGCGATCGACACCGGCACGCCGCGCTCGAGATAGTCGTGCACCGGGTGCTCGGGGCCTTTCACCTCGAGGATGATGTCGTTGCTGGCGAAGCAAATCTCGACCAGGATGTCGCGCCCGATCAGCAGGTCGAAGAGGCCGTCGGGATCGCTCTCGAAGTTGACGTCGATGCCGTGCCCCACGCGGCGCGCCCCGGCCACTTCGACGGCTTTGCGGATGTGGTCCTCTTCGTCGAGCGCGTAGCTTCCCGGGATGGACTCCGCCGTGATCTCGCCAGCGTGCAGCGAGAGTCGAAGCGGGCTGGTGTCGGCGTAGTACTCGCCGAGGTACTGCAGCATGTTCATCTGATCGTCGTAGTTGGCCATGGCGGTGGAGCCATCTTCGGGGCCCACGAGGTTGAGCCCGACGAGCTTGGGCTCGACGATCGCGGCCTCGTACGCGGCGACCATTTGCGCGAATACCCCCGAGTCAGAGCCGCTGCGGGAGATGTACGCTTGGTAGCGGGTCGTGACGGCGCAACCGGGTGCGGCGTTCGCCTGGCTGCAGTTCTGCTCGGCGTTGGCGACCGCCTCGCTGTTCTCGACGTCATCGGTGAGCCGTGCGCGTGCGCCCCCAAATCCACCATCGTCGAGCAGCGCCTGATGGAACGCCGCGTAGTCCCCTGGCTGCAGGGAGCCGCCACCCAGACTCGACCACACCGACTCCCCGAGGCTGCGGGCGGTGGAGTTCGAGGTGAGCATCGGCTCGATGTACAGGACGTTCTCGGTCGCGGCGCGGCGTCGGACGTCGGCCAGCATCAGCCCGTGACGGGAGCCCGAGATGGCGCCGAACTTGGAGAACGTCGCAAAGAAGTGGTCGGCCCCGGACTCGCTCGGGGACGGGACGAAGTCCAGCATCGACCACGCGCGCACCACGTCGAGGAAGAAGTCGCGCCGTCCGTTGGGGATGGGCACGTCGTTGCCGTCGCCGCACGACAGCGACAGCGCGAGGCTGCTTTCGGTGATGCAGTAGTCGCCCTCGGCTTCGGCCCAGGCGAGGTAGGTCTCGGCGTAGACGGAGCCGGAGAGGTGGTGGTGAAGGTCGCCGCCGAGCGGCATGGCGGTGAGGAAGTCTCGTAGCGCGCCGTCGTCGTCGCGGATCTCTTCGAGCCGATCGGCCGCACGGCCCTCGGCTTGGGCGGCGCACTCCAGCGGCGTGGCGCAGGCAGGGCTGCCGGTGCTGCTCTCGTCGGTGCCCGTCTCCTCGCCGACGTCCGTCGTCGAGACGTCGCCCGTCGTGGTGATGCCGGTGGTCGGCGGCGCGGTGGTGACCGTAGCGCCGCTGGTCGTGGCCTCGCCGGTCGAGCTGCCGTCGGTGTCCATCGCTGGCTCCGAAGCATCGACGCCGCAACCGACCAGAAGCGAACCCGCGAGAAGCGTCCACAAGCGCATGCGCGGACCGTATCAACCGCCTTGGACGAAGTTGTCACGCCGTGCTGCCGCAAACCGCGCAACGACGCGAGGAAAAAAAACGTAGGTGGATACGCGACATCGTCCCCACGCCCGGCCCTTCCTCGCGAACCCGGGCCGACCGTGTCGGCGCGGAGAAGGAATCGACCCATGAATACCCTCTCTCGACTTCTCGTTTTCGCCGCTGCTCTCGGTCTGTTCGCCTGCGACGGCGAAGGATCCGAACCCGCACAGGACGACGCGGCCGACGCCCGCCAGCCCATCTCCAAGGCCGACGGCGTCGCCGGCACGTGCTTCTCCAGCTGTGACGCCGACTTCAACCCCGACGCCACGTGCCAGTGCGACGCGTCCTGCCTCGAGTTCGGCGACTGCTGCTCCGACTACGAAGAGCTGTGCGACGGCGACGGCGACGGCTGCACGCCGGGCACGACCGCGGACGCGGACGACGCGTGCAACACCTGCTTCTGCGAGGACGACGGCACGTGGTCCTGCACGCAGCTTGCGTGCGGCGGCGGCGACCAGAGCTGCAGCCCTGGGACCGTCACGAGCGCGGGCGACGGGTGCAACACGTGCTTCTGCGAGGACGACGGTACGTGGTCTTGCACCGAGCTGGACTGCAGCGACGACGAAGGCTGCCTGCCAGGCACGGTCACCGAGGCCGACGACGGGTGCAACACCTGCTTCTGCGGCTTCGACGGGACGTGGGACTGCACCGAGATGAGCTGCGGCGGCGGTGACTCCGGAAGCTGCACGCCGGGTGACTTCATGGATGCGGGCGACGACTGCAACGTGTGCTTCTGTGAAGACGAGGGCACGTGGTCGTGCAGCGAGTTCGCGTGCTGAGCAGGACGCCTCAGTTCGGCGTGATGCGCCGATAGATCGACACGTTCGCGGGGCGCTCCCCGTTGGGCAGCCGAACGAGCTGGGTGACGCGCATCGCGGCACCCGTCGCGTCGAGCTGCCGCTGCGCGACCATCAGCTCCTGCCCGGCCCGGTACGCGTACGAGTTGAGCTCGCGCTCCGAGACCGCTGCGATCGCGAGCGCATCGGCGAGTTCGCCCCCGTCGAACGGCATCTTTCGGCCGTCGGCGGGGCCCTCGAACGTGATCGATTGATCGTGCCCGTCGGCGTCGGTCCACATCGCGGTGAAGCGAAGATGGCCCGGCTGCGGCTCATCGATCCGGTATGTGCCCGCACGTGGCGCGTCGCCCTGCTCGTAGCGGCAGCTCTCGGGGATGAGTTGCCACAAGCCCAAGAAGGCGTCGTAGGGCGCAACCATGGGCCGAGGCTACCGTCGTATGGCCGTGGGCGCACGAGCCGGATCGACTCTCCTTCTCTCTTTGGCGGTGGGCTTGACCGCGGCTTGCAGCGACGACGCGGGCGACGGGGGCGTCGACACCGAGGGGTTCGCGAGCAGCACTGGCGGAACGACCGATCCCACGATGGGGCAGACGTCGTCCGACCCAACCTCGCAGACCAGCATGCCGCCCGGCACCGAGCCCGCCACGAGCGGCCCGGACGACGACGACAGCGACGATGAAACCGGTGATGCCGGGACCACCACGATGGAGCCCGAGACCACCGGCGAACCTCCGACCACGGGCGCAGGCGACGAGAGCAGCGGCGGGGGGGAGCGGCAAGACGGCGGCGAGATCGACGTCACGCTCACGGGGTGCGCGGTCGACTTCGGCGGCAGCGTGGTGGTGACCTACAACGGCTCGCTCGGGGTCGCGTCCGTGTACGACAGCGGCGCTACGCTCACGGGGAGCTTCCAGTTCGACCTCGATGGTGCAGGCACGATGCAGCTGTCGAGCCAGCACCGAGTCGACACCGGCAACGTCATCAACATGGTCGACATCGGGCAGGGCACGTGGACCAACTTGGACTCCGACGCGCTCGTGCCCGGTGGTGTCGACACCATCGGCGGCACGCTCGTGGTGGAGTCGTGGAATCCGTCCGAAGGTGAAGCGGTGATTGGCTTCCAGGGGGTCTCATTGCGGAACGTCGTCGATGGCGGCGTCTGCACCATTGACGGGACCGTCACGGCCGAAACGCTCTATCCCTGACGATGCGTCTCATCGGGACGTTCCAAGCTGAGACTTCAGCGGCCGGCCGGTGAGAAAGGCGGCGGAATCACTGTGTCGGACCGGGTGGCCCATCGACTGCACTGATGGGGCGCATGCTTCCTCCCGACGACAGCCAGTGGGTCCGCGTTCCTCGCCTCAAGGTCGTGATGCGCCGCGTGGGGGACACGCGCGCCGTGCCGGTGACCGCGGTCGCCGTGGCGAAGCGCGTGGACGAACCCGCGCCGGTCAAGCGCCGCGCGACCCACTGACGGCCCATCGCTAGAAGCGGACCGAGACCGTCGCGAGGCCACCGTGAGGGGTGACCGCGGCCGAGGCCGAGACGAACCGGTGTCGGCGTACGCCGCCGACGGCGAGCATGGTGATTCCCGCGGTGGTCAGGGCCAACGCGCTGGTGGCCGACACGACGAAGCGAGTGTTCGCGCGTCGTCCATCCTCGTCGGCGGCGTTGATGCCGATGGTGTCGTTGTTGTCGGCCGCTTCCTCGAACCGGCGTTCCGCGTCGGTGCCAGCGCGAATGAACGCCGCCGATGCGAACATCGCCGCGATCCCTGCACCGACCGAAATCCCGCCCGCGATCAGCAGGCCCGGGCCGTTGCGCTGAGGCTGCGCAGACTCGGGCGCTGCGGGAGGCGGAGGCGCATCGACGCGCGGAGGTGGCGGTGCGGGCGTGGGTTCGGGCTCGGCCGCGGCGTCGATCTGCGCAAGCATCTCGATCGCACGCTGACGGTCCTCTCGCTCCGCGTCGTTCATCGTGTGCCGCGGGCGGTCGACCCAAGCCACGTAGGACTCGAGCAGCGGCTTGGCGGCTTCGAGGTGCGTGGGGTCTGCGTCGGTTTCCCACGTGCGCATGTGGGCTTGTGCGAGGTCGAAGCCCAGCACCCGTCGACCCGCGGAGAGCGTCGGATCCGTGGCCATGCGATCGTAGGCGTCGGACCAGTACTGCGTGGCGCCGCCGTAGTTTCCCGCTTCGTAGTCCCTCAATCCAAGCTCGAACAGCGCACGCGACTCGGTTGCCGCGGGGGATGGACTCGGTGCAGGGGCAGCCGCCTCCTCCTCCACCGGCTGCGCGCCCGCAGGCGTGGACGCGAAGAAGAGCGCGCTTGCAGCCATGCAGGCCGCGATGGGGCGGAGGGGTCGTTGCACGAGCAGAGTTGAAGTTCGCATGGTCGCTTACTGTGGTGGTAAGGACCGAGCCCAAGTCGATTGCGACTTTTTTTCAGTCATCCGCAACGGGGTCGTCGCGCAGGTCTCGGGCCCACGCGTCCAGCTGGTCCGAGGTGGGCAGCGCTACACCCGCACTGCGCTGCAGCGTGGCGACTTCGTCGGCGAGCAGCTGCTTTGCGCGACGCAGCCGACTGCGGACGGTGCCCTGAGGGATCTCGAGAATCTGCGCGAGCTCGGTGCCGCTTTGCTGCTCCCAGTAGAACAGCTCGAGCAGGATTTGGTGGTCGACGGGGATTCGCCGCAGCGCCTGCATCACCAGGGCGTGTTCGTGGCGACGACGAACGATCGAGCTGGGGGAGGGTGCGGAGTCGGCAACGCTCTCCCGCGCGGGCTCGACCCGCTCTACGCCGCGGACTCGGGCGAGATGCCCGAGGAGCTGATTGCGGGCAATCGCGAACAAGTACGTGCGGAACGAGCATTCCCCGCGAAAGCGTTCGAAGCTTTCGTATGCGCCCAGCAGCGTGCGCTGAACTAGGTCATCCGCGGCCGAGTCGGCCTTGTTGCGGAAGAATCGATACAGCGGATCGAAGTGCCGCTCGAACAGGGTCTCGGCGGCGCCCGCATCCCCGCCGCGCCAGCGCGCAAGCAACTCTCCGTCCGTCACGTCGGCGGTAGGCTATCGTCTTTGCGTGCCGGGCGAGGAGCGTGACGACACGAGCCCGGTCGACCTGGGCCAGCCCCCACGAACCTCGCCTCCGCCGAGCGTGCGGGCTGCAATCCTGGCGCGTATCGTCCAGGACACGGTCGGTCGCAGCGAGCCCGCGCTGCTCGACGGCCGCTATCGGCTCTTGGAAGAGATCGGCCGTGGCGGCGCCGGAACGGTGTGGAAGGCCGAGCTGCTGCCGCTGGGCCGCCTGGTCGCGGTGAAGCTGCTGCGGTCGGGCGCGGGGGCCAGCCCCAAGGCGGTGCCCCGGCTCGTTCGCGAGGCGATGACGGT
This sequence comes from Myxococcota bacterium, assembly GCA_039024335.1. GTDB lineage: Bacteria > Myxococcota_A > Polyangia > Nannocystales > Nannocystaceae > CAJXVA01. The sequence continues at coordinate 13,262 of JBCCQM010000053.1, forward strand.
CTCCAAGCTGGGCCATGAGCACATCGTGCGCGTGGACGACGTGGGGATGGACGAGCACGGCTCTCCGTACGTCGCGATGGAGCTGCTGCAAGGGGAGCCGCTGTCCAAGCGGAGCGCTCGAGGGGAGCGAATGGCGTGGCCGGAGGCCGTGGAGGTGATCACACAGCTCTGCGACGCGCTCACGGCTGCCCACGCGGTGGGGGTCGTCCATCGCGACATCAAGCCGGCCAACATCTTCGTTTCGAAGGGGCCCAACGATCGCTGGAGATGCACACTGCTGGACTTCGGCTTGTGTACGGGAGGCCGCGGCACGCCGATCGACCTCACCAAGGCGGGCGAGCTCTTGGGTACGCCGGGATATGCCGCGCCCGAGCAGATCCGCGGTGAGGTCGTCGACGGTCGCGCCGACCTGTACGGGGTCGCGTGCGTCATGGTCGAGCTGCTGACCGGTCGCGCCGCGTTTGCGGGCGAGAGTCGACCCGAGCGCGTACGCAATCAGCTCGCAGGCGAGCGCCGCAACGACCTCGACAGGTTGGGCCTACCGAGCGACGTCGTCGCGCTGCTCGACCAGACGCTCGCGACGGATCCTCAGCACCGTCCCGCGACGCCCCGCGCGTTCGTGCGTCAGCTGACCGAAGCCGGTCGTGCGCCCGAAGCCGCGCCACCGGGGCCGCGGGTGCGGACGGGGGTATGGGCGGCCTCGTTCGTGGCGCTTGCGTGCGTCAGTGCGCTCGCCGTCGTGGTGTTCTCGAGGTCGGCCGCGTCGTCCGACTCCCTTCGCCCGCTCCTGGCGTCGATCGTGGTGCCGCTGCCGGAGCCGTCCGCGGTCGCGCGCGTCGTGCCGCGCGTGGAGCCCCCGGCGCCAGCGTCCGAGGTCGAATCCGAAGAGCGGGCGACGAAGGCTCGTCCCAAGGGCCGTCGCCGACGAGCGCGGCCGAGTCCGCCGGTGGAGCACGTCGAAGCCGTCCCCGCACGGGAACGCACGTATCCCGAGGGGATTCGCGATCCGTTTGCGCCACACTGACGCGGCGACGATTTGCGCTCCGAGCGTCCCTGCGTGACGATCCCGAGCCATGGGTCCGGACGAAATGGACGAGCTTCTCCGCTCGATGCTCGACGATCACCGCCTCTCTCGGGCCGAGCGTCGGGCGCTGCGCGACCTGGTCGACGAGCGTGGTCTCGACGACCAGCGGCTCGGCGTGTTCCGGAGCCGAGCGTTCGATCTGGCTCGGGAGCAGCTCGGCGCCGATCAGCATATCGTGGTCGACTGGCTCGAGAACGCGATCAAGGCCCTGCTTCCGCGCGCCCAGGCGGAGCCCGAGCCGCGGTTCGAGGCTCGCTTCTCGCCCGGCCCGCAGTGCCTCCGCGCGATCATCGGTGAGTTTCAGCGGGCGCGCACCACGGCGGACGTCTGCGTGTTCACGATCACCGACGACCGGATCGTCGACGCCATGTTCAAGGCGCACAAGCGGGGCATTGCGGTCCGGGTGATCACCGATGACGACAAGTCGCGCGACCTCGGCTCCGACGTCGACCGCATGATCCGCGCAGGTCTCGATGTGCGGATGGACGATACCCCGAACCACACGCATCACAAGTTCGCGGTCTTCGACAACAAGCGGCTGATGACCGGTAGCTACAACTGGACGCGCAGCGCGGCCGAGCACAACCACGAGAACCTCGTGCTCAGCGACGACCAAGAGCTCGTGCTTGCGTTCGGCAAGACGTTCGAGCGGCTGTGGTCGCAGTTCGCTTGAACAAGATCTGTTCATCGATTGGGACGCGCGTCTCGTTGCGTCGTCTCGACACGAGACGAGACAGCGTGCGGTTGTGAGAAAGTCGTCGAGATCAGGGGGCGCCCAGCGGCGGTTTGAACCGTGCACTGCTGGGCGGCATGCACAAGCTTTGCTCAGGTTTGGCGCTGTTCGGCGTCCTTCTCGGCGCATGTACGCCGCCAAGCGAGCTGCCTCCCATGATGCCCGCGCAGCCGGATACCGGCTGGGGCGAGGAGGACCCGGCGACGAGTGAGCCCGCGGCGGTCACGGGCGCGCCCGACGAAGATGAAGACGACGGGTGGGGCAACGCGACGGGGTCGACGGGCGACGCGGCGATCGACCCGGAACCGGAGGAGACCGGGGCAGACGAGAGCACGGGTGGACTCGGCGATGGTGGTGACGGCTCGTCGAGCGGAGGCGGCAAGGTCGAGCCAAGGTCGCTGGCGCCGATCATTCCGGTGCCCACGGGCGCGTGCCCAGCCCTCACCGGCGGCATGCCGGAGCTCGCTGCGTTCGAGACCGAAGACGGCCTGCGTGATGTCCATGTGTACTCGGATCCCGAGGCGGGCAGCGGTGGCCCTGTGGTGTTTTTCTTCCACGGCTCAGGCGGGAATCCTCAGCAAGCATTTGCGGGAATCGGTGGCCCGAGTGTCGACGCAGTCCTTGCCATGGGCGGCACGGTTGTTGCGCCCGCGGCTTCAGGCGAGGCCGACATCGAGTGGTTCCTGACGACGGGTATCGGCGACGCTGACCTCCGTGTGATGGACGAAGTCGTCGGTTGTCTACACCACGAAGGCCCGGGCATCGACCCGTGGCAGATTCACGTCGTGGGCTTCAGCGCTGGCGCCCTGCATGCCTCTCAAGCCAGCTTTCGACGCAACGCGTACGTCGCGTCAATCGTGGGGTACTCCGGTGGGCTCGCGTTCCCGGGCCAACCCCAGGTTGATGAATGGGTGCCGCCGGCCATGCTCTTCCACGGTGGGGCGGACGATGTGGTGAAGGGCTTTTCGTTCGAATATTCGACGGCAGCGCACGCCATCGCCGTGGGCGAGGCGGGGGGGTTCTGCATGCGGTGCGACCACCAGACCGGGCACGACTACCCGCCGAACGAGGTTGGGGTTTGGCGACGTGCCGACGCGCTCAACTTTTTGCTCGACCACCGATATGGGACCGAAAGCTCCGCGTACGAAGCCTTCGGGACGCCGTCGTGGGTTCCGCCTTATTGCGAGGTGGGCTGAGTCAGGTGACCCGTCTTCCGGAGCAGGTCTTCGTGCAGGCCCGGCTCCTGCGCCACGTCGACGAACCATCCGTTCCGCCACGGCCACTCCTTGACGGCTCCTTTGTAGGTGGGGATGGATGACGAGTAGGCGCAGAGCCGCTCGAGCATGGCGGCACGCGCTTCGGCATCGAGCTGCAGGCCGAACCCAGGCATGCCCACGTGCAGCAGCTCCTCGACGAGCTGCTTCAACAGGTCGCGATCCTCGTCCACGATCGCGCCGACCGGCTTCTGGGTGTGCTCGCACAGCAGGCCGAAACAGCAGTTCCACAGGAGCTTCTCGAGCTCCGTCACCGCGAACGCATCGGTGGACGCGGTCGACGCAGGGACTTCGACGCTCTTCAGCCAGCGGCAGACCGCGTCGGCCATGGGCCCCACGAACGGGCTGTCGCCACCGGGCTCGAGTGGTGCACCCCGGCTGGGGACCGCGAAGAACAGGAGCCCCCGCGTGCAGGCGGCCAGCGACTGCGCCGACAGCCAGCGGCGAAGCATGCCGTTCTGGGTGAAGACCAACCGGCCGTGATGCTTCGGGTCGATTCGATCGACGATGCTCTGGAGGTCGTCGTTGCGGACGGCGACGAAGATGGGTGCATCGCTCTGCTCGATGGCGTCCCAGCCGTCGGTTCGCGTGACCAGAGAGCATTCTACTTCGCGGGCGGCGGCACGCTCCGCGAGCGCTCCGCCGACACGTCCTGCGCCGATGACGATCATGGGCGCAGTCGTACCACCCTTAACCCCTAGTAGCGGTGTTCGACGCGGCGAACTTCGTCGCACGGGCGACACAACGCGCTGGCCAGCCCGGTGTTGCGGCGGGTGCGACCGGCGACCGCCTTGAAGACCGGGCCGCTGAGGTCTTCGTCGCACTGCAGGCACTCGTTGAGGCTGCCGTCGGGCAGGTGGTACGGCGCGTTCAGCTGGGCGAGGCAAGGGTCGAGGCAGACCTCGCGGGTATGCGCCGTGTTGTAGAGCCAGATCTGCGCGCAGGGTTCGGTGAAGCCCAGGTCCAGCAGGCAGGTCAGGTTGGCCTCGTCGCCCTGGCTCAGGCCCAGCACCCCGCAGTCGCGGACCGGCTCGGTGAGATCGCCGTTGCCCATGTAGACCGCGAGGTCCTGCAGCGTGGAGCATCGTCCGCAGGCGCCGTCGTGGGTGACCTTGGCGCCCGCGCTCTGTGCCGATGCATCGTCGGCGTAGGTCTGCACGCTGTAGTTGCCGTCGTCGACGAGTACGCCACACACGGAGGTGTCGTCGAGCGGAAAGGCGTCGGGGGTCTCGTACGGGTCTGCGTCCAATGCAGGAAACGGCTCGGTAAGCACGAAGGCCTGCAGCGCGGCCACGTCATCGTCGGTGTAGTCGGGTGCGACCCAGCCATCAAGGCACGGACACGACGGCCCGCATTGCTCTGCGGTGAGCCCGGTCGATGGGCTTGGACGGCCGTACAGCGCCGTACACAGCTGCGCGGGTCCGGTTTCGTCCGCCGCCGTCTCTTCGCCTTCGGTTCCGGTCGTTGACGACGTCGTCGTGGTCGAACTTCCGCCGCTGCCCCCCTCGTCGGCTACCGGTGCCGGGTCTGCGCAGCCCAGCGACACCATTGCAATCAGCACCACCCGCCTCATGGCCGGCGAGCATGGCACGAGCATCACTCGAGGAGCCAGCGGCGGGCTTCGTCTTCGTCGGTGAAGGCGCGGAGGGTGATGCCGAGGGCTCGGGCGAAGCGGCCCGCCTGAAGCACGCCGACGCCGGTGGTCACGAGCCAAGCGACCTTGCCGAAGGTGTCGGCGAGGAACTTGTTGAACTCGCCGGCGAGGGCCTCGAACTCGGGCTCGTGTCGGCCGGTGCCTTCACGGACGTCGATGATCACACCGCGGGCTCGCTGCGCGTTGGCGGCGACGGCATCCATCACGCCGCGGACCATCCGAGGGAAGTCGATCTTCAGGTCGTAGCGGCCTGGCAGGCGACGGAACACGATCACCCCGTCGGGCTCGAGCGTCACGCGGACGACCACGTCGGCGAAGATCTCTTCGCCGGTGGAGCCGGGGTCCCACGTGCTCATTCAAGGAGTCTACGTGGTCGGCGCCGAAAACGCATGGCCCGGTGCGCTCGCGCCGAACCGCGCGCGCGCGTTCGCGAGCGCTGCGGGGTCGAGCTCCGCAACCGCGACGGACGGTACGTCACCTGCATCGGCGAGGACGGTGCCCCACGGGTCGACGATGAGGCTGTGGCCCCAGCTCGCTCGGCCGTTGCCATGGTCTCCACACTGCGCGGCGGCGATCACGAAGCACTGCGTCTCGATTGCGCGCGCGCGGAGCAGCACGGACCAATGCGCTGCGCCCGTGGGCCGGGTGAAGGCGCTCGGGACGAGCAGGACCTCGGCGCCGGCTGACCGCAAGTCGGCGTAGTGCGCCCCGAAGCGCAGGTCGAAGCAGATCGACAGCCCGAAGCGCGCCCCGCCGAGGTCGACGACCACGTTCTGTCCAGGGGCACCCGCCGCCGTTTGTCGGCTCTCTCGAAGCGTCGTGCCGTCGGGCAGGTCGGCGTCGAAGAGGCGCTCCTTACGATAGGTCGCGAGCACCTTGCCCGCGCGCACGACCGCGGCGGTGTTGAAGGTGCGGCCATCCGGAGCGTGCTCGGGCGTGCCTCCGAGGATGAAGGCAGCCTGGCTCGAGCGACTCAGCGCAACGAAGGGCGCGACGGTCCGGCCTTCATGGGGCGCGGCGGGGTCGAACGCCCAGGGGCGCCGAGCGTCGAGATCGCCGAAACCGGCGTAGCTCTCGGGCAGGCACACGACGTCCGCGTCCTCGGCCGCGGCCGCGGCTCGCGTCACGGCGTCGTCGAGCGAGTCCGGGCCGTAAGACCCCGAGCACAGCTGGACGGCAGCGACGCGAACAGCCTTCATGGATCACGCCTCGACGCCGCAAACACCCAGGTTCTCCAAACCCGGCGGTGGATCCTCTTCGAAGAACGGCAGGCAGGTTTGGCCGAGCTCGGGGCAGGGAGCCGGAGCATCGAGATCACACCACGGCGAGCAGCAGGCGGTGGCTACGGGGTTGCATCCAGGTCCGTACGCATCGGGCACGATGCAGGTCAGCCCGGGGTCGCACGCGTTGATGAACGCACACTCGTCTCCCGCGCCACCCCCGTCATCGCTGGCATCGGGGGCACACACAGCGTTCTCTCCGACCACGTAGCAAGCCTCGCCCTCGTTCGGGCAGTCCTGCAGCAAGAGGTCACAGTTCGGCAGGCACAGGTTGAGGATGCCACCGTTGGAGATGACGCAGGACGTTTCCGGGACCGAGCAGGTCGGCTCCACCGCGGAGCCCTCGCACATCGCCACGCACGTGCCGTTGTCCGAGTCTTCTTCTACGTCCCAGCACATGGAGCCTATGTCGCAGCTGTCGATGCCGGACGTTCCGCCTCCCTCCACCGTGCAGGGGTCCCCGGGCTGTCCGGGGGCGGGGTCGACGGGAAAGCACCCCAACGCATTCCATGCTCCGCCGCCATCGTCGGACCATGCGTTGCACTTCTCTCCGTCGGGGCAGTCTTGCTCGTATGGATCGCATTCCACGCCCGGGCCCACGCCGGTCGGGTCGATGAACCCGATGCTGGTGAAGCCCGTGCTACCGGTGCTTTCCGCGCCGAAGCCGCTCGTGCTGCTTCCGCCCGTCGTCGACTCGCCGCCGTCGCTCGATGAGCTGCCACTCGTCGTGCCTCCCGAATCAAAGCCAGTCGACGACCCTTCCGAACCAGAGGCCGTCAGCGCACCGGAGGTGGAAGTCGACGAACCGCCGCTCGACGTGCTGGAGCCTGGCGAGGTTCCGCTTGCTGAAGGATTGGTGACGCTGGACGAGGAGACGCCGCCGGTCGTACTGGAGCCGCCGCTGGTCTCGGTTTCGTCTCCCGTATCGACGGGGACGGCAGAGTCACAGCCACCCACCGCGAGCGCACTCAAGAAAATCCAGCGCAATTTCACGTCTGGAGCGTCTCAACTCTGCGTGGCGTTGTCACTCCGAGAACCATTGCACTGCGCGGCGTGTCCAACCCTCATGCGCTCGTGCGCACTGCTTCTCGCGTTGGGCTCGTGGGCCTGCTCCGGATCCATTGACGGCGAGTCCGGCTTGGAGTCGACTCGCGACCCCACGTCGAGGGCCTCGGGTGCCGTGGTCGACGCGAAGGCGCCGCGGATGCGCGTTGCAACGTTCAACGTCAACTTCGGCATGGCCGGGCGCTTGTCGAACGCGATGGCGATCGAAGCCATCGACGCCGATGTGGTGCTGCTGCAGGAGACGACCGAGGCGTCCGCGAAGCGGTTTCGCGACAGCTTGGGCGATGTGTATCCCCATCAGCAGTTTCGCGACTGCTGCCGCGCTGGCGGGCTCGGCATTCTCTCGAAGCACCCGATCGTCTGGGAGCAGTACCTCGAGCCGGATGCCGGATGGTTCCCCGCGTGGGCCTTCGAGGTCGACGGACCAATCGGTCGCGTGCAGTTCCTCGACGTGCATCTTCGCCCTCCCGTGAGCGACTCGGGCAGCTGGGCCAAAGGCTACTTCAGCACCCGGGGCGTCCGCCGCTCGGAGATCGAAGGCTTCTTCGGTGCGCTCGATCCCGACCTGCCCACCATCGTGGCCGGCGACTTCAACGAAGGCGCCGATGGCCGCGCGGTCGAGTTCCTCCTCGACAAGGGCATGCAGAGCGCGCTCGCCGAGGTCGATCCCGACGCCGACACCTGGCACTGGCCACTGGCCGTGGGCGAGCTGCGCTCGATGCTCGACCACATCGTCTACGACGACCGCCTCGTCCTGCTGCGCGCCGACGTGCGCGAGGCCGGACGCTCGGATCACTTCCCCGTGTTCGCGGACTTTGCCCGCGCGTCGCGGTGACGCGGGCCGCGGCGTCAGAAGTCTGGGTAGCAGACCTCAACGCTACCCCATGTGATGCACGACTCGAATTCGCTCGGACAGTCTTGCAGGTCCACGTCGCAGGTTTGTAGGCACAAGGGCACCGCGCCGCCGTTGAGGGCGACGCACGCAGCATTCGGGTCACCACACTCCGGCGCCTCGGCCGAGCCGACGCACAGCGGGATGCAGTGCCCGGTATTCGCAGCGGAGCCGAATCCCCAGCACAGTGACCCGACATCACAGTCATCCAGGCCCGTTGCGGCGCCCTCGGGGATGCACGGCGCGCCGAACGGCAAGGGTTCGTCTGCGACTGGGAAGCATGCCGCGTCGTTCCATGCGCTGTTCCCGTCGTTCGCGTATGGGTTGCACTTCAGCCCCGTTGCGCAGTCTTGCGTGTAGGGGTCGCAGTCATCGCCGAGCCCTCCGGTCCCCTGCGGGACGCTGGTGGTGCCGGTGGTGCTCGTCGTGCCCTCATCGCCGGTTGAGGTTGAGGTGGCGGTCGTCGTGGTGTCGTCGCCCTCAGGGGTCGTCGTGGGCACAGCGGTCGTGTCGCCCTCGTTCGTGGTTCCGCCCTGCTCGGTGGTGGCGGTCGAACCCTGCGAGGGCATGCCCGTGGAGTCGGCGGCCGTGCCGGCTTTCTCTGCCTCGCCCGACGTGACGGCAGGTGTACATCCAACCAACATCAAGCTCGCGCCCGCCCACCGCATCCAAAGCATCGCCAAAGCGTCTCAGTTCACCGTCGCGCTGTCATCCGAGCTGCTGATCAGTCGTCTTCGGGGACGGTGACCTTGCGTTCGCGCAGGACCTTCTTCACGAGGGCCCAGACCGCGCCAGCGTCACTGCCGACGTCGTCCCAGCGGCCTGAGAAGCGGCCGCAGAAGCTGCTCTTGAGCACGTCGGGCAGGCTGCCGACGTCGCCGGAGAAGAGCGGGTGCTTGAGGTAGATGCACGCTTCTTCCGTGGCACGGACCGACAGGCTTGCGGGGACGTCCGGGTTGCTGCGCACGGCGTCCGCAATGGCGACGCAGTGCTCGATGAGGCTGACCGCAAGGTCCTCATGACGACCCTGCAGCAGCTTCACCTCTTCGGCGGGCGGCAGGTACGTCATCTGGAGCGGTGCGAAGCGGTCGAGCTGGGCGGCGTCGATGCCGAAGGTCGCCGAGAACTGGCTGCCGCGGTTCACGGCGGCGACGAACTGCACGTTCGCTGGGATCTCGATGAAGCGGTTCTCGATCGGGTGGAAGACCTTTCGCGTGCTGTCGAGCGCAGGCATCAAGGCGTTGCGTGCGGTCTCCTGGCAGCGGTTGAGCTCGTCGAGAAACACCAGGTAGCGCTTCTCGGGGTGCTCGTGCGCATCTTCGAGTGCGAGCAGCACGTCGGTCTTCACGAAGTCGGTGACGGGCGAGCCGCTCTGTGAGGCACGCACCTGAATCGTGGCGAAGAAGTCCGTCGCCTCCACCACCGCGCCGCAGTTGAAGAAGACGAACTCCATGCCGAGCGTGGTGGCGATGGCGCGCGCGAGCACGGTCTTGCCGCAGCCCTGCGGACCGTCGAGCAAGATGTTGAGCCCGCTCTCGAGCAGGACCTGCAGCTTCTTGCTGATGATGGGATCGAGGTAGACGCCCTCGATGCGGAACGGGGCGGGCCCCACGTACTCGACCTCGATCGAGCCTCGGTCCTCTCGCTCGGGCTTGTTGATCTTGGCGATCTTCACCATGCAGGGCGCGCCTGCCACGATGCGCGCATCGGCACTGAGTACGACTTTGGGTGCACGACGGCCGTCGAGGTGGGTCGCTCGCAGCTTGTGCGGCGAGTCCTCCTGCGGGTTGGGCCAAAACACGGCTTCGAGCGTCTTGCCGACGCTCAGCTCTTCGATCTTCCATTTCTGTCCAGCCATGGTGAATCTCCGTACTCAGCGCCCCAGGGCGCGGCGGGCAAGGCCCGAGATGATCTCTCCGAAGCGCCGTACGGCGCGGTCGAGCTCCTCGTCGAGCAGCTCGATGTAGTGAGGGAAGCAGACTTCGGTCAACGGGCGCACGGCCACCTGCGCGCACAGGATGCCTTTGCGACGCGTGAGCTGGGTGACGAGGTTGCGCAGCGCATCGACCGAGCACTCGGTCGGCAGCCCGTCCGAAATCATGACCACGAGCTTCGCCTTTCGACGAGACGCGGCGGCAACGCTTGCGGCGTAGTGCAGGCCGGCCGCGTCGTTGTTCCCCCCGGTCGGCTGCAGCCGCGTGACCCCGCAGTTTCGCTCGTCACCCGCGTCGAAGATGACGCGGTCGGTGAACCCGAAGAAGCGCGCGTCGACGCCCGCCAGGCCGCGGGCTGCCTCGGCCAGCAGCACGCCGAAGCGGTGCGCCTTTTCCATGCTGCGGCCGGCCGCCATCGACCCCGAGCAGTCAACGACCACGGCGATGAACAGGTCGGTATGAATCTCGAGCTCGCGGGCGACGAGCATCCGCGGATCTCGGCGGGTGACGACGGCGCGAACGCGGGTGCGGTCGAACGCGCGGCCACGCAAGCGGGCACGGCGAGGCACGAGCGAGAGGCCAATCTCCTCGAAGTACGTCCGAAGGCGGAACGCGTGGCGCCGGACCTCGGTCGCGATCTGTCGGTACTGCTCGCGCTCGGGCGGGACGCGTTCGACCCGCGTGATCAGGTCGAAGGCGTCGTTCGACCCGACGTTGATCTGAAGCTTGCCGCCAAGCTTGCCCTCCGGGGCGTTGCCGCTGGGCTTGCGCGGGTTTAGGATGCGCTCGACCTCTTGCTGAACCTCGTCGTCGCTGACGCCGTCGCTGTGGATTTGCCCCTCGCGTTCGCCCCACTCGAGCGACTCGTGTCCGCCGTACGCGTCGGCGAGATCGCTGTGCGTGCCGTACATCTCCGAGAGCTTCTTGGCGATCTCGTACAGGCGCTGCATGTCGTGATGCCGGAACCCGCCCTTGAACAGCGCCAGCGCCTCGCGAAGCAGCGAGTCATCATGGCGGTCGCCCAAACCCATGCGCATGGCCCGGACGAAGCGTGCGAACGGGTGCCCGCGGCGGTCGAGCTCGCGGAGCACCAAGCCGCTGTCCACCACGACGGACTTCTCGTCGAAGGCCACGCCGAGCGAACGGGCGCTGAGCGCCTCGAATGCGGAGGACTGCAGCATGCTGAGGAGTTTGACGAGCTCGATCTCGCGGTTGGTGTGCTGGAACGCGTAGGCCGCCAGACGCTTGAGCCGATCGCCATACTCGGCATTCATGGCGCGGAGCCGACGCTCGAGATGTTCATCGGCGACGAGGTTGAGCAGCGAGCCAATGCCCTCTTTCACCGCGCGGTTCCAGACGCGCTGGGACTTCTTGTCCCGGTGGTACAGGTGGTGGCCGTACTCGTGCAGGATCAACGCTTCGACGACGTCCCGCCCTTGGCGGTCGCGACGCAGCATGGGCAGCGGTGATACGTAGATCGTGTTCTCGTTCATCCGCGTGTAGCCGAGGTCCGCTCGACGCTCGGTCATGTGGACGCGGAACAGTCGACCCGTCAGCTCGCGGCCCTTGCGAACGCCCCAGGCAAAGATGTCCGAGACCTGCGAAAGCTTCACGTCTCGGAGGGCACCGGTCGAGAGCATGTTGACCAGCTTCTCGCGGACTTTCGGGTCGAGTCCGTGCATGAGCAGCCGACGAAGGACGTCGTCGCGCGTGCTCGAGGCGATGACCTTGGAGCTGAGCAGGGTTACTGCACGCTCTTCTGTACAGGCTTCTTTCCCGCCGAGCAGGGTCGCGTCGAGGACGTGCTGCAGCAGTTGGTCTCGACCCTCGCGACCGCCCGCGCGGTCGTACAGCCAGCGGTAGCTGCGTTCGTCGGGGTCCATGACCTGCGCCAGGCACACGACGAGCCCGCGGCTGTTTCCACGCTCCAGCAGTCGGCGGGCGGCGGCGCGGCGAAGATAGGCGGGGCGATGGGTGCCCGCACGAAGAAAGACCTCGAGCGCGGCGAGGCTCTGTGCGTCGTTGCCCGCGTGGTCGAGCAACCACTTCACGGACCGTTGGTACGCATGCGGGTGGACCGAGCCGGCCAGCGCGGTCGACAGCGTGCGCATGTTGGGGACGATGCGGCACAGCAGGTCCCAGTCGCTGGCCGATAGCCATGCAGACGGACAAGGTTGCGCAGCCGAGGCCAGCGCGACGATTCCCCACCCGTCTTCGCCACGCTCATGCAGCGCGGTGGCGATGCGAAAGCGGAGTTGGGTGGGCTTGCGGTCGTCTCGCGCGAGCGCGCGGGTCATCTCGAGGGCAACGTCGTCCTCCCAGAGGCTGATGCTCGTCGTGATGGCCAGCATCGAGACGTCCGAGGCGGCAGGATCGAGCAGTGACGCCAGCGTTTGCTGCCCGTCCGGGCCGAGCTCGACCAGCCGCAGTGCAGCTTCATGCACCACCGCCGCGTTGGCCGACGCGACGAACTTGGCGAGCTTGAGCACGTCGGTCAGCGTGCGGATCGAGGCGAGGCGGTCCGTGGAAAGTCGCGCGACGTGAGGGCGCGCGGGGGTTGCCCGGGCCTCGAGGCCGTCGATACGCACCCAGCGTTCGAGCTCGCGGCGCGTGTTGGCGTCCATGTCGGGTGCCAGCATCACGACGCGGTCGCGCAGCCGCTCGAGATGTTCGCCCGCGAAGCCGGTGACGTGGAACGTGCTGAGCATGCGGGCCGCGTGGGGACCCAGCTCGGTGTCGAGCTGCTCGACCAGCAGGGTCATCACCTCGGCCGTTGCCCAGCCTCGAAGGCGGGCGGCCTGTCGGTAGCGACGCAGCAACACCGCGCCCGTGATGCCTTCCCAGAACACGCGGCGGGCGAGCGGCTCGTTGAGGTTGGCCGCGCTGCGAAGTCCTTCCGCGAGACCACCCCGCAGCCCGTCCAGCCACGCGAGTAGGGCGAAACCGTGCTTCTCCCAGCGGTGAAGCCAGGCGTGGGCCAGCGCGGAGACCGAGCCGTTGCCCTGCCATGTCGAGACGACGAGCGGGCCCAGTACCGCGACGAACTCTTGGTCGGCGGGGCCGAATCGGTCGAGCTGCGCGGACACCTGCTCGGGCCGATCGCCGCAGCCGATGAGTGCAACGCAAGCCATCGGGACCGGGTAGCTGGGTGCTGCCCGACTTGCGAGCGCGGCCGCAAGCCCGGTGCACGGTGCCTCGAGCGCGGGTTTGAGGGCCCGTGGAAGTCCTGCGTCGCTGGCGTCGTGGATGGCCTGCACCTGACGCCGGGTCAGCTTGACCATGTTGGCGGGTTGCTTACGCGGGACGGTGCTGGTGCCCTTGCCCCGCGTGAGGACGCCACGGGCCCATGCTGCCACCGTCTCGTCGTGGTGTCCCTTGAGGGCATTGGCAAGGCTGAGCTCCTTATCAAGCGGGATCGCGAGGCTGTCGACGTGCCGGCAGAACGCCTCGAGCGAGCTCGTGTCCAGGCCCGCCAGCATGAGAACCACGTCCTTGTTGCTGGCGCGGTGAAGGAGCCGCTGCAGGACGAGCTGCTCGGGCTCGCGGTAGGCGGTGGGGAGCAGGCGGACGAAAACCTCTGCCGCGTGCTTGGCTTTGATCTTGGGCTCGAGGGCGTCGGCCAGCTTCACCAGCTGCTTGAGTGAGGGTGCGTCGATGCCGGGGCGTGCAAGCAGCGTCAGGACCTCGGCGGACGCCGGTCCGTCGAGCTGGTCGAGGACGCGGTCGAACACCGTGGGCGGCGCGTCCTTTTTCTGGTTCTTCGCGTTGGCGGATGCGCTCTGCCACAGCGGCAGACCCACGGCGGCGAACTCGGCCGCTGCTGCGGGGTGCTTGGCCAGGAGCAGGGCAAGGAACCAGGTCGGTCCGCCGTCGGCGTCATCGGGCAGCTCGGCGAGGGTCGACCACGCCTCTGGCTGGGATGCCGCCGCGTCCCGGAGAGCGTCTTCGCCGAAGATGCGGACGAGAGGCTGGATGCAGCGGCCGTTGTAGAAGCTGGCCAGCAGGGCTGCGAGTCCGAGGTCGAGGTCGCGACCGGTTCCCGCGAGTCCTTCGACCTCGAGAAGTCGCGTGAGCAAGTGCGGCTGCACCTTGCTCATTTGCTGCCGGTAGCGGCGTAGGCCGATGGCGGCAACGCGCCGCTGCGCGAGCGGAAGGTGATGGCCGCACAGCAGCGCCGGGTGACACGCTGCGGCGAGCTGAAGTGCATCGTCGTCGTGTCCCTCGGACTCGCCGTATGCGAGCAGCGCGAGGGCGGTTCGGCCGCGCAGGGGCGCGTACTTGCCGAAGACCGCGTCCGCCAGACGCTGCTGAAGGTCGGGGCGAAACGCTTCTGCAGCCCAGTAGACACGGCACCAAAGGTCGAGCAGGTCTCGTCCGGGCGCAGACGCCGGCTTGCCGGTTTCGACCAAGCCCAGGCTCGTGCCGACGACCTCGGGGGCTCGTCGAACGCTGTGCTTGAGCAGGGTGCGAAGATCGTCGGGCGGCGCTGCAGCGAGGCCTTCTGCCGCGGTGGCTTCGTCGATGTGCCCGCGCAGCAGCATGTCGAAGATCAGCGCGCACGGCTTGGCGGGCCACCGACGTTCGGCCGCCTGTGCCGACAGCTCTGGATCCGCGCGAAGGTAGGCGCCGAGCATGTCCAGGCCGGGCGGCGACTCCGTTTCGAGAGCAAGGCGTCGAACGTCGACGCGAGGATGGAACATGGCGTGTGCCCACTGCGTCGGGGTGTGGCCGGCACACTTCCGCAGCGTGCGCACGGCTTCGGCACGCACGCGGGCGTCGTCATCATCCAGCGCGGTGACGATGCGATCGAGTCCTTCGTGACCGTGGGTCCCCGCGAGCAGCGATACCGTGGCCGCGCGCAGCGGCGCGTGCTCGTGCGCGAGCAGCCGATCGACGAACCCCATGAAAGGACCGCGCTCGCGCATGCCGAGCTCCGAGAGGGCGTGCATCAACGTGACGACCTCGGCCAGGTCGTCGTCGCCGTCGATGCTCGTCAATCGCTGCCACAGCTCGAGATCGTTCATGGGTGGCTCCTCGAACATACCAGTCCATCACGTAACCAACGCCGAAACCGACCTCGTCGTGGATGACGGATCGGTGGCGGGGGAGCGAGCTCCCCGGTCTGCGTGGATGTTGTTCGTCCTGCGGAGGGCGTCCGAGTCGGAGCGGCAGCGAAGGGGTGGCGCACGCGAAAAAAGCCATCGCGTACGCGCGTCGTGCTGCACGATCGTGTGTCGGCTACCCAAGCGCGAAGTGGGGTTGGACAGTGCCCCGTTGGCAGTCGCAACTCCCGCGTACGAGCGGGCGCGCGCCTCGGAGGCGTGGTCCATGGTCGATGGCATGGTGGGCTGAGCGACCCAAAGACACCGCGCGAACGATGGTCTTGGCGGCATCAGGTCTCGCGTCCGACTGCTCCCATCCGAGAAGTCGCCATGGCAGACGCGGCCCTGTACGTCACTGCCGAAGCAGGCGTACAAGCATCAGGACCCCATTTCGGGCCCGAACGCAGCGACAGGAAACCGAAGAGGAAAACCTGTCTCAGCCTTTGGCTGACCACTCGAAGCGAGCCGAGTGTCCACCCAAAGCCAGCGCGTTCGCAGCGAGGACGGTGTCGCTAGGCATGCAAGATGCCCTTCGCGAACGGTCCATGCGGAGCTGGAGTTTGTCTTGGTGTGGTTTCACGGCTCACAAAGCACCTCCTGGAGGAGGTTGGAGTGGTTCAAGAGTGCTGCCAGAGGCAGCGCCGCAAGCTAGCACTTTGCGGGTTTGCGTCAACGGACGATGCTGCTTTTCGGTTCATTCAATGCCGGGACCCGGACCTTCGTGCGGGCCATCACCGCGGGTCGTACACTTCGATCGGATGCCGGACTTCGAACTGCGACGCT
Source organism: Myxococcota bacterium (assembly GCA_039024335.1). Lineage (GTDB taxonomy): Bacteria > Myxococcota_A > Polyangia > Nannocystales > Nannocystaceae > CAJXVA01. Next base: position 29,063 of record JBCCQM010000053.1, read on the forward strand.
TCGCGGGCCCTGCCGCGTTCACCGAGCAGCTCGATGGCATCCGGGTCGCGCACCTCACCGATCAGCACGTCGGCCGGGTGACGCCGCACGAGACTCAGATCGCCGCGGTCGAGCTTGCGAACGCCCAGGAGCCCGATGTGGTGGTCCTCAGCGGCGATTTCGTCTGCCACAGCCAGGAGTTTTTGGACCAGCTTGTCGATGTGGTCGCGCGCTTCGATGCGCCGGTCTTTTGCGTGCTCGGCAATCACGACCACTGGTCGGGGGCCGACGAGGTTCGTTGGGCGCTTCGCAAGGCCGGCGCGGAGATCCTCGACAACGCCTGGACCACCATCGAGGTGAAGCACCAGCGTCTACAGGTGCTGGGCCTCGATGATGCCTATACGGGGAACGCAGATCCTCGGCGCGCGCTTCGGGGCTTGGACACGGGGCGTCCTTCGATCGCGCTGTCGCACATCGCCGAAGAGGCGGACCAACTCTGGGATGCCGGCATCCCCATGGTGTTTTCGGGGCACACCCACGCGGGTCAGGTGACGCTCGCGCGACTGCACGAGTTCATCCTGGGCCGGGTCGTTGGGCACAAGTACGTTCACGGCCTGTACGGGACGCGGACGGGCGAGCGACCTGGTGCCGTCTACGTTGGTGCGGGCATTGGCGCTGCGGTCGTACCGGTGCGCTTGGGCGCGCGAGGCCGTCGCGAAGTCGCCGTCTTCGAGCTTGGCGCGCGCGTGGGTGCGTTCGAGGAGGACCACGCCGAGCAGCCCGCGGCCCCAGGCCGGGCACCGAGCGCAGGCCTTCGGAGGCGCCGCATGATCGATGCACAGCGTAAGAGCGCCAAGCGTCGCGCGGCGGCACGGCGGCGTGGCATCGACCCGTTCAAGCGCTAGTAGCTGATTCTCACGGGAGCGCGGGTGAGGCGGTGCGCGCATGACAGGCGACGCAGGCGTCGTAGCCCTGCGGCCACAGCCCTTTATCGGGGCCCGGTGCGCGTCCCGTATCCATCGCATCGCGGGCGACCGATGCAATGCGCAAGAGCGCCGGGGTCTGCTCGCTGCGTTCGACGACGTCGACTACGTGCGCGTAGGCGGCCACGGCGTCGTCATCGGCGCCCTCGATGGCGAGGCGCTCTGCGTACCAAAGGGCGAAGGTCGCCTCCACGCCGGGGATGCCGAGTGTGAGGCCGCGGGCGTCCGGGCTCAGGTCGTCGAAACGCTCGACCACGACGCCGAGATGCTCGACCGCAAGGTCGCCTCGGCGAGCCCGGCCCCACGCCAGCAAACCTCCGGCTTGGTGGGCATAGTTTCCGAGCATTGCGTGGAGGTCGACGTCACCTGTGGCCTTGATGGCGTCGTCGAGACTGCGCTCGAGCGTCCGCATGCCCCGAAGGGCGCGCAGCGGATGCCCCTCTTGGTAGTGGAGTGCGGCGGTTGATGCGGCGAGAAAGCTGCGGTCGATCGTCGCGTCGGTTTCGTCCGCGTGGGGCCCGGCAGCCAGCTCGGCGTAGAGCTCGCGCTGCAGCCAGGCGTAGCGAAGGTCCCCTTCCGACAGGGGCAGGTTGAGCAAGCGGGCCAGCGTTCGCGCGCTCCGGGGGTGTTCGCGTCGTGCGTGCAGCCCGGCGACTGCGTCGTCGAACGCGTCCCGCTGACCTTCGAGGACGCGCTGCACGGCGGTGTTCGCCGAGGCTTCCGATCGCGGCGCTGCCGGTTCAGGCGCGCGAGGATGCGAGCAGCCGAACAGGGCCAACGCAGCGAACGGGAGCAGGGCGCGCATCAGGACGAAGGCGGCAATGTGCCGCCGAACCATCCATAGCCCAGCGACGCGGACGCGTCACCGTTTCGCCGCGGGCGCCGGCTTTGGCGTGCCGCCGCGCGTTGGTGAAGGCCGCCCGCGCAGACGCGTACCGGGCCGGTACCAGGAGCAGTCCATGCCTGGGGCGAGCTCGGTCAGCGTGAGGCTGATGCTGGGCTCGAGCGCGCGGACCTGGTGCCACCACCCTGCGGGGATCAGCAGCGCCTCGCCCGCCTCGAGGACGAACTCCCGATACCGAGCCAGTGGCTCGGCCTCGGGTTCTTCGGGCGGATCCCACTGCGAGTACACACCGTCGGATACGTCGAGCAGCGCCGTCGACTCCGGCGGGATCATGCGAAACCGCTTCGAGCCAAAGAACTGCATCAGGATGGCGCTGTTTCCATCGTGGTGCAGCGGCGTGTGGGTGCCGGCGGCGCCGATCCACAAGCCCGTATCGCGGTGGGACGGCGTGGTTCCGAAATAGGCGGCAGGCAGGTCGACGTCGTCGAGTTCGGCGCGGAGCTCGGGCCGACGCAGCGCGCCGTTCTTGCCGATCATGTAGACGTCGTTGCCGACGCTCGGCGTGGCGAGGTGCGCGATGACTTCGCGCATCGACATCGTCTCGGTGAGGTCGCGCCAGTCCGCGTCCGGTCGGCGATGGCTCTGGCGCCGCATGCAAACCTCGACCTGCACGTCGGCGTGTGACTCGGCAAAGTACGCGTGCGACCAGCGGCCGTAAGCGCGGCTGCGGGTGACCAGGTCGGTGAGAATGACCGGTTCACCGGGCTGCAGATACGTCCGCTCGAAGTCGGCCGCGCTGGGCATCGGGATGCGCTCGATGGGGCGCTCCGCGTGTGCGCGGTGGTCCCGACGCAGGCGAAGCATGAGCTCGAGAGCCTCGCCCCGCAGGAAGAGCCGCCGCACCACCGCGAAGGTCGGGCTCTGGTGAAGCGTGGCGACGGCCGTGGCCGCGAGGCTCGCGTCGATGCCCTCGGCGACCAGCTGCTCTTCGACCTCGCCGCGCGTTGCACCGGCGGCGAGGTTTTCGAGCACCCACTGCTGCCATTGTGGATGCAGGGTCTCGGGCACGTTCAACCGCTGGTCGAGGACGAACTTCCGCCGGTACCGGTGCTGCCGCTGCCACCCGTCGATCCGTCGGTATCGGTGTCGCCGTCGGTATCGGTGTCGGTATCGCCGGCGGTGTCAGTATCGGGAATGTTGCCAGTCGAACCGCATCCGCGGCCCCCGTGCGAACACGGGCCGTCGGTCGGGAAGTCGTCCGTGGTGGAGCCCTGCGTCTCTCCCGTTGCTTCGGCGGCCGGGAAGTCGTCGGTCGTGGTCCCCATCTCGCAGCCTTCGTTGTTGTGCGAGCAGGGTCCAGCGGTCGGGAAATTGTCGGTGGTGCTCGAGGAAGACGCGTTGGTGTCGTTCTCGCTGTCGTCGCATGCCCCGGCAGCCAGCAGCAGCGGCGCAGATGCGGCGACGCGGAGCACGACGGGTACACGAGGTTTCTTCGTCCATCTATCAAAGGCCATGCACTGACACTATCACGACCGCCGACGGAGGCGGGAGCAACAGCCCCGCACCACCAGCCGAGGCGACCGTCGTCCAGTTCACGGCGCGTCCTCGATCGATGCCAAGCCGGTTCCGTGGACCCGCATCGTTTCGACGTCTTGAACCCACGCGACGACGTGTTGGCCATCGCCAGGGCTGGCGAACGTCGCGGAGCAGCGCGAGCCCGGCTTGAAGTCGCAGGCCCGCTTCATGTCGCGGACGATGAACGCATTGGAGAGCGTGCGACGGGCATTCTCGCCGCGGGTGACCTTCGTGCTGGCGTGGTCTTGAGCGAGCGCAACGAAGACCGCCGCGTGCTCGCCCGGTGCGGTGCCGTCCAGGCGCAGGTCGACATTGATGGTTGCGCCGGCGACCGAGGCCTCGACGTCGACGGCGGCGGTGCTGGAGGCTGTGGCCTTGGCAATCGCAGAGCGCGACCGGCTCTCGCTGCGGCCGACCCCATGGTCGACGCCGTTGAACAGAAGCTGTGGGGTGTAGACGCGGCGACTGTCGCGTGCCCACGCGTACGCGCGCTGTCGCTTGGACCACGCTGCGTCGGAGAACGGGTCTTCCCAGCCGATGTAGTTCCAGTAGTCGACGTGAAACGCGAGCGGGATGATCGGCAGGTTCGGGTCGTCGGCGAGCGTTTGCAGCAGCGCATCGGCGGGCGGGCAGCTGCTGCACCCCTGCGACGTGAAGAGCTCCACCAGCACCGGTGACGCGGCATCGGCGGTCGAAGGGGCGGCCGTGGCGGCAGCAGCGGAGTCGCACGCGCCGAGACCGACGACCGCGAGCAGGCACAGGCGATGGGGGGACATCGCCCGGTTGTACGCGGTAGGAGCCGGTCGGTTACTGCGACGCGGCGTCAGCAAGCCACCACCACGCGAGCACGGCCGTCGCCACGAGCGCGATCGCTGCCGCGACCTTTCGCCGATCGACCGGCGTGCTGCCCGTGACGCGTCCGTTTTGGCCGTTGACGACGAACCTCCACGGTCGGTCGCGGAAGCGAACGCAGCCGACGTAGACCGGCAGCATGAATGCCTCGGCTGCGACGTCCTCGAGGACCACGGAGACTCGACAGTCCCGGACCCGCTGCTGTCGAATGATGTCCGCGCGCGCATCGCTGCGGAAGTTCTTGCGGGCGCGGGAGAGCGCTGCATCTTGGGTGAGCCCTGCAACCTCGAAGGGTGCGTCCGTGTTGTCCACGTTCCAGGGGCCGACGGGGTCGGCGTGGAACGGTGCGAGCGCGTCGAGCTCACGCTGACTCAGCCCAAGGCTTGCGGGGAGCCAGACCGTTCGTCGTGCGACGTCGGCACCCGCCAGCGGTCGGCGACCAGACTTGGTGTTGGCGTCACGAAGCCCCGTCCAGGTCGCCTCGACCTCCGCGCTCATCCGCCAGGCGGGGATCCACAGAGGGGCCACCTGCGCTGCTGCCTGGCGAAAGGCGCGGGGTGTCCACCACGACGTCGTCGCCCACGTCTTGAACGACGCCCGCGCGTCCTCGAGGGAGACCGTTCGCTCGGCAGCGGAGGCCGGGACCCCGGCTGTGCCCTCCACGTCTGCAATCCGAAGCGTCTCGCTGCCGCAGAAGACACACCGTACCGAGGCTCGCTCCGCGTCGTACACGACCGTGCCCCCGCAGGCATCGCATTCGATCACATCCACGGCAGGTCTCCTCGCAGCCACAGGAACGCCAAGACAACCGCGGCCAACGCAACGACCGTCGCGATCACCTTGGGCACCGACGTGGGCAGTCGACCAGAGCATCGGCCGGTCTGGCCGTTGATCACGATCCGAACGAGGTCGTCGCCCAGCCGTACCCGGGCGATCCAAACCGGGAGCAGCAACAGCTGCACGCGATGGATGTCGACGTCGAGTTCCAGGTTTCGGAGGCGGTGCGCATCGCCGGCGAGATGGTGCCGCCGGAGGTGGTCGCGGGCGTGATCGTGGAGCGTCTGTCGGGCTTCGCGGTCGACGTCGCGTCGAGTCTTCGACGGCAGCTCGGCGCTCCAGCCCAGCATCAGTCGCGAGTCGAAGGGGACCGCGCGGCCGAGGTCGAAGGGGGGAAGCGCGCGTGACTCGGGGGCGCTCAGTCCGACCGACGCACACACGAGGTGCTGCTCAAGCTGGGTGCCCATGCTGCCGCGCAGGTCGAACCATTCGGTCTCTCGCACGACGCGGACCTCGGGGCGCTCGGGGTCGACGTGAATCGACTCGCCCGCCTTGTCCGGCTTGCGCTTGCGCTTGACCTTTTCGCGACGCTCCCAGTGGATGCCGACGCGGGCGCTGTAGTCCCCGCGCATCGTGGCGTCGTACGCATAGAAAGGAACGAGCACGCCCACGACGTCGTCGGTCTGGAGCTGGTTGCGCTGTGCGAGCTTCCGGATGGGCGTGGGTGTCCACCATCGGTCACCGATGTGGGTGCGCAGGCGCTGGAGTGCGGCGGCTTTGCTCAGGCGAAACGGGACGATCGCATCGACGGCCGACATGGCACGACGCGTGTCCACCAGCGGCGAATCGCAGTACGCACAGCGCGTGGCGACGGTGTCGGCAGACACCTCCACCACCGCACCACATGCGGTGCACTCGCACGTCGCGGCTTCGCCCACGAGCGCCAGTCTACCGACGCCTTGCGCGATTGCGATGCCGGATCGTCAGAGATCCCCCGCGAGGTTTTGACGATGCGGCGCGGTCGCGTGTCGTCTGCATCGGCAAGTGTCGCGATCGCTGTAGCCGTGAGTTTGGTACGGCCCGTGCACAACTGTCAGGCGTCGGTGAGGACGTCGCGTAAGGACTCGCGACGCGCCCCGTTGCTCTCCCAGGAAACGCCCGCCATGCACACCCAGCTCCGCTACTACCGCTTTGTTGCTCAGTTCGTCGACGCCGTCACCACCCAGGCGCTGACGCGCTCCCTCCATGGTGCGGAGCGGAGTCAGGTGCAACCCCCGGTGGCGCTTCCGAAAGCGCCGGTCCAGCCGGTTGCGGAGCCGCTGCCTCAGGCAGCCTGAGTTTCTTCGGAATCGCGACGACGGGGGAAACAACTCCCCTCGCACGGGACACCAACCCCTGCCAGTTCGGACCCCATCCATGCGGAACACCGCGCCCGACTGGCCCATCCCCCATGCCCGTGCTCGTTCCCCTCGTCGTCGCGATTCCGTTTCTTTTCACCGCGTGGGTGGTCCACCGGTCCCTAGAACACCGCGCGCAGATGCGAATGCTCGAGCGAGGCGCGCCCCAGCAGGTGGCGTTGCCCCCCGGTGAGCGTGAGGCGCTCGAGCAGCGCATCGCGAACCTCGAGGCGATCATCTGCAGCGACGAGCACGCCTACAGCCGCGCTCTTCACGAGCGCGGCGCGGCTTGACGCTACATCTCCGCGAGCTTGCGGAGCTGGTCGACGAAGGGCTGCGACACCGACAGCGAGCCCGCGACCACCCCGGGCGCAGGGTGCTCGATCAGCAGCGTGACGTCGCTGAGGTCGACACCCAGCGGGCTCGGGATTTCCTTCGTCGCGTCGGGCGGCAGGAACGAGCGCAGCCAGTTCACGCCGCCGGCGACGTCAACCGCGTAGAGCCCGACCAGGTTCTTCGCACGGGCCTCCACGTCGCCGTAGCCTTCGTGGTCGCGGATGGTGCTGGTGCCGTTGACTGCGAGGACCGCGGACTTGGTGTACGCGTCGCTCTTGACCGGGCTCACCACAAACACCACGCGGTCGTCGAACTCGGCCCGGTCGATGGTCAGCTCCAGGTCGGGCCAGAGGGCGAGGACCGCCTTGAGGTCCGGGTCCTTGTCTTCGGCCATCTTCTTCTTGGCGAACGCCGTGGGCTTGATGACCCAGCGATCGATCTCGACGCCCTCGAAGGAGGCCCCGGCCGGCTGAAAGTCCCAGGTGACCACGGCCAGCCCTTCCTCGGGGAGGATGGCGTCGGGAACGAAGCGTTCCGTCCAGGCCTTCCACTTGTCGCGCCCGGGGGCCTTCTTGCCGACCGTCAAGATGGCGCCGCCCAACGTGCCTTCAACGAACATCAGGCCCGTGGCCAGGTCACGAGAATAGAGGTCGCCCTCTTCCTTGATGAACGCGTCGATCTCGGTCTTGATTTTCGTCTGGTCGAGCTCGAGCTCCTCGGCGATGGCTTTGGACAGGCCATCGATCGCGGCGGTGAAGTTCTCGTCTGTGGTTGGGTCGGAGCCGCCTTGCGCACCGGCGAACGCGAACGTGCTCGAGGGCAAGCCCGCGACGAAGTCCTTGTTCATGCGGCCCGCGTACGTGGTGTCCATGGTGGTCGCGAGTTCACTGCCCTTGGTGGCATGAAGCGCGGTCGAGAAGGTGAACCCCGCCTCGGACAGCTCGAGCCCGATGGTGAACTGCTGCATCTCATCGACGCGATCTCGCAGGTTGCCCAAGCCGCGGCCACCGAACTCTTCGGTCTCCTTCTGCATCTCGTCGAACGCCTCGAATACCTCGCTCATCTCCTTGGCGTAGGCTTTGGCGGCGTTGTTGGGGTACATGACGAGCTCGACGTCGGCGATGGATTCACTGCCGCGGTCGACGATGTTGGACTTGAGGTAGCCCTTCGCCAGATCGAAGATCTCCGCGTGCGGGCTCAGAACGACCTGGTCGTCGAGCGCGTCGATGAAGACGGTCTCTCCGTCGATGTTGTAGGCGGCGACATGTCCCTTCCCGTCAGGAGCCTTGTTTTCCGGGCCCAGGTCGGCGACCAGCGCTTCCGCGCCGCCTTCGTATCCGACGACACACGCGACCGGGGCCTCATGGACCTTCGAGTCGACCATCGCGCAGCCGAACGGCTTCTCGAGATCGATCTTGCGGACGACCTCCCCTTTGGGTCCGAGCTGACCCGCGGCGAGTGCCTTCATTGCTTCCACGTCGACCATGCCGGCGAGGGACGGCGGAGCGAGCTGCTCCTTGACCTTCTTCATCATGGTGGCGGTGTTCCCCATCATGAAGTGGCCGAGGACTTTGTCGTGGGGGAGCAGCGGCGCACCCGCGGCGGCCGACTTCGCGGTATCGATCAGGGCTGCCGTGTCGGCACCGAGCCCGCCGGGCTTGGCGTCCGGCTTGGCTTCGGGTGTATCGCTGGGCTTGGCCTCGGGCTCAGCCTTCGTGTCGGCGGCCTCGGCAGGCTTGTCGTCGGTCGCGGCTGCTTTGGGCGGATCTTCTTTGCAGGCACCGATCGCCAGCATGGAGAGACAGAGAACAGCGGAGCGGGAGCAGTGGCGGTGGAGCATGGGCGTTGGGCGGCAAGAGTACCGCCGACCAACGCGCGCGCATTCCCGCCGGTCTACACTTGCGCCAGGTTCTCGCGCCGTTTGTGGTCTCGAATGAACCGGAGGCTGTGTCCGACCATCCACGAGGCATAGCGGACGGGCCCGAGCCAGCTGCGCGCGGCGTGTTTGGGCACGGCGTCAGGCGCGGCGCGCCGAGCCGGGGTCGCCTTGACGGGCACGGACCACTCCGGCCGGACGGCGCTTTCCTCGTAGGCGCGCAGGGTCGGGTACGGGTCATGGTTGTCGCTCGGGTGGTAGTCGACGCGGGCAAGACTGCGGAGGTTCGACGCAACCCCGCGCATCAAGCCTGGTCGTCCGAACATCTGGCCCACAATGGTCCGCCAGTGCCTGCGACTGCGTCGCTGCCTGCGCGTCGACATGGCCCACGCCGCGATCGGCCACGTGAAGCCGATGAAGAGGAGAAAATACGCGGCCCCGAGCACCCGCAAGCCGCGTGCGTTCGCATCTTCACCGTGAACAGCCGCCCACCCCTCATGCAGCGACGCTTGGTGCTCGACCTCTTCGTACCAGTGCCAGAAGAACAGCTCCCGAAGCTTTTTGGGGAGCCCGTCCATGGCGCTGGGGTTCGCCAGGATCGCATGCGCGAGTTCGCCGATGACTTGTTCACCGGCGAGTCCGGCGCTCATGAAGGACGATGTCCCAGACAGCGCGCGAACATGCTCGATCGCCTCCTTGGCGAAGGCGTCCACCGCATCGACGGGCAGCCCTTGCGCCCGCAGGATGCGGTTCATCCGGCCGTGCATCGCGGCGTGAATCGCTTCTTGTTGCATGAACAACGTTGTTTGCTGGGCGATTGCGTCGTCTTCGATGTGCTCGACGAGCCAGCGACCGATATCCACGAACGTCCGTTCGGCGACCGCGACGATGACTGACAACGCGTTCCAGCTGGCGGTCAGGGCAGGGTCGTTTCCAAACCAGTGCTCGGGCACGTCGTCCTCGCTGAACCGCAGGTCCGGAACCCGAGGGGTCGGAATCGGGCCTCGTTGAGGGGTCGCGACGCTCACCCTTTCACTCTACAGTTGTGGTGCATGCACGGGGAGTCCAAATGGAAACCCCTCCCGTCGGTCGTGCTCGACAGCTCGGTGTTCCAGGTCGAGACCGATCGTGAGGTGGTCGAACTGTTCTGTCCTCGGCAGAACGTCGTCGTGCTGGGCGTGCACGGGCACTTCAGCGCCAGCTCAGCGCAGGCGGTGTTGGCGGTCATCGAGGAGTTCCGCGAGGGCCGTTCGCTGCATCTTTTCTTCGAGTGGACGTCGATGACCAGCTACGACGCGCTCGCCCGCAAGCTCTTCACCGACTGGGCCACCTCGGATACGTCTCGGGTCGAGCAGAGCTGGTTCTGCTCCGAGAGCCGGCTGGTTCAGATGGGGATCTCCGTCGGTAGAATGGCGGCTTCGATCGTGGGCGTTCACGTTCAGCACGTCTCGGTGCCGATCTGGATGGACCGACTCGCGCGTGCGCTGGGTGAGGGCGCGAACGCCCGCGTTTCGGGGAGCTGAGCGACCGATGCGTGACGGGGACCTTCGATGACGCCGACGCTCGACGCCGTGCTGCCCGACATCGTCCTCGCCTCGCGCGTGCTGGAGGTGGAGTCCGAGCGCGAGGTGACCGAGATGTTTCGGCCGTGCGCCGACGTGATCGTGCTGCGCATCTTGGGTCACTTCAGCCTGCGCGCGGCCACGCAGGTCACCACCGCCCTCGAGAAGGAAGTCGACGGACAGGCGTTCCACATGTTCGCGGAGTGGACCGCGGTGACCGGCTACGACGCTGCAGCGCGGAAGCACGTGACCGAGTGGGTCATCGCGCATCGTGGCCTTGTTCGGCGGAGCTGGTTCTGCGCTGGCAACCGGATGGTGGAGATGGGCATCTCGGTCGGAGCCATGGCCGTCTCGCTCGTCGGCGTCGACGCGTCCGTGGTGCCCTACGCCGAGTGGCTCAACGAGCTCCTGGGCCACGTGCCCGACGCCGGCGGAGCGCGAGTAGGCTGAAGAGAAGCAGCGGGGCGCCACTGGAGTGCCCGGTACTGCATCCGCCTCCGCCGCCAGACGCGGAGGGGTCGTCGCCGCCACTGCTCGAGGAGGCGGCGCTGGGGGGCGGCGTGCCGGTCGTGGAGTCGGAGGGCGGCTCGTCACCGTCCGTCGCGTCCGCGCCCGTGCCAACGCCACCCCCGCTGGAGCTATCGCCCATGCCCGACGTGCTGCCAGCCGGCGGCTCATAGCCGACCTCGAGGGTGACCACCTCGGAGCTTGCTTCGTTGTCCCAGATGTTCGTCGCAACCGCGACGACCTCCCACGTGCCCGCTGGGAAGACGACCTCGGCGAAGGAAAACGGCGGAACGTCGTCGATGACCGGCTGCAGCTCGCCGTTGATCGAGAGCTGGACACGGGCCGTGTCGCTGCTCGCGTCGACGTCGATCGTGGTGGCGAGCGTGGTCTCTTCCGTCTGCGTGGAGCCAGGATTGATGATGGTGACCGTGGGCGGTTCGGTCTGGGGAATCAGCGCGGCTGCGATGGCGGCGGGCGCCTGCGGCAGCGGTCCGATGTTGCCCGTGTCTCCCTCGGGCTGCGGCAAGCCGGTGCCGCGAAGCACGGCCCGCATTTGGGCCGAGGTGAGTGGTTCATTGCCGTTGGCCTTGACCGCGTCCTGCACCAACGCGGCGACCCCCGCGACGATGGGGCTCGCCGAGCTCGTTCCAGCGAAGATGTTGGTGTAGCTCTGGTTGGGGTCGTCCCCGTAGGCTTCGTAGACCCCGTATCCGGTGGTGAAGACCGCCTCGCCCCAGCCCTGCACGTCAACGCGTGTGCCGTAGGTGCTGAAGCCGAGCCGCTCGCGGTTTCCGATGCCGCCCGCGCCGACGATGATCGCCCCCGAATCGCCTCGGTTGCGGTAGTAAGCGAGCTCTTCGCGGTCGAGGTCGAGGTCGCCGTTGCCCGCCGCAGCCACCACGACCATGCCCGCGTCCACGACCATGCGCGTCGTGATCCAGACGGCTTCGTCGAGTTCTGCGGGGCCGAGCTGACCCGTGATGTTCTCCCCGACCTGCATCTCGTAGAGCAGGACGTCGCCCGGGGCGGAGTCCATTGCGGCGGCGGCGATGGCCTCGGGCCGGCGGTAGCCGTTCTCCACGGTGAGCGTGGGATAGACGCCCAGTACCGCATCCGGGGTGATCCCCGTGACGCCGTATCCGTTGTCCCCGCCGATGAGCTGCCCGGCAACGGCGGTGCCGTGGTTGCCGTCGGCGATGCCCTCGAGCGCGCCGAAGTTGGTGGTCTGGTTGGGCTCCGGGATGAGCGTGCCTTCGTTCCACTCTTCGTGCTCGGGCAGCCACGCATATTCGAGGTCCGAGAGGCGGACGGAGGCTCCGCGATAGCCTTGGGCCCACGCGCCGAACGCATCCACGCCGGGATCCGGGCCCAAGTAGGTTTGGAACTCGGACAGGTCCGGGGTCGGTGGGTCGAGGTCGAGTGGTTCGGGGGGGAGAACGGCGGTGATGCTGACGAACTCGACCGCGGCCAGTACCTGCAGCGCACGCGCGTCATCGAGCGTTCCGCCCGTCACCTCGAACATGCCGCCCAGGTCGGGCTGTGCGCGGCCGCTTCGCGCTGATGCTCGAGCGGCCAGCCTGTCCCAACCAGGCACGTCATCGAAGACGGGCTCAAGCACGAGGCCTCGCGCGTGCACCAGTCGCGCGACCTCCTGAAGCGCGCGCCCGCTCTTGCTGTAGAGGCCGTCTGCACCGAGCCGAACCTCAGCGTCATCGGTGAACTTGACGATCGTGCGGGTCGGGCCGGTCGAAGGTGCGAAAAGTGGGCGCTTTGCGAGCGGGACGCGGGGTTTTTCGGCATCTGCGCGGCTCGGCAGCGCACAGAGCGCGGATGCCACGATGAGGCCCCACCATGTCGTTTGCCCACCCATTGAACCCCACTGTAGCAGTGCCTCGGACTGTGTTGGCGCTGCGGCACAAACGTGGATCTCGGTGCCCAACGCGGTACGCTGGGCCCATGGTTTATCGGCTGGTCTCTCGCGGGTGGGTTCCTCTGCTCCTGTGTACGCTGGGGGCTCCGGGCTGCGTGGGCCTCAACGGCGCGTTCTCCGACAC
>JBCCQM010000054.1:0-41752 GCA_039024335.1 Myxococcota bacterium
CTAGGCCCTTAGTAGGGCAAGAGCGCGTTGGGGTCCGGCTTCGCGTCGCCAGCGGGCTTCGGCTTCGGCTTCGGCGCGGGCTTCGGCTTCGGCGCGGGCTTTGGCTTCGGCTTCGTCGCGGGCTTCGGCTTCGGCGCGGGCTTCGGCTTTGGCTTCGTCGCGGGCTTTGGCTTTGGCTTCGCGGCGGGCTTTGGCTTCGCGGCGGGCTTTGGCTCAGCCACGGGCTTTGCGTAGGGCTCCGGCTCCGGCTCGACCGACGGTGGCGGCGTCGACGGCACGTCGGCCGCAGGCTCGGGTTGCGATGGCGTGACCACGGCGGGCTGCGCAACGCTGGGCGCCTCTTCGGCGCGCGGACTCGGCTCGGCGGGCTCGGCCACCGCGCCCGATGACACGCTGTTGGTCGGCGCGGGTGCCTGTTGTCGGAGCAGCGACGGTCCCCACACCGCTCCCGCGACGCCGAGCGAACCCGCCAGCCCCGCTGCGGCCCACGGCCAGCGAGCGCGGCGACGTGGCGGCGGCGAGCTGGTCTCGAGGTGAATTGCCGTGTCGGTTCCGTCGCCCGCGCGAACGATCGCCGTCTCGGATCCCGGGCGCTCGGGCAGCTCGACGAGCTCGGGCGCCAAAACCGTGGCCAGCTGCGTGCCGCCCGGAAGGCCCATCTGGCCGCGCTTGTCCACGGTCGCACTGGCGACCGACTGCGGCTGCGGAGGCTCGATGGGCGCAGGTCGGCTGGGGTCCAGCCACGGCAGGGGCTTCGTACCGAACACGGCCTCCAAGAACGCGGACAGCTCGGTCGTCGAGAGCATCAGCCGCTCTTCGTGCCCGAACCGCTCGAGCGCCCGCTGGAACTCCAGCGCGGTGGCGTAGCGGCGCGCGGGGTTGGGCTGGAGCGCGCGGGCGAGGATATCGCGGAGCCCGGCTGGGCACTCTGGCCAGTCCGCCTCGATCGGTCGCGTCTTGCCGGCCGCAACGGCGTGCAGCGCCTCCACGTGTCCGAGCTTTCCGAACACGGGCGTGTTCGTGAGCATCTCCTGCATCACCAGGCCGAGCGCGAACACATCCGAGCGGCGATCGATCTGCCCGCCCTTGCACTGCTCGGGCGACATGTACGCGACCTTGCCCTTGAGCGAGCTGGCGCGCGACGCCCGGCTCAGAGCCGCGGCCTTGGCGATGCCGAAGTCCACCACCTTCACGTGGCCCGAGTACGTCACCAGGATGTTACTGGGGGACACGTCGCGGTGGACGATGCCAAGCGGCTGCCCGGAGAAGTCGACCTGCTCGTGGGCGTGGTGCAACCCGGCGGCCGCGCCCGCGACGATCGTCAGCGCAAAGCGAAGCGGGATCCGGTGGTCGCGTCGCCGCGCCTCGTTGAGGAGCCGCCGCACGTCGTGGCCGTGCAGGTACTCCATCGTGAAGAAGAAGTTCGACCCGTCGCGACCGATGTCGTGAACGTGGACGATGTTGGCGTGGTCGAGCTGCGCGGCGAGTCGCGCCTCGCCGAGAAACAGCGAGATGAACTCCTCGTCTTCGGCGAACGACGGGAGGATGCGCTTGAGGACGACGATCTTCTCGAAGCCCTCGATGCCCTCGGACTTGGCGAGGAACAGCTCCGCCATGCCGCCGCGAGCAAGCTTGCCCAGCAGCGTGTAGCGCCCGAGTTTTTCGGGCGTCGGCGCATCCCACTCCCCCACGACGCAAAGGTTATCAAGCCGGCGGAAGATCAGCCTGGGGGACGCAGGTCTCGGCGACGTCGGGGTCTGCGTCGGCGGTGTAGCGATATCCGCTGTCGCAGCCCTCATCGGGGTAGCTGCACCATTGGCGGACGCACAGGCCCTCGTCGGACTGCTCGCACTGCTTGTCGCTCTCGCAAACGAACTCGAGCGGCTCGTCGGCACAACCGAGCAACGTGGCGAAGCCGATCGCGAGTGCGGCGCGCATACGCAGAGGCTACCTCAGCCCGATGCGCCGCTGCAGGCGCGGACGCGACCGGTATGCACCGAGCTCGGGTACCGCTTCAAGAAGGTGCTCGCGGCCTTTTGCGCGGCCTCGGTCTTACCCGATGTACACAACGCGGAGGCGCGCAGAGCGAGCGCTTCTTCGCGGAACGCACCCTTGGGGAACTGGCGACGGTGCTTCGACAGGGTCTTCAGGGCCAACGACGACTTGCCGCGATCGAGGTCGGCGCGGGCGGATTCGATGAGCGCGAGTTCATCCGCCACCGAGCCCTGGTTTTCGGTCGGCCGCTTGGGCGCGGCGGCGGCCGGTGCTTCGGGAGCGGGCGCAGCAAGGCTCGGCAGCTCGGCGCGAAGATGGGGCACGGCGGGCTCCGAGGACGCGACCAGCAGCGGCGGGTCGGGCTGCACGGGCTCGAACGCGTGCTCCGCATCTGCGCCCGCGAGCGCCACTGTACCCACGCCCACGAGCGCCAGCGCGACGGCGATGCCACCGACGATCGACAGAACGCCCCACGAGGACGACGCCGGCACGCTGGCGGGCGCGGCTGCACCGTCGAGTCGGGCCTGCACCCCACCCCACACGCGATCGGCAGCGACGGCATCAGCGTCGGGGCGGCCGCGTTCGGCGTCGACGAGGGCTGCGAGTTGGTCTTCGATCGAGGTGGTCATGCAGAGAGCCTCTCTTCGGATGCGCGAAGGTCGGCGACGGCTTGTGCCATCCGCTTCCTCGCTTCGCGCAGCCGCGAGTACGTGGTGTTGGGGTTGAGGCCCAGTCCTTGGGCAATCTGGGCGCTGGTCATGCCTTCGAGCTCACCGAGGATGAACACGGTCCGGTACTTGTCCGGCAACGTGTCCAGCAGGGACACGAGCATGTCAGCTGCGTGCGCGCGGGGATAGGGATCGTCGACGCGGCTGGGTTCGCGGGCGAGCGCGTCTCGTCGCCGGTCGTGGCGCTTGGACCATCGGCGGTGACTCTGCACCGCGCGAAACGTGATCGAGAACAGCCAGGTTCGGACCTTGGAGCGGCCTTCGAACTCGTGAAGGCGGCGCGCGGCGACGACGAAGACCTCCTGCGCGACGTCGTCGATCCACGCCGGCTGTACGCCGAGTCGTCGCGCGCTGCGGACGACGAACGTGAAGTTCTCCCGGTACAGCGTCTCGAAGTCGATCGCCGAACCGGGCGTGCCCAGGTCGCCGCTCATCTCGCCCCCGACACGACCACTTCAACGCACTCCTCGACGCTTCCGTCGATCAGCACCTCGATGCACGTGGTCCCGACACCACGGCCGACGAAGACCCAGCGCCAGTCCTCCTGGTCTCGGTAGACGCGAACGATGGAGTCCTCGGCCGA
Source organism: Myxococcota bacterium (assembly GCA_039024335.1). Lineage (GTDB taxonomy): Bacteria > Myxococcota_A > Polyangia > Nannocystales > Nannocystaceae > CAJXVA01. Next base: position 3,307 of record JBCCQM010000054.1, read on the forward strand.
CACCAGCTCGACGCGAGAGGCGTCCTCATACACCTGCGAGGTGAGGCTGCGAGGCCGAGCGTGGACCCGCAGCGCGTGCCCGAGGACGATGTTGAGGCGTCGCGAGGAGACCGTGGTGCCCGAGAGCAGCGTACCTTCGGCTTCGATCGCCAGCCCGCCGTAGTCGGGCGAGCAGCCGCCGAGCAGCACCGCGGCGAGCAAGACGAGACGCTTCATCTCCCGCCTCCGGTCGTGGTGTCCGTGTCCGTGTCCGTGTCCGTCCCGCCCGCGTCGGTGTCGGTATCCGTATCACCATCTGTGTCGGTGCCGCCGTCCGTGTCCGTCGCATCGGTGTCGGTATCGCCGTCGGTATCCGTGTCACCAACGGGGTCGGTGTCGCCCGCGTCGGTCGTGGTGGTGGCGGGAAGCAGCGAGACCACGACGGGCAGGAACTCGGTCGTGCCGGCGCCCTGGACGACGAGGCGCGTCTCACCGACCGACTCCGCGCGCACCGTCACGGTGCGAGAAGTCGGGTCGGTGAGCACCACGGCGATCGACGGGTCCTCGCTCGACCACGCGTACTCGAAGGTGCCCGCGAGCACCTGCCCGAACTCGTCACGAGGCTGGGCGGTGAGCTGCCGGGTCGTGTCGGCCTCGAGTTGAAGGCTGAGGATCCCTGCGCCGCCATTACCGTCGGAGAAGAAGAAGCCCTGCACGCGCTCGCCGGTGATGTGCAGAAAGTCGACGATCTCGTTGTTGCTGCGCACGGCCATCACCGCAGAGGTGCCGGGCCGCTCGAACGTGAAGCGTCCCCGGTCGAGCGCGAGCAGGTCGGGCGCGGCGGTCTCCACCCAGGGGAGCGGACCGTTGATGTCGCGCGGATCGTAGGACACCGAGAACGAGCCACCGATCGCGAATCGGTCGGGAAAGCGGCTGGCTTGGAAGTCGACGCAGAACGCGTCGTTGCTCCCGGCGCAGGTGTAGCGAAACTCGCCGCGCTGGAGCTCTCCGACCGTGGTCGGCTCGGGCTCGGGCTCGGGTGGCGAGTCGCAGGCCGCGAGCGCAAAGCCCAGGCTCGCCAGGGCCGCCGCATGACCGAGAAGGCGCATACACCGATGAGTGCCCGGCTGCGCCCCGGATTCGTGAGCGCCGACGAACTTCGAAGAAACCTTCGTTTTTTCGTGAACTTGCGTCGTCACCCGGCCCGCTCCTCGCGCTCGAAAGCACGCGCTTTTTGGCGGCCTCCGAAACGGAACTCGATGCCGCCGCTCAAACGGTACCCCCATCGCCCGCTCGCGGCGAGCACCCCGTTGAGGGTTCGATGCCGCGCCTTCAGCACCGACACCCAACCTTCGAGCCCGAACGCGAGGAACACGGTGTTCGTCAGCCGTACGTGCAGGTTGCTGTCGACGTTGAGCAAGGCCGTGGTCTGGCCGGCACCGTGGAGCAAGTCGGTGCCGTCGACGTCGGCGAGGACGGAGCCGACCTCGAACCCGCCGCAGATCGGAAACTCAACCCTCCCCTGGCCCGGGACGCCGCACGCGCGAGCGCCCCCGGACAGAAACGAAAAGCGACCGCGCGCGCCGGACTCGTCATCGAGGCCGAGACGCCGCGTGCCCAAGTACGTGCCGCGGACTTCGAAGCGCGCCGAGGGCAGGATCGCGGCGGCGGTGAGGATGAGGCCGCCGGCGCGCGCCGGCATGGCACCACGACCCAGGACCCCTTCGAAGCTGAGACCCGCCCGGCGTGACGGGGCCTCGGGCGCGGCCATCGTCGGTCCGTCAGGCTGCGCCGGGGGCTCGGGCGCAGGCTCCACGTCTTCGATGAGCGCGTCGAGTTCACCCGCGTCCATCGGGTCCGGTGGCGCAGGCGGAGGCGTAGGCGGAGGCGTAGGCTCGGGGACCTGCTCAGGCTTTGGGGGAGCCTCGGGCGGGGGCATCAGCATCGCCACGATCGTGACCGTGGCGCGTTCCAGCTCGGCGCAGTTCTGCTCCGTCAACGAGCGCTCCGAAAGCGCCTCGTCCTGCGACGTCCACATGCGCAGGGTCCAGCTCTCCGGGGTTTTTCGAACCCTTGCGATCACCCAGCGGCTGCGCTCGTTGGGGTCGGCCGCTGCCTCGATGCCCATCGACGCATCGAGGCGCTGCTGCATCGTCGCCTGATCCGCACAGCCTTCAGGCGCGTCCCAGACCAGGCGAACCGCCGCGGGGTTCGGCGCGACCGCGGCCGTCGGAGGCGAAGCGCCCTCCACCGGCGGCGGCTCGCCTTCCGGCGCGGCATCATCCGCCGGCGCCGCCTCGATGTCTGGCGGTGCTTCCGGGACGAGCGCAGGGGCGCCCGTACCGGCGAGCCCCATCGCCAGCATCCAACCGTAAGCCAATGTCATAGGCACTGTTGGTCCCGCCGGACCCCTCCGCGGATGCCTGGTGATTCAAACTGCGTCGCGCTGTCGCAGGCGGGCACGGCCCCGATCGTGAGGGCGACGAGGGCCGCTTGCAAGTTCTTCGCGACGCGTCGTCGCGCACTCACGAATCCTAGGCGCTGGTGGTCACTGATGCGTTGTCGCCATGAAGACACTTCGCTTGACCATGCTCGCCACCCTAGCCCTCTCGCTTGCCGCAGGCTGTGACCTCGGCTCCGATGGGGGCTCCAACGACGGCCAACAAGGCCCCGGCAGCGGCGACGACGGTGTCGCGCTGGACCAGGGAGAAATCGCCGTCTCGCCCCGCGGGACGAGCTTCTTGGCCCGGGTGGGCTCATCGCTGATTCACGGCGACGTCGACGGATCGTGGCGCACGCTCGAGCGACTCGAGGACCCCGACCGCCTCGCGTTCTCACCCACGCGCGACGTCATCTACGTGGCCACGAACGATCCTCCGCGACTACGCGCGCACAACCTCACCGAGGATGCGCCGCTGTGGTCGACCAAGCTGCCCGACGACGGGAGCTGGACCAGCGGGTGGGCCGACGCGGACGGCGATGGCCGACCCTGGATTCAGGTCACCGAGGACGACCGCTTCGTCATCGTGACGGGCTTCTACGACCTCACCGTCTACGACGCCGCGACGGGCGGCACGCTCGGCCGCTGGGAGTCCGAAGATCAGATCGTCGACGTGGACCTCGACGCCAGTGGAGACGCGGCCTACGTGGTGTTCTCCGAGACGTGGGTCGACGGCTTCGTGAAGACTCCGTTCACCACCTTCGAGCTTCCAGGCCTCGAGTCGAACACGATCACGCTGCCCAACTGCGCCGACGAAGCGGTGATGAACGCCAAGGGCCGCTACGCCTTCATGGCGCCGACGCGCTGCAACGAAGATCCCGTGTCGGTGATCGATCTGGAGACCGGGACGTTCGTCCGCAACCTGCCCGGCTTTGGACCCGTGGCGCTGGCGGACGGCGGCGACGTGGCGGTGGCCTTCATGAACCTCGACAACCTCGACGCGTCGCTGTTCTTGGACGACGACCCCATGCCCGAGGGCGACCGCCAGTACCACCTGATGCTCATCGACACGGAAACGCTCGACTTCACCACCGTGGAGCTGGGCGACTCCTTGCCGCGCTACGTCCCCACGCCTGACGGCAAGCTCCTGCTCGTGGACGCAGACGCCTGGTACGACGACGAGCGCGTTCGCATCTTCGACCTGCAAACTGGCGAGCTGCATCCGGTGCTTGGGCCTGACGTGCGGCTGCACGACTTCGTGCTCACCAGCGACTCCCAGCGCGCGTATCTGGTCGACGAAGGCGCCTACGAGCTTTCGATCCCCGACCGCGTCATCTCGAGCCTGCCGCTGGCCGTCATCCCGACCAACCTCAACCTCACCGCCGACGACCGCTGGCTTCTCCTGCAGGACGACCTGGGTCCGGTCCACGTCTACGACACCGAGGCGGCCAAGGTGACGGCCATCGTCGGTGACGCATCCGCGGACTGAGCCAGCCGCTCACTCGTTGCGGAACCCGGCGATCTCGACGGGTTCGTAGTCCGCCCAACGGGACGGGATCTCCGAGTCCACGCCATAGGCCGCCAAGGCCTGGTGGTAGACGTCGGAGGGGATGAGCGGCTGGTCGTACCAGCCCGCGTTGAAGCGACCGCCACCGCCGAACACCGCATGAAACGCGTGGTCGGCGTTGTGGTTTTCGCCGTACTCGGTCGCCATCAAGACGAGCGAGTTCTCCAGCACGCTCTTGCCGTTGACCTCGGTCAACGCGTCCATCGCCGCAAGCGCGTACGAAAGCTGCGTGATGCAGAAGTGCTGATAAAGCCGAATTGCCGACGCGTTGTACGCGTGGAAGATGCGGTCGTGCGGCGTGCCGTCGCCAAACGTTTGGGCAAAGTCCAGGCTCTCGCCGAGCGCGTCATAGGTGCCATCGAAGCGGATGTGGCCGCCGGCGCCGATGCAGATGAGGCTGCCGAAGCGAAGCGCGTCGCACGAGACGGCAAGCGCGATGAGCTCGCCGATTTTGCGCATCTGCTCGTCGGCGGCCTGCCAGTTGCACAGCGGTGCGCCCGAGCCGGTCGCTCCCTCGGCGGCGTCGTAGAATGAGATGCCGTCGGGGTCGGTGAAGTCGGCGCTGTCGGGCAGCGTGCAGTCGAGCGTGATGCCGCCATCGTCGGACGGTGCGAGCTGAAGCTCCACGTCGCGGATCGCCGCAAGGTGGTTGTCGACCCGCGCCTTCGAGTCCGCACCCAGCGGCGAGTTCGGGCCCATGAGGGACTCGTACTGACCCATCACCGAGTCCAGCACGCTGCGATTGACGTGGTTGCGACGCAGGTCTTCGGGCGTGGGGCCGTCGCTCGAGGGGGGCTCGAACGATCCGAACACCGCGTCGAAGATCGCCGAAGGCCGACGCTCGGGCCGCATGCCCGGGCTGCCGTCGGTGTTCCACTGGCGGGTGAACTGCGAGACCGCCCCGGTGCGGCTCCACAGGCCGACCGACAGCTCCGGCAGCGCCACGTTGGGCACGCCTTGGGGATGCAGCGCCCGCTTCATGACCTGCTCCATGCTCGGGCCACCGGCGTGATAGCCCTCGGACTGCTCGCGCTGCGGCACGCCGGTGAACGTGGCGGCGCCGATGTTGAAGTGCGGCGTGCCGGGGGCGGCAAGCGGGCCCCCGTCGACGTTGGTGAAGAAGGCGCCTTTGTCTGCGAACGGACCGAGGCTCTCAAGCGGGCCGTTGAACTGCTCGAGCTGCATCGCCTCTTCGATGCCAAGGCCGAAGCTCATCGTGAACAGCCGGCAGGGGAGCTCGTCGCCTTCGCCAGCGCGCGCGGGCGCGACGAACTCCTCGAGGAACGGCAGACCGATGGCGATGGAGCCCGCGCCACGAAGCAGCAGCCGGCGAGACATGAGGTTCTTGGGACGTCGACCGCTCATGTCACTGTGCCTCCGCCGTGCGCTTGTAGGTGAGCTGCGGGCTCGTCGCCACGGCCCGCACGAGCGCATCGAACGTGCGCCCCTCGTCCTGGAACGAAGCCTGTGCTTCGAGCACCGAGTCCTCGGCGTCCTGCGCCGAAAAGCCGGTGGAGTACTCCATCATGTTCTCGACCATGCAGCGATAGGTCGTCTCGGTGTCGGCCAAGCCGTCGAACAGCTCCTCGGCGTCGGCGAACGGGATCGCCGGGCGATCGAGAAACTCGGGCAGCATGCCGTCGCTGAAGAGGTCGCGACCTTCGTGGTCGGTCAGCGTGTAGCGACCCTCCAAGTCGTAGCGCTCGAATGCGTACGCGATCGGCTCGAACTGGTGGTGACACGTCAGGCAGATCGGCTCGAGCGTGAACCGGAACTCGCTCGCCCCGCGGGGCGTGAGCTCCTCGGTCTGCATCGCCGTATCCATGATCGCCTGCGCGGTCGCGTCGTCGCTGGGCGGCGGCAGGATGTGTTGGCACAAGACGCGCTCCGTGAGGAAGAGACCGCGGCCCACGAACGAAGTGGTGCCCAACGCAGCGTAAAAGCCCGGGTGCGACAGAACGCCGTGGCGACGCTCGGCCTCATCGGTGGCGTACAGCTGCAGCCCGTCTCCTTTGGGGGTGGCGCCTGCAAGCTCGGCCACCGCCGGCGTCATCAGAAGGTCGGTTCCGGTGAACAATGCAGAGAGGTCTTGCGGCTGCGCGTCGACGCCCGACATGCGGTCGAGCGAGGCGAGCAGGCTTTCGCGTAGCTCCTCGCGCACCTCGGGGTCGGCGGCAGCAAAGCCTGCGACCGAGGCGAGCGTGTAGTCGCCCCAGAACTGCCGGCGGCTGCGGGCGAACTTGGGATCGAGCAGCATGCGGTCGATCTCGGCGCCGAGGTCGGCGAGTTCGATGTTGCCGTCTGCGTTCGGTCCGCCCGCGGCCTCGAGCAGCGCGGCATCGGGGACCGACTGCCACAAGAAGAACGACAGTCGACTCGCGAACTCGTAGCCGTCGGCTTGATAGACCGAGTCTGGCTCGCCGGTGGTCTCGTCCTCGATGCGATAGAGGAACTGCGGTGACTGCAGCATCGCCTCCGCCACGCCGACGACCGCATCCGCGGGCGTGGCTTCGGCCTCGATGGTCGCGACGAGCTCGAGATACACGTCGCGCTGTTCGTCGGTCAGAGGGCGGCGATGGGTGCGAAGCCCGAGACCGTCGATCACCGCTTCGCTGCAGCCGGCGTCCCCGACCGAGCACCCGCCGAACTGCTGCGCGAGCGCGTCGGGACCGATGCGATCGACCACCGAGCGGGCCACCTCGGCGTAGGCGAGCACGTACTGGGCGCTGAAGAACTGCCCCTGGACGCTGGTCGAGTACTTCGACCCGACGGGCAGGTCGCGCGGGATGGCGGCCCGTTCGTCGTCGGTGAGCGGAACGCCGAAGATGTCTTCGACGGCGAAGGCGTACTGCGTGTGATTGAGACGGCCGACCAGTGGGTCGTGGACGCTGCCCTCGGGGACGTCTTCGGGCTCGGGCGCGTCGCCCGTCTCGTCGCTGCCCTCGCCCGTCTCGTCGACACCGGTGCTGATGTCGGTGTCACTCGCGTCGGTGTCCGCGGTGGCGTCAACGCCGCCGTAACAGCCCAAACTCGCGCCCAGCAGCGCGAGCGCTCCATACCGTCCCCGTCTCATGTGGTCCCCGCCTCCCAGCATACGAGAGTCGGACTTGCACAAGTTGCGCAAATCGAACCGCGGCGTCCGGGCCGGTCGGGTTTTTGAGCGAGCCCGCTTGCGGGCGCGGCAGTCGAACGTGGGAGCGCGCGAAACGGCTCAGGCCTCTCGACTTGCGGTCCCGCGGTCGATCCGCCAGGTGACCGCCTGAGACGCCTCGGGCAACCGAATGAACGCCGCGTCGGTGGTGGTCATGATGCACTGGCCGGCATCTTCGGCGAGCGTCTCGAAGAGCATCGCCGTGCGGGTGGGATCGAGCTCGCTGGAGACATCGTCCAGCAGCAGCAGCGGGGGCTCGCCGGCATCCAGGCGGGCCGCACGAAGCTCCGCGAGCTTGAACGCCAAAACGAGCGCGCGCGCCTGCCCCTGCGACGCGAAGTCGGCGGCCGCGTTTCCGCCAAGCTCGACGTCGAGGTCGTCACGGTGTGGACCCACGGTCGTGACCCGACGGCGCAGGTCTTCACTGCGTCGCTCTTTGAGTGCATCGAGCAGCGCCGTCTGACGCTCGTCCGGATTGGACTGTACTTTGGAGACATAGCGCGCCTCCGCATGCATCGCCTCTCCGCCACCGGGCGTCGAACCGACCGATCCGTGAATGTTCGCGAAAGCCTTCGCAAACGGCTCCTGCAGCGACTCGACCATCTCGGCGCGACGCGTCCACACCCGCGCGCCGACTTCGGCGAGCCCGGCCTCGTAGGTGTCGAGCAGGTCGTTGCGCGCGCTGCCGGAGAGGTCGTCTCGCTTGAGCACCTGGTTGCGCGAGCGGACGAGCTTTTCGTAGCTTTGGATGTCGGCGATGTGGGCCCGCTCGCGGGCGAAGACCATCCGGTCGAGGAACTGCCGCCGACCCGACGGGCTGCCGCGAAGGACCGCGAGGTCCTCGGGCGTGAACAAGATCGAGCGAACCCGACCGTAGAACTGGGCGGCCGAGCGGATGACCTTGCCGTCGGCGCTGGCGGTCCGGCGCGTCGACTTCTCGCCGCGCTGCACGCGGACCTCCAAGTTGGAGGGAATTCCAGCGACGGCATCGTGGACCTTGGCGTCGACGAGCGCGGCATCGGCTCCATGCCGCACGAGCGGCTTCATGTCGGAGGAGCGAAACGAGCGCAGGGTGTTGAGGAAGTAAATCGCCTCGAGCACTGCGGTCTTTCCCGCGCCGTTGTGTCCATGAAGCACCGTGAAGCGCTCGGCCAGCTCGATGTCTGCGCGTTCGAAGTTCCGGTAGTCGCGCAGGCCGATGCGTTCGAGTTGCATAGCGGACGAGCGGTGATGGTCGGCGAAGTCGCGCCCCCCGTCCAGCGCGCGCGCTGCATCTCAATTAGAGGTTCACGGATTTGCGGCGGAAGGGGACACTCATGGGTGCATGTCTCGGTTCTCCGTCCAGATCGCCCTTTCGCTGCTGTTTGGCGCGTCCATGGCTGCCGGCTGCGACCTCGCGACCGAAGAAACGGACGAGACCGGAACCAGTGCGTCCGACTCTGGCGTCACCACGGAGTTCGAGCCCGAGGATGACGACGACGTGGAGCCAGACTGCGACCCGGCGACGTTCGCGTCGACGTGCTCCGCGGGCCGGCTGATCGAGTGCGTCGATGGCATGGTCCGCAACGCCGACTGCGGTGAGCGGTTCTCATGCGAGCTGGGCTCGGACGGCGCGGCCTGCGTCTGGCGAATCGGCGAGCCCTGCGATACCGAGTATGCCGAGTGCGAGGAGCCCGGCGGCGTTCTCTCGTGCGACGTCGACGACGGAGTCTGGCGCTTCGACCCGTGTCCGTTCGGCGGCGGCTGCGATCAGGGCGTGTGCTTCGGCCCCGACGACGTCGCGTGCGACGAAACGTTCGTGAGCCGGTGCGACGGCGAGTCGATCGTGCGCTGCATGATCCCAGGCTTCGAACAGGTTCAAGCCTGCGACGAGGGCTTCACGTGCCGGACTACGGCGAGCGGTAAAGGAAGCTGCCTGCCGCTCGAGGCCGAGCCTTGTGAAGACGAGACCGTTCGGACCTGCCTCGATGATCAGACCCTCGCGGGCTGCCTCGACGGCTGGACCTACAGCGGCGCGTGCGAAGAGGGCCAGCGCTGCTTCGAGGCGCTCACGGCCCAGTGCGCCGACGAGACCGCCAACCCCTGTGACCCCACGGTCGACGCGCCGCGGTGCGAAGACGGCACCGCCTACAACTGTCGCGACGCCGGCTTCGAAACCGTCGAGAGCTGCGCCGGAGACCAAAGCTGCGCCCTCGATGACACATGCTTCGGCGAGTGTGGCGAAGCCGCCGCCTGCATCCCCACCGAGGGCACGCCCTGCGAGGAACCGCTCGATCTCTTCTGCCAAGACGACGCCATCGCCTTGTGCTTCGCTGGCACCGTCGCCTTCGAAAGCGAGCCCTGCGGCTGCACCGAAACCGAAGACGGCCCCATGTGCACCGACCCCTAACCGGGCAGCTCCACGAGAACAGCCCCCGCCCCAACGTCGAGCCCGAACGGGCGACCTTGGAAGGAAGCCGCCAGAAGAACAGCCTCCGCTCCAACGTCGAGCCCGAAAGGGCGACCTTGGAAGGGAGGCTGGAGGCGGCTTCGCCGACGGAAGACGGGAAACCGAGAGGTTTCCCCAAAGGATCTAAATCCGCATGGGCATGACCACGCCGAGGAAATCGGGGCCGTCGACCGGCTTCACCACGCACGGGTCCAGCTCACCCTGGAACTCCAGGCGGACGTCTTGGGTGTCGATGACGTCGAGGACCTCGATGAGGTAGCGGGCGTTGAAGCCAGCCGTGAGCTCGTCGCCGTCGTAGTCGACCGGAAGCTCTTGGTGCGCAACGCCCAGGTCCGGGTTGTCCGCGGTGAGCTCGAGCTTGCCCGGCTGCAGCGACACGCGAACGGTCGCCGTCTTCTCTGGTGCCATGACCTCTGCCCGGCGCAGGGCCTTGAGCAGCTCGTCGCGGCCCAGCTGCGCGAAGCGCTGGAAGGCCGCGGGGATGACGGCGCGGTAGGGTGGGAAGGTGACGTTGTTGAGCTTGACCGAGAGCGTGAGGTCAGCCGCGCGCACGAACATGTGCTGGTCCGTCACGGCGACGCTCACCTCGCCTGAGACGCGGTCGAGCACCCGGCGAATCTCGAGCATGCCCTTGCGGGGGATGATGATGCCCTTGTCGAGCTTGGGTCCGGGCAGCGGCAGCTCGAACTTGGTCAGGCGGTGACCGTCGGTCGAGACCATGATGCCGTTCTCGCCGTCGCACTCGAAGAGCACGCCGTTGAGGTTGACCCGAGCTTCGTCCGACGAAACCGAGAAGTGCGTCTTGGCGATCAGATCACCGAGCGCATGTGCAGGCACGTCGACGTACTCGAGCTCGGACTTTCCACCGCTGGCATCAGGCAGCTCGGGGAAGTCGCTCTCGGGCATGCCCATGAGCTTGAACTCGCTGCGGCCAGCGACGATCTGCACCCAGTGATTGTCGAGCCCGTTGATGCGGACGGCTCCGGAAGACAGCGTCCGAACGACGCCGTGAAGGTGCTTGACGCCCACGGTGAGGCTTCCGGGCGTCTTGACCTCAGCGGACACCGTCTCGGTCAGCGACGTCATCATGTCGGTCGCTGAGCACACCACGCTGCCATCGGCGTTTGCTCGAAGAAGAACGTTGGCAAGGACGGGCATCGTGCCGCGCTTGTCGGCAACGGTCTGGGCCAGGGACAACGCGGCGAGAAAGCGGCTCTGATCGATCTCGAACTCCATGAGGGAAGCTCCTGGTCTTTGCCCGCACTCGCGCGTGTCGTCGCAGGTGCGTGCGGGAGAGACAGTAAAGCAAAAAAATTTATAATTCTCGTCTTCTCAGTCTGCGCTGGGGAAAAGTGGAGAAACGGGCGAGGTCTTTGATCTCAGAGCGGTTTCTCGGTGGGTTCCGCTGGGGGATTTTTCGGGGAGTACCTGCCCGAGCGGGGGACAACCAGGGGGGGCGAAGAAGTCCCCAGAATCGCCCCCAAGTTATCCCTCGATCGGTCCACAGAGTTGTTCACAGGGTGCTGTGGATCGCCCGCAACCAACGCCGACGCCCCGCTCGCGTCGCCGCCCGTATGGAGCGGGCGTGGACGCGAAGCAGGGTGCTTCGAGGGCTAGCTCGCGGGAGCGTCAGGCGCTGACGAGCTGGGTGCGGAGGCCGTCGACGGTGGCGCGTAGTTCGGGGTCGTCGCTGCTGAGCGCGGTGATGCGCTTGCAGGCGTTGATGACGGTGGAGTGGTCCTTGCCGCCGAAGCGCAAGCCAATCTCGGGGAAGCTGCTGCCGGTGAGCTCGCGCGCGAGGAACATGGCGATCATGCGCGGGCGTGAGATGCCCTTGTGACGACGCGGACCCTTGAGGTCGGCGATGCGCACGGAGAAGTGAGAGGCGACTGCCTTCTGCACCGCCTCGACGGTGATGGGCGCGCTGCGTCGACGTTCCTGCGCGGGCTCGCCGAGGACTTCGCGGATGAAGCCGGTGGTGATGGGCACGCCCTTGAGGTCGGCGAAGGTGGCGACGCGGACGAGGGCGCCCTCGAGCTCGCGCACGTTGCTCTGGACCTGGGTGGCCAGGTACACGGCGACGTCGTTGGAGATGCCGATGCGCTCGTTGTCGGCCTTCTGACGAAGGATGGCGACGCGGGTCTCGAGGTCGGGCGACTTGATGTCGGCGACGAGGCCCCAGTTGAGGCGCGACGTGATGCGGTCCTCCATGCCTTCCATGTCGGAGGGCGTGCGGTCGGAGGTGACCATGATCTGCTTGCCCGCTTCGTACAGCGCGTTGAACACGTGGAAGAACTCATCCATCGTGCGGTCGCGGCCGGCGATGAACTGGATGTCGTCGATGAGGAGGACGTCGCAGTCTTCGCGGTACTTCCGGCGGAACTGATCGAACTGGTTGTGCCGCACCGCCGAGATGAACTCGTTCATGAAGCGTTCAGCGCTCAGGTACGTGATGCGGCGCGTCGGGTCGCTCTCGTAGAGGGCGTGGCCGACGGCGTGAAGCAGGTGGGTCTTGCCCAGGCCGACGCCTCCATAAACGAGGAGGGGGTTGAACCGCGTGCCGGGCTGTTCTGCCGCGGCGCGGGCGGCCGAGGCGGCAAGCTCGTTGGATGCACCGCTGATGAAGCTTTCGAAGCGGTATCGCTCGGAGAGTCCGACCGGGGGCGGGGCAACGGGGCGGCTGACTTCGGCGTGATGGACGACCGGATCCGAGGGCGGCGTGGTCGGGGCGACGCGGGGCTGTGCGGGCTCGGGCGTGGCGACGGGGATGACGGCGTGCGCGCCGGTGTTGCCGGTGCGCTTCGCCTCGGTGGGGTCGTTCACCGTCGGGTCGACTTCGAGGTCGAGCTCATACCGGGCGCCCGAGTTGGACTCGAGCTCGTCGAGGACGGCCTCTTTGTAGTGGTTCTCGAACCACTCCTTCATGAAGAGGCTCGGCGCGCGCAACCGGATGGTGCGGCCCTCGACGCCGGCGACGGTGAGTGGACGCAGCCAAAGCTCGTAGGTCTCCTGACCCAGCCGTGGCTGCAAACCCTGAAGTGCCTGGTTCCAAAGATCGGTCATAGCGGGGTCATCCACAGCGGGTTCAGAACTGTGGATAGGAGTAGAAGTTCGCGGGAACACGGGACTTTTCGTGCGGACAAAGAAGCCCTGTCCACAGCCTGACAGCGATCAGGCGGGGGAGGCGTTCGGGCCGACGGCCGCAGAAATGGGATGTACCGGGGACGACCCGTAGGCGGGGTCAGATGCCCGCCTCCGCGGGAGCACGCGGGGGCAGGAGAGAGACGGTGCAGCAAGGTTCAGTTGCAACGACTCGAGCCGTGGGACGGCTACCAGCGGAGCGAGAAAGCTCGTCCAGTGGGGTGAAAACGCCCGAATTCTCGGGCTCTACGCCCCACGGACGACGTCTGCGCCGCCGAAGGGACCGTGGGTGTACGCGTGTCAGAATCGTGTCGCAAGTGCGGAGTGAGCGGGCCGCGCAAGATCCCGAGATCATTGGGGCGTGTTGATCGCGCGGGGGCGGGCCGAGCGGCCGGGCTGATCGAACTTGTGAGTCGATTCGGTCCAAGTGTACGGAAGTAGGCGGCTTTTACGGGGGTGTCAAACCGCCGACACAGGACGCGCGCCACGACAAGCGGATTTGCGGCGTCGCGATCGCGCAAAGCCGCTTGGCAAGCGACTTTGCGGGCGTGCGTGAAAGGAGTTGCTCAGGTCCGATCAAGACCGTGCCAACGGTGTAGGATAACGTGGGTTGATTCCGCGCTTCGGCTGACATTCAAAGGTCAGGCATCGGGCTGGTCCACAACCACGGCAAGCCGCACGCGCGCGCCGTTTGACAGGCTGGGGATCCGGTTGCTATCAACCCGCTCCTTTCGGCCGCGCGTCGCGGCTGGCCCGTCGCTGGAGAACGATCGTGTCGAAACGTACTTACCAACCGCACAACACTCGCCGCAAACGAACCCACGGCTTCCGCGCTCGCATGGCCACCAAGAATGGCCGCAAGGTCCTCTCCGCGCGCCGTCGCAAGGGCCGCAAGCGCCTGACCGTCAGCACCGGTTCCAAGTAGCCCGCCGCTGATGAAGCCGCAGGGACTGCCGCGTTGGCTGCGATTACGCCAACGCCGAGAGTTCTTGCGGGTCCAGCGTCGGGGCGAAAAAAATCATACCCGCCACTTCTTGGTGTTCGTGGCGCCGCGCTCTTCGGGGCGGGGGCGCCACGGTCCGAAGTCGGCGGGTTCGTCCGTTTCGGGCGGTGCCGTGCAGTCAGCCGCGGTTTCGGACGCGTCGCAGCGCGAGGTCACGTCGTCTCCACGACCTGGTGCATTGCGACCGACACGCGTGGGCGTCACCGTTACTCGGAAGGTCGGCCGGGCGCATGAACGCAACCGGATCAAGCGCCTGGTGCGCGAGGTGTTTCGCCAAGAGCGAACTCGACTCCCCTCTGGGTTCGACATGGTCTTCGTCGCCAAACGCAACGCGCTCGACGTCTCGCTCGAGGCTCTCCGCGAAGACTTCATCGTCCTTGCTCGGCGGCTACGTCGGCGCGCAGATGCTGCGTCGGAGCGGTCCGAAGGCCGAGGTCCTCGTGCGTGAGGATGACGACCCTGGCGGTTGCTGCGACCATCCGGACCGTCACGATACGTGCTCGACTGCGTTGAGCCCCTTGCCCGACCGCTTCGGCCTTCCCTGGCTGGGCGTCGGGCTCATTCGTTTGTACCAGTTGTTGATTTCACCCCTGCTGGGTCCGCGATGTCGGTTCCATCCGAGTTGCTCGCGCTATGCGGCTGAAGCGCTCGGCGAACACGGCCTAGTTCGTGGTACTTGGCTCGCCGTGCGCCGCATTGGGCGGTGCCATCCCTTCCATCCTGGCGGCTACGACCCCGTGCCGCCGAAACGGAGCTCGACCCCATGAGTTTCGAACGTCGTATCGCAACAGCCCTCCTGATCTGCGGTCTCATCTGGATCACCTTCTCTGCGCTCTTCCCCGCACCGGAGCCGGAGGCCGAGGAAGACGTCGCTGCCGTCGACGGCAAGTCCGATGAGGAACCGAGTGCTGACGCCGAGGCACCCACGGCCGATGCCGATGGCCCGGACGCAGCCAAGGACGCGCCCCCCACCGACGCCTCGCTCGAGGTGGTGCAGCATCTCATCACCAACGACCTCGTGTCCCTCAAGGTCACCAACCGCGCGCCGGCCCGCGGCGGCATGGTCGAAGAGATCGATCTTCTCTCTTCGCAGTTCGAAGGTCACGAGACGGCGACGAACCCGCTCGACCTCGGTGGCGCGAGCACGCTCGAGGTCAGCTTCGCCGACGAGAACACCGACTTCCGGATTCCCGGCGGGCAGGCGTTCTCGGTGGAATCGGCGTCCAGCGACAGCATCACGCTGGTCCATCGCGACGACGCGGTGGAGGTAAAGCAGACGCTCCAGCTGCTCGAGGGCTACCAGGGCAAGCTCGTCGTCGAGGTCAGCAACCGAAGCGGCCAAGAGCAGCGTCACCGCATGCACGTGCGAACGCGCGTGGGCCTGTCGGGCGAAGAGAGCCGCTACAACATCAAGCGCGGCATGTGCCGCACGCAAGACGACTTCGAAGACGAAGACAGCAACGACGTCGAAGACGAGACCGTCTCCTATAAAGGCCCGGTCCTGTGGGGCGGTGTCGACAACAAGTACTTCGGCACGCTCGTCGTTCCGACCGAAGCGTTCGCCGACTGCGACGTGAGCCGCAGCGACGACGGCAAGTTCGTGGTCGGGCGCATCGGCGCTGAGACCGTGACCCTCAGCCCCGGTGGCGTGAAGCGCTACGAGATGGGCCTGTTCGTCGGCGCGAAGGAACTCGAGAGCCTGCAGGCGTTCGACGCCGTGCAAGCCGCCGAGGAAATCCACCTCGAGGAAGCCATCGACTGGGGGATTCTGGGGGCGCTCTCCGAGTACCTCGGCCGGATGCTGCTCTGGCTCATGCGCTACTTCTACGGATGGACCGGCGTATGGGGCTGGGCCATCGTGCTCGTGACCATCGTCATCAAGCTCATGACGCTTCCGCTCACGCTGAAGCAGATGAACTCGATGAAGGCGATGAAGCGGATCCAGCCGAAGATCGCCGAGCTCAAGAAGAAGTACGAGGACGACCGGGTCAAGCAAGGCCAGGAGATGCAGGCACTTTTCGCTCGCGAGGGCGTCAACCCGCTCGCGGGCTGCCTGCCGGTCTTCGTGCAGATGCCCGTCTACATCGCCCTCTACGCCATGCTGGGTGCCGCGGTGGAGCTGGTCCACACGCCGTTCTTGTGGCTGCCCGACCTCACGAAGCAGGACCCGTACTTCGCGCTACCGGTTGCGCTCGGCCTCATGATGGTCGTGCAGAACCGCATGATGCCGTCCTCGGGCGACGAGATGCAGGCCAAGCTCATGCGCTGGGTCATGCCGGTCGTCTTCTCGGCCTTCATGTTGTTTTTGCCTTCCGGTCTGGCCCTCTATATCTTCGTCAACATCTGCTTGTCGGCCATTCAGACGGCAATTCAGGTGGGGCGGAACTCGGATGCGCCGAGCGACAGCTCCGGTGACGAAAAGCCCGCCAAAAAGAAGTAGACTCTGGGACCGATTCGCATGGCCGAACAGCAACAGGACGCCACCAACGAGGACGACCGCACGCCCGAGGAGCGCTTCGCGCCCGCCGTGCCCGTCGTCCGTTCGTTCCTCGAAAGCGTGCTCGGCCTCCTCGGCGTCGAGGTCGAGGTCGACATCGACATCGAAGAAGACGGTCTGCACTGCGACCTCAACTGCGCCGCCTCCGATGGTGGACTGTTGATTGGTCGGCACGGGGCCACGCTCGACTCGCTTCAGTACCTGACGCTTCGCGTGCTTCAAGCTGAAGGGCTCGAGCGCATGCGGATCACGCTCGACGTCGCCGGCTATCGCACGCGTCGCGAGAAGACGCTGAAGCAGCTCGCGAAGAACGCTGCCGACAAGGTCCTGGCTGACGGTCGGCCGTACCACTTCGAGCCGATGTCGGCGATGGAACGTCGCGTCGTGCACATGGCCATCGTGGACATCGGTGGCCTGGCCACGGAGTCCGAGGGCGAAGGTCGCCGTCGACACGTGGTCGTGTTCCCCGAGCGGGCGTGAGCGCCGGCGGTTCGCTGCCTTCGGGCAGCCTCGAGCGCAGCACCCTCGTCGGCGTCGCCACTGGCACGCCGGACGGGGGTGTCGCCGTTGTGCGGGTCAGCGGACCGCAGGCATCGGCGGTGTTGTCTTCGCTGGGCGTCGAGTCGTTGCCGCCCGCGCGTCGACTCGCGCGGCGCAACTTGAGGCTAGGCGACGACCAGGTCGAGGATGGGCTCGTCGCATGGATGCCGGGGCCGCGGTCGTTCACGGGCGAAGATGTTGCCGAACTCCACGTGCACGCGGGGGCTCGCAATGTGCGGGCGGTTCTCGAGGCGTGTTTGCGAGGCGGCGCGACGGCGGCCGGACCCGGTGACTTCTCGCGCCGCGCGTTCGAGCTTGGGGCGCTGTCGCTCGACCAGGCGGAAGGCATCGCCGCGGTCATCGGGGCGCAAACCGATGAAGCGCTTGCGCAAGCGCGTCGGCTCGCGGCGGGCGAGCTCGGGGTCCAGGTCGAAGCGTGTCGAGAGGCCCTCGCGGGTCTGCGCACCGAGGTCGAGGCAAACCTCGACTTTCCCGAGGATGTCGACGAGGGACATGTCGCGCGCTGGCGAGATGAGCTGGTCGAGATTCGGGCGCGCGTGCAGGCGTGGCTCGACGGGTTCGAGGCCGGGCGGCGAGGACGCGAGCAGGCGAGGTTCGTGCTTGCGGGTCCGCCGAACGCGGGAAAGAGCTCGCTCTTCAATGCGCTGCTGGGACGACGCCGGGCGCTGGTCGCCGACGTGCCGGGCACGACGCGTGACTACGTGGAAGCTGAGTTGTCGCTGGGCCGGCACGGGGCGGTGTTGGTCGACACGGCGGGGCTCCGCTCGGGCGCGGAGGCAATCGAGGCCGCGGGCATCGAGCTCAGCCGTGAGCAGGTCGAGCAGGCGGACGTGGTGCTGTGGGTCGAGGGTGCGGACGCCGAGCCGATCGAGCGTCCGGCGTTCGGCACCGTCGTGATCACGGTGGAGACGAAGCGCGACCTCGGCGTTCGGCGTCCCGACGCGCTTGGCGTGGTGCTGGGAGAGGCGCCCGAGGGAATCGAGGCGGTCCGCGGTGCGCTAAAAGGCTGGTTCGGCGAAGACCGCGACCGCGCGTGGATTGGGCTGGCTCGTCACCGCGCGCGCGCGGAGGAGACGCTCGAGGCACTCGACCGGGTGGGCGAGCAGTTCGAGATGGGCGACGCGCTCGAGCTCGCGGCGTTCGAACTCGGCGTGGCCGAGGGTCGGCTGGGGGCGATCACCGGGCGGACGCAGCTCGGGCCGGTGGGCGACGA
This sequence comes from Myxococcota bacterium, assembly GCA_039024335.1. GTDB lineage: Bacteria > Myxococcota_A > Polyangia > Nannocystales > Nannocystaceae > CAJXVA01. Next base: position 21,308 of record JBCCQM010000054.1, read on the forward strand.
GTTGATGACGCGGATTTTCTCCACGTTCTGTATCGGCAAGTAGGGCTCAGTCACGCGCTGCGGCCAAGGCGTCGAGCAGCGGGGTGAGCAGGTCGACGGGCCCGGCGCCGTCGGCCGGCTCAAGGAACGGGAGCGTGCCCAAGATGGGGACGCCGCGCGCGGTCGCGATGACCTGTCCGTTGTCGGTGCGCGAAGGGTCAGGGGTCCCGTCGGTGTCGACGAGGTAGATGCCGAGCGCTGGGAGGCCGCACGCCTCGAGTGCGTCGAGCGTGAGCAGGGTGTGGTTGATGGTGCCCAGCCCGCTCGAGGCAACGACCACCACATGATTGGCAAGCGCGCGGATCCACTCGGCTTGCCAGGTGCCTCCGGGCATCGGGACATGAAGTCCGCCCGCGCCCTCGACGAACACCAGATCCGGCTCGTGTTCGAGCTCCCACGACTCCAAACGGTCCTTGGTGAGGTCGAGAATGTCGGGGAGCGGGTCAGCGTTCGCGGCGGGCGGGCGGAAGAACGGCGTGGGGTCTTCGGCCAGGCCGGGGGCGAGTGGCTCGGGGTACGTCAACGGGCAGGCCGACATCGCGTCGTCGGGCGAGCCGCCCCATGCGGTGAGCAGGCGATCGATGTCCGTCGGCGTCTCGATGTCGCCGCTTTGGGCGGGCTTGAACGGCAGCGCCTTCACGCCGTGCGTTGTGGCCCAGCGCAGAAGCGAGCAGACGAGCGAGGTCTTGCCGATGCCGGTGTTGGTGCCGACGAAGAAGATGCGATCGGTCATGGTCGAGAGCCGGGACGCGAGAGGGTCGAGGAGGCGGTCGTGCCAAGGATGTCGCGCAAGGCGGAGACGAGGCCTCGGATGTGCTCGGGTTCGTGGCCTGCACTCACGGTGATTCGAAGACGCGCCGTGCCTTCGGGGACGGTCGGCGGACGGATGGCTTGCACGTGCCAGCCACGCGCGAGGAGCTGCTCGGCGACGGAGACGGCTCGCGCGTTGTCGCCGAGGACGAGCGGGACGATCGGGGATGGTGGCGGGCTCGAGAAGCCCAGCCCCTCGCCGAGGTGGCGTAGGTTCTCGCGAAGGTTCGTCCGGGCGTGGTCGCCGACGTCGCCGGTGACGAGGTCGAGGGCGGCGTCGATGCTTGCAACGACGCGGGGGCTCATGCCCGTACTGAAAACGAAGGAACGCGCCCGGGTGCGAATCCAGCGGCACGCGGTCTCGGAGCCGGCTACGAAGGCGCCGGCGCATCCGAACGCCTTGGAGAGGGTTCCGACATAGAGGGTTGGGCGGAGCTCGTGGGCGCTCGCCCATCCGCGGCCGCCCGCGTACAGGCCCAGGCCGTGCGCGTCGTCCAGGTAGACGCAGGTGCCGGCTTCGATTGCGCGCCGAAGCGCGTCGGCGTCGGCGGCATCCCCATCCATGCTGAAGATGGACTCGGTCACCCACCAGGTGAGGCCGTCGGCCGTGGATGCGGGGGGCGCGTCGCCGTGCGGGAGGATGGTCGGTCGCGGGTGGGCCAGCCGGAGTCCGTCGATGAGCGAGGCGTGGTTGAGACGGTCGGAGTAGACTGTGTCCTCAGAAGACAGGATGGAGGGCAGCACGCCGACGTTGAGCTGAAAGCCACTGGGAAACAGGACGGCGTCGGGCGTGCCCGTGAGCAGGGCCAGCCGTCGCTCGACCTCGCGGTGGAGCGGCTGGTCGCCGCAGATCAGGCGCGAGGATGCGGCCCCCGCGGGGGCTTTGTGGGGCAGGATGCGGTCCGCGAGCCCGAGGTAGTCGTTCGAGCAGAAGCCGATCACGTCGCGGTCGCCGAGCCGGTACTGAACGCCGTCCCGATGGGAGATGCGGGGCAGGCTGCGACGGAGGCCCTGCGCGTCCAGAGCGTCGAGCTGACGCCTCAGGCGGGTGTCGAGAGACACGGCGGGCACTATTGCATCTTCTGTCGGGTGGGAGACCGCGACAGCGAGTCCGCCAGCCGGGCATCGCGCACATTGCCGGACTCCTCCCGGCGTGGATTGCGGCTCGTTGGAATGTTGGACTGCGACGCAGTGGTGCGGGGCGGGGTCGCGAAGGAGGCAGCACCGGGCTCTCGCGCGGCTGGGGAAGGATGGTTGGACGGGCAGAATGAGTTCACGGGTGGCCAGGCTGGCAGGGTGTGCATCTGCAGGCGGTCTGCGCTGCGGTTGCTCGCCGCGCGGCGGTTCTCGAGTGGCATCGGACGGTGGCAGCGCTTCCGGCCGATTCGGGTCAGGCGCGTGAGACCCGAAGAGCCGCGGCGTAGCAGGAGGTCGGCGGTGAATCGCGCCCCCGGGATGCCGTCCAACCGCCGGATGCCGTTCCGCGCGCAATGTGTCCTGGCTGCGGTTGTTGCTCTGTCGGCCTGTCGGGTGCGTGACGAGTCCCGGAGCGCGGGACCTGCGTCCGGTCCGTCGAACGAGTGTAGGACGTACCTGGTGCTCGATGAGGTCGAGCAGTTCTCCGCGGATGTCACCTTGTGGGTGCGGATCGACAATCGCGACGCAGCGTGCGGCAAGCGCTTTTGGGAGTCCGAGGACGGGCTGACCGTCGAAGGAGGCTTTGACCCCGACCGAGACTGTGCCTTCGACTCGACGTGGTCCAGCGAGGATCCGCCGCCGAATCGAGCTTCGGCCACGTTTCTTGCGGAGGTGCGGCGGCTTTTGGAGCCGTTGGGTGTCGAGGTGGTCGGCATCGCGAGTCCGCAATCGGCGGGGCGGCAGATACGGGCTCGGGAGGTTGTGGTCCGCAGCGGAGGCCGTGCCGACGTCCGTGAAGTGTTGGTCAACGCGAGTCGCGATCTGACGTCGGTGGCGGGTGCTCCATCGAACTTCAGCCTGGACACCAGAACGGATGTCGACGCGTCGTCGCTCGGCGACGCGCTCGCGCGGGGGGCCGTGGTTCCGTCCAGGACTTGTGGACTCACGGAGCGTCGGCGCGGATCAGACGGTCATGCGGCGTTCGAGGAGCGCGTGGTCGAGATGGCGCGTCAGTTCGTCGAGGCAACTACATCGGCCCCGCCTGGCTCGTAGCGTTCGGGTACGTAGACGGGGTTGCACTGGCCGAGAGCACGCCGACGTCTACGTCGAGGCTCCCGTTGCGCACGTTCTCCACGGTGGGCGCGATGTGTCTTCAGGTTTGAGGCGTTGGTCTTCTGCGGGTTTTGAGGTCTGCGGAAGCCCTGGTGGCATCATCGGGCATCGTGCTCGACGACGAACTCGGCCCTTGGATGGAACGCCGTCGCTGGGCGCTCGGCGCTGATGCGCTGGCGCGGATTGAAACGTTGCTCGGCCTATGGCTGCGCTATGGCGCAGTCATGAACCTCTCCAGCGCGCGGACGCGGGAGGAGTTGCTGGTTCACGTCCGCGACGGCCTGGATACGGCATGGGTGGTGCGCCAGGGGTTGAGACAAGCACCGCGGGCGTGGGTCGACTTTGGCAGTGGCGGTGGTTTCCCTGGTCTGGTGGTCGCGGCGGTCGGCGAGGCACCACTCGCGCTCGTGGAGCCTCGTCAGAAGCGCGTGGCGTTCTTGGAGCTCGCGGTCGGTTCTATTGAAGTGAAGTCAGTACGGGTTTTCCGCGGGCGATACGAGCGTTCCACGTGGGAACAGAATCCCGTCAACCGCTGGATTATGGACTATAAGGACGCGAGAGTGGTTGGATCGGCGCGCGCGGTTTGGGAGCCTGAGGGGTGGATTTCGGTCGCTCGCCACGTTGGTGGGTCGGAATCCCACGTGGTCATGCACCTGAAAACCGAGGAACAGGCGCGCGGGTTCGGCGCGCTGGAGGTTGCGACCGGTGAACGCGGGGTTGTCGCACTCGTCGGGCCCGCGGGGTCGTCAGCGGGCGCTGAAGAAGCGCCGAAAAACTGAGGAACAATCGACGCGTGAGGGGCGCAAGAGCGCGAAATCGCGTCGAGGGACGCGTGAGCGCGGAGAAGCCGCGCTTGACGCCACGCCGCGGGAGTTGCGAGTGGAAGTCACGAAGTCTTGGGGCGTGTGAAGTTGCGGTGCGAGTCTGGCTCGGCGCGACGAGGAGGCGGTCGCGGATATGTGGCTTGGCGTGGGTGCCAGGAGCGTGTCTGGTCTCGTTGAGGGCCGGTGGCGTAGGCGTCCGAGGGGGGCGCGGCTGAGCTGTCTGCGTCGGAGCGCCCGCGACGTCCCGCGAGACTGCGTGGAGCTTTGGCGGAGGTCGACTCGGGCGGCTGGAGCGGTGCTCACGGTTGTCGTCGGCTGCGAACCTGGTTGGCTCCGGGTTCGCGAGAGGAGGCGGCTTGGTGGGGTCAGGCGCTCGGGCGTGGGAGCGGCTTCACGTGGAACATTCGTGCCTGAGCTCGCGTGGAGCAGCGCGCTTCGATCTCTTCACCTCTTTGTGTTCGGAGGGGGCCTCGAGGTGGGTCGTTCGTCGGGCCGGCTGCCATGGGCTTCTCTTGCTGGGTCGCGGGGATGGCCGGCCGCCAGGGGGTTGTATTCGGGAAGCCGGGGCTGGCGTTGGGTTGATCGGACCGGGCTCCGGTCACGATGCGTGGGGTGGAGGCCGAACTTCGGGCGTTTGCGCGTGGGCGGACGTTCACGGGAATCGTGGGATGTAGTCCGGCGCAAGAGGGCACCCGGTTCTTGTTCTGTCTTTTGTCCCGGTCGCGAGTTGGTGTTGCGGCGCGAAGCGCCTGGCGGCAGCCATCTTGTTGCGGCTGCGCCCTGCCCCTCTGTCCCTGGCCGGTTGTCTGCAGCGCTCGTCCCTCGGCAAGCGTCGGGCTCGGCGGTAGGAGGCGAAGGCGAGGAGGGGGCTTCCCTCCGAGCGCAGCCCGTGGTGGTTCGTGTGGCCTGGGGCCGCTTGGCGCAGTGCGGGTGTTTCACGTGGAACGGTGGGTCTCGGACTCGTCGGCAGGCTCTATGGCGCTCCGTGTTCCACGTGAAACGATCGACCGAGTGTTGCCCCCGTCTAGAGGGCGGTGCCGGGCCTTCTCGTGTGCGGAACCAACGCCCGGAGCACTCGCCGCGCTGGACCGGAGCCTATCTCCTGCTCCGAGCAACCGGACCTTCACCGAGGCACTGTGGAACGGACCTCCGGTGGCCATGTTCCACGTGGAACACCGCTAGAGCACCGCACTCTCCCCGCAGGTCTTGAGGTGCTCTTCGATCTCGGCCACTTCCCCGCCACTGGCCGCTGACGCCTTCTCAATCCAGACCAAGCCCTTCCGAGCCTTGCCTTGCCTGCACAGAACCCAGCCCTTCGTGTCGAGGTAGTCTGGGTTCTCTGGCTCGGCCTCCAGCGCCTCATCTACGAGTTTGGTTGCCCAGTCCAGCTGCTCTCCCGCCTCCGCGAGCCCATACGCCACCCCATTGAGAAGCTCCGGCGTTCGCTCCTGGCGATCAAGCGCCTTCCCCAGGAGTCGAGCAGCGCGCCTGGGTTTTCCCGCCTCCAGCGCGGCGTAGCCCCGGAACTCGAAGTAGGCAGGGCGCCACTTCGGCGCCTTGGCCCCAGCTCCCACCACGATGAGAAGAGCAAGCCCCAGGCCCCACCCTGGCAGACGCCACCGGGGGCCTCGGACGCCGAGCGCAAGGCCTCCAGCAAGCCCGAACACGAGGCCGCCTACGTGTCCAGCCTGGGCGACGACGGGGACGACGAAGCCCAAGGCAAGCATGACCGCCAAGGTCAGGCCGAGGCCTCGGGTCGAGATGGGCTCGAGCTCGCCGCGAACCTCCTCCGTTCCCCATCCGCGCGCGAGCCACAAGGCCCCCGCGACGCCGAAGATTCCTGCAGACGCTCCGACCACGGTCGGCGCCTCGGCCCAGGCCGTGGACGCGAGGATTCCGCATAGCGATGACCCGATGAACAGGCCGAATGCCCGCAGCTCACCCCACGCACGCGCGGCCCACGGACCGAGTACCCATACGGACCACATGTTCAGTGCTAGGTGCACGACCGATCCATGCACGAACCCGGTCGTGAGGGCTCGCCACCACTCCCCACCATCCCACGCGGAGGCGAGCCGGAGGGCTCCGAACCCGTTCATCGCCTTCGGGCATCCGTCGAGACTCCACAGCACGGTCCACGCTGGGTCGCTGGACTCGGGCACGCACCGCGCCGCCAGCGGCACGAAGACCGCGAAGCACGTGACGATCGTGAGCACTGCCCATGCCCCAGGGTCGTTGGTTCGTGGCGTCCGTTCCAGAACCATCAGCTTAGTTCACCCCCGCGCAAGCCCCCACAACGCGGCCCGTGGGGTGGGCCGAACGTGCGCCGACGCCGGGCCCGTCACTTGCTGGCGGCTTTGCGGCGTTGCTATCGTCCGCCCCTGACGCGCCGGCCGCTCCCCTGGAGGTCCGCGCCCGTCCAACCCGCCGCTCCATGGCCCGCCAGAACCTCCTCATCGTCGATGGCGACGCTCGGAACCGCCGGGTTCTGGAGGTCAGCCTCCGAAAGGCTGGCTTCAGCATCACCGCGGCGAGCTCCGGCGAAGAAGCCCTCGAGTTCCTCGAGCACGCCGAGCCCGACCTGCTCATCTCGGACACCCGCTTGCCGAACCTCGACGGCTTTGCGCTCTGCACCAAGATGAAGGAGCACGAGCGGTGGAGGCACATCCCGTTCATCTTCCTGACCTCCGAGAAGTCGGTCGAAGACAAAGTCCGTGGCCTCGAGCTTGGCGTCGAGGATTACCTCACCAAGCCCATCTACATTAAGGAGATCACGACGCGCGTGACGATGCTGCTCCAGCGAAAGCAGCACGAACGACTCGAACGTCGCGATACCGCGCGCACCAAGTTCACGGGTCGTCTTGCCGACATGGCTGTGGTCGACTTGCTGCAGACCATCGAGATTTCCCGCAAGAGCGGCGTGATCAGCTTTGAGACCGCGCTCGGTCCCGCGACGGTCTGGTTCAGAGACGGCTCGGTGATCGACGCCGAGATGGGCCGCCTGCAGGGCGAGAGCGCAATCTACCGACTGCTCAGCCTGGGTGACGGCGAGTTCGAGCTGGAGTTCAAGGCGATCAATCGCGGCCAGGTCATCAACGCCAACACGCAGGCGCTCCTGATGGAGGGCATGCGCCGCGTCGACGAGTGGGGTCGACTGATGGAGCAGCTTCCGCCGCTCGACGCCGTGCTCACGGTGGACCCCGCCGCGTACGCCGACCGGCGTGACGAACTCACCGACGACCAGAGCGCCGTGCTGCGCCGCTTCGACGGCCGACGGAACATCATCGAGGTCGTCGACGACTCTGGCCTCGACGATCTCGAGAGCCTGGGCGCGATCAGCCAGTTCTTCTTCGAAGGCCTGCTCACGCCCGCCGACGAGAACTCTGTCTCCGAAGGACAGGGCCTGACGTCCTCGATGGCACTCGAGGATTGGAACGCTCCAACGAACGTTCACCTTACCCCGATTCCCGTCGATCCCGACGACGTCACGGACGAGGCGCGCGCGGACCTTCCTCCGCCTCCGCCGACCTATCCCGAGCCGTTCCCACAGCTTTCCGCCGAGGCCGAGGACGACGGCGTCCTGGTTCCTGGAATCCCCGAGGACTCGGCGCCGAAGCCCGCCTTCGGCAGCAACATGCTGTCGCTCGCTGGCCTCGCTGCGCAGGAGCCCGAGCCTGCACCTGAGCCAGAGGAGAGCCCCGCGGAGGAGGCGGGTGCTGGCATGTCCGACGAGACCCAGGGTCTTGTCGATGCCCTTGCCGAGCAGCTCGATGCGATCGAGTCCGGCGAGACGCCTGCTTTCAAGGAAGGCCCCGCCCCCGAGCCGCTGGCGGACCCCGACCAAGAGCCGCCGGATCCGCCGGGGCCCGAACCCGTCGACCCGGACGAGACCGGTCCTGTCGTCATGGCTCCCATTGCCCCGGAGCCCACGAGCGCGATGTCGCTGGAGCCCGATGAAGACTCCGGCACCAAGGCCCTCGCGGACCTCATGCCCCCGCCGGATCCGTTCGCCCGCGACGCTGAGCCTGACGAGCCGACCATGCCGGGCGTTCCGGTGCCGACCGCGGAAAACCCTACGGCGCAGCTCGGTCGCGTCCGCCTCAAGCGGATCACTTCGTCGGGGATTCCTGCGCTGCGGGAGGTCAACCACAACACCGGAGACGAGCGGCGAGAGCCAGACCCCGCGCACGACCACCGGGACGACGACGATCCCATCGTCGAGGAGGAGGACGACGATGCCGAACTCGTCCCGATGTCCGACCAGGTCGCCCCGCCGTCGGGTGTGCCCCGTGCCGCCGCAAGCGGGATCTTCGCGGTCAGCACCGAGCCCGCCCCCGACCCCCCGACGATTCCCCCGTACGCTGGGGATATGGGCCGCGACTTTGCCCTCGAGCGGACCCTCAATGCCGAGCTCGGCGCCCCCGACGGGACGGCCGAAGCCCAGACCGTCGAGCTTCAGACCCGCGAGGACATCGAAGCCGAGCACGTCCCCATCGAAGGAGACCCCGAAGCCGTCCCCGGCGAGCTCGACGAAGGCGAGGCCGTTCGCGTGGGTCTGCCCGCCGAAGAGTCCGGTGGGTGGAAGGGAGATGCTGCCCCCTACACCTCGTCCGCGAGCAGGCCCTCGATGCGGTCGCCGTCGACGAAGCCCGCCCCGCCCTACGGCCTGGTGGCCAGCATCATTCTCATCGCCGCGGTTGGTGGCTTCCTTTATGGAATGGTCGCCACCCCGGACGAGCCGACCGTGGGTCCGCCGCCACCCCCCACGACCGTCCAGGCCAACGCCGCGCCCACCCCGACCCAGCCTGAACCCGTCGACGCACCGGCCTTGTCGGCCGACGACGCAGCTGGACTCGCCCGCACCCTCGAGGACGCCCGCGGGCTGCACGAGGCCGGCGACCTCAGCGGCGCCCACGTGCTGCTGTCGGCCGTCTTGAAGGCGCAGCCAGAGAACGCCCAAGCGTTGGTCTTGCAGTCTTCCTGCTTCATGGAAGAGCAGAAGATGGACGAAGCGCTCGCGTCCGCAGACGCCGCGGTCGCCGCGAGCCCCGAGTTCGCCGACGCCCACCTTGCCCTCGGCGTCATTCGCCAGTCTCGCAAGGAGTACGGGGCGGCGAAGTCGGCCTACAAGCGGTATCTCGAGCTCGCGCCCGAAGGCATTTACGCGCGCAACATCGAGAAGCAGCTGACCCGCATCGAGACGCAGCTTCAGAGCAAAGCTGGATGAGCGCCACGGACTTCACCGTACTCGCCCTGGAGAGCAGCTGCGACGAGACGGCCGCCGCCGTCGTTCGAGGCGCGCGCGCTCTGTCCAGCGTGGTCAGCACCCAGATCGAAGTGCATGCCCAATTCGGCGGGGTCGTCCCCGAGCTCGCGTCTCGTCACCATCTCGGCGCGGTCTCCGACGTCACCGAGCGCGCGCTCGCGGATGCCGGCTTGTCTCTTCAGGACATCGACGCCGTTGCCGTGACCGAAGGACCGGGTCTGAGCGGTGCGCTCCTCGTCGCCGTGCAAATGGGCCGCGGCCTCGCGTTCGCCGCGGGCAAGCCGCTGATGGGCGTCCACCACATGGAGGGCCACATCTGGTCCGCCTTCGTCGGCGACGCGGACCTGGAGCCCTCCCCGTTCGTCCCGCACGTGGCGCTGCTCGTGTCCGGCGGCCATACCGAACTCGTCGAGGTCCGGGGCGTCGGGAAGTACCGAGTGCTCGGCGCGACCCGCGACGACGCCGCGGGCGAGGCGTACGACAAGGTCGCGAAGCTCCTCGGCCTGGGCTATCCCGGCGGTCCCACGGTCGACCGCCTGGCCGCCGAAGGAAACCCCGCCGCCCACGCGTTCCCCAGGGCCATGCTCAAGCAGCCTGGCTTCGAGTTCTCCTTCGCGGGCCTCAAGACGGCGGTGCTTGTACACGTGGAGAAGCACGGACAGCCCGACTCGCGGCAGGCCCTCGCCGACATCTGCGCCTCGTTTCAAGCCGCGGTGTGTGACGTCCTCGTCGAGAAGTCTGTCCGGGCCCTCAAGCGTACGGGTCTCAAGCGTTTGCACATCGTGGGCGGCGTTGCGGCGAACCGCGGCCTGCGGACCCAGGCTGTCGCCCGGGGCGAGGCCGATGGCTTCAGCGTTCGCGTGCCGCCGCTGCGCTACTGCGGAGACAATGCCGCAATGATCGGGGCGGCTGCCGTCGGTCGCTTTGCCGCCGGGGCCGAGCCCAGCGTGGACGTCTTCACCAACCTTCCCATCGACGACGACCGCGTGGTGCTGTGATGATCGAGTCTCCCGTCACCGTCCTACGCCGCCACGGCCTCGAGGCCCGCAAGAGCTGGGGCCAGCACTTCCTGCACGCGATGCACGTGCATGCCTCCATCGCAAAGACGGTGGGTGCCTCCGAGGGACAGCGCGTGGTCGAGATCGGCTGTGGCCTGGGCACACTCACAGCCCACCTGCTGACCGCGGGGGCCGACGTCTGGGGCATCGAGCGTGACCGCGATCTCTGCGGCGTCCTTCGCAAAGAGTTTGGCGAGGTCCCCAACTTCACGCTGCACGAAACCGACGCGGTGAAGTTCGACTACCGGTCCGCAGCCGAGGATGGGGTGCGTCCCCACATTGCGGGCAACCTGCCGTACCACCTCACCGGCCCCCTGCTCTTCCGCTTTCTCGAAGCCCAGGCCGTGACCGGTCCGTGGGTGATCCTGATCCAGAAGGAAGTGGCGCAGCGTCTGTGCGCGGGTCCGGGCTCGAAGACCTACGGCGGCATCACCGTTGGCCTCTCTCGCGTCCGCGACATCTCGATGGTGATGCACGTGCCGCCTGGTGCCTTTGCACCGCCACCCAAGGTCGACTCCGCCGTGGTGCTGCTCAACCCGCGGACCGAGCCGCGCGGCGAGGTGCCCGACGAAGCACGCTTCCTCTCCCTCGTCCGCACCGCCTTCCAGATGCGCCGCAAAACCATCTCCAACGCGCTGCGGCCCCTGGGTTCGCGCGACGAGGTGGAGGCGTGGTGCCAGTCGGCGGGGATCGATCCGAAGCTGCGTCCGGAGCGGATCGAGGTCGAGGGGTTCGCTGCTCTCGCGCGAGCCCGCGATGCCTGAGCTGCCGGAGGTTGAATGCGTCCGCCGCGGCTTGGCCCGCGCGCGGCTCGGCGGGGCGAAAGTCTCGTGTCGCTGGCGATCCGAGCACCTTCTGCGGACGGGGGCCTTCTGGCGAGATGAGCGACTCGACCTGCTCGAGGGCGCGACTACGGGTGCGTTCGAGCGCCGCGGCAAGTTCCTGGTCTGGCGGTTCGACGGCGCGGATGGTGTCCCCTTGGGACTGGTCATCCATCTCGGCATGACCGGCCGCGTCACGGTGACCGAACCCGGGGCAGACCGCGTGCCGCATACGCACCTGGTCTTCGAGCTCGACAACGGGCGCGCCCTGCACTTCAGTGACCCCCGGCGCTTTGGCGGCGTGCATGCCGATCCTCTCGATCGCCTTCGGACCGTGGGCCCCCTCGCCGAGCTTGGGCCCGAACCGTTGGACCCTGGGTTCGATGGCACTGTCCTCGAGGAACAGGTGCGCGGAAGCACGCGAGCGCTCCGGGATGTCTTGCTCGACCAGCGGGTCGTGGCCGGGCTGGGCAACATCTACGTCAGCGAAGCGTTGTTCGTGGCCGGACTGCATCCACTCACGCGCGCGAACGGCATTCGACCGAGCGCGTGGCAGCGTCTCGCGGAGGCGATCGTGACGGTCCTGCGCCAAGGCCTCGACAACGGAGGCACCACGCTTCGGGACTACCGAGGCGCGAGCGGTGAGCGCGGAAGCAATCAGAACGCGCTGCTCGTGTACGGGCGAGCCGAGCTTCCGTGTCCCTCCTGCGGGAGCGCCCTGACCGGCTACACGCACGGGGGACGCAGCGGCGTGTTCTGTCGGCAGTGCCAGCCGAAGCGCCGCCGCCGCTGAGCCAAACCAAAGCAAAACCCCCGCTCGAGTTCGAGGCGGGGGCTTGGTTCGAGTGCCGGAGGACGGGAGGCCGGGGGAGACAAACCCAATCCGGGGCACGAGGTTGCGGTTGTGGTTGTTTGCAGGGTCCCCATCTCTTCGGGAGACGTCCTCTACTTGTGCATCCCCCGTACCAACTCGGATCACTCGCCCGGATCTCGTGTTTATTGGGGTCTATCGTCGCCCCCGGCCGCCCGGAATCTGCGATCGCGGTGGTTTTTGACGCCAGCGTCTTGACTCCGCCAGGTTCCCAATGCGGACGCGTCAAAGATCTGACGTCCCGGGATGAAACCCTGACGCATACGGCGCATTTTTGACGCCCCGGCGTCAAAACTCTGGCGCGGGCGACAGGAGCCGCTGACTGCGCCGTCTCTGGCCCTGTTGTGGGGCTGAAAGCTGGATCCGCCGGCCGGCGTTCGATTCGCGCAGATCAACCTCGTCCGACGTCCGTTGGGAGGCGCATCACCTGCGTCATGTCCGCCACGGCCGCCATCTGGGGTGAAGCCCCGGTCTCCCCCACCCGCTCCCCAGCGGCTCGTTCCCCACGGTCCCGCTCCGGCAAGCCCATGTCTCCCTCCAGCAAGCCCCCGCCGACGCCGCTTCTCCCCCGAAGCGCGGCCGACTGTCGCTCGGATGAAGCGCTCATGGAGGCCTTCGCCGCCGGCGACGCTCAGGCCTTCGATCATCTCGTCCGCCGACACAGCCGCGCGCTGTACAACTTCCTGCTTCGCAGCGTACAGAGCCCCTCGCGAGCGGAGGAACTCCTGCAAGACGTCTTGCTGCGGGTGATCCGTTCCAAGCACCGCTATCGCCGGTCGGCGAAGTTCACGACTTGGATGTACACGATCGCGCGAAACCTCTGCGTCGATGAGAGCCGCCGCGCCCGGTTTCGCGACCACGAGTCTCTCGACGCGCCACGCCAGCGCAATGGTGACCGCACGCGGTCATTGATGGCCTCGCTGCGGGACGAGGCCGTTCCCACGGATGCACGCGCCGAAGCCGTGCGGTTGCGTGCGCGCTTGGCGGACGCGGTGAGCCGTCTCCCAGCGGATCAGCGTGAGGTTTTCTTGATGCGGCAGCTTGGTGGCCTATCGTTCCGGGAGATCGGCGATGCTGTAGGCGCGCCCGAGAACACCGTGAAGAGCCGCATGCGATACGCCCTGGAGAAACTCCGCGGCGAACTCTCCGAGGTCCATCGCAGCATCGCCGCGCCTCGCGTTCATGAAGGCTGGGTCCATGGCTGAAGCGCGTCTCGGCCCCGACGAGCTCGACCGGCTCGAAGACGCGCTCGAAGGCCTGGAGCATCTCGACGACCTCAGCGATTCTTCGCCGCTGGTCTCGGCGCGGCTCGCCGACTTCAAGGCCATCCTCGAGGCGTCGAGGGAAGCGCTGCCGCTCGAGGACGTCCCTTCGGGCTTGCTGGCTGGCGTGATCGAAGAGGCGCGCATGTCTCCCGAGGACATTACCGTCTCCGTCGGCGAACGCGAGGCAACAAGTCTTTGGCAGCGGCTGCGCAAGTCCTTGCTGTTGCCCGGCCTTGCCGTCGCTGGCTCCGCAGCGCTGGTGTTGCTTATCGTTCAGCCCACGCTCAGCGACGGGCCGGTTCAGGCGGAGTCGGGGGCGATCGTTGCCGACCGTAGCCAGCCCGCGCCCGCGTCCCCGGCCAAAGAGTTCGACAAGTCCGCCCCCGCGCCCGAGGTCGCTCCTGCGATCGCGGAGCCGGTTGAGGAAGAGCTCGAAGAAGCGGACGGCTTCCTCGGCCGCACGGTGGAGGAGAAACCTGCCGCAACCGCAGCTCAGCCCAAGGCGGCTGAACCACCGCCACCGCCGGCTGCGGACCCGCCTGCCACCAAGGCGGACACTCGAGACTCGGCCCAGGGTTGGAATGCAATCGAGGCTGGCGACGACGCACGCAAAGGTGGCGACTGCTTCACCGCGCGAAACCACTACGCTCGTGCGCTCGACGATGGGAACGACTCCGTGCGGGCCCGTGCCTACGTGGGTCTGGGTCTGTGCAAGCAGCTCGACGGGAACGACGCGGCAGCGGGCGACTTCTTTCGCCAGGCGCGGGAGCTCGACCCGGACGCAGCGGACTTCGCCGTCACCCAGGCCGAGGAGCCCAAGGCCAAGCCTTCCCCGCGACGCCCGCGAAAGAAGCGCTCCGCGTCCAAGCGAAACAAGGGCAAGATGAACTTCGACGAGTCCGTCGATCCGCTTCAGGGTCTCTAGTAGCCCGTTATGGGTTGCACCACGGGCTGCTAGGCTGAAGCTTGCTGCGGCCGAGGGCGCATCAGGACCACGGCCACGCAGAGCATCCCGAGGACCGCCGCCGGAACGGACTGCCCGAGCTCGTGCCCGACGCTGACGTGTGCTCCGACGGCGCCGACCATGAGTGCCGCGAGGCACCCGGCGGCCAATCGTGAGAGCGCCGGAACCCAAAGCCCGACGGCGCCGGCGACTTCCAACGCCCCGACAACGGTCATCGACCACGCGGGCAGCCCGAAGGCGGCGAACTGTTCCGCAAGAGGCTCTGCACCCGCGAGCTTGGCCCCGCCCGCCATGACGAACGCGACCGCGAGTAGAACCCGGACGATGAGCAGACCGATCCGCACGCGGTAGGCATCGCTGCAGCGGGTCGAACTGTTACCCGAACAAGTCGGTCTGGCTGCCCGTCACCTTCTCGGCGCCCCAGCTCTTGCGAGCTTCGGGCGGAAGGCAGCCGTGCTTGGCTTGGTAGGCGTCGAGGAACGCACGCGTCGCGGCGTTGAGATAGCCGCCGCCGCGCAGGGGCCCGAAGTCGGATTCGTAGCGGGCAGCAATCTCGGCGAACGCAGCATCCCGGGCGTCCTTGGCCAAGATCGATGCGGCGGCCACCGACACGTGCGCCGACTCCCCCTTGTTCACCGCCTCGAGCTGGGGAAAGAACTGCTGCAGCGGAGCGAACATGTTGGCGCCGTCGCAGACGATTCGATCGTCGTTCCCCGCGCCAAGCTCCAAGAGCAGGTCGTGCACGACCTTACGTTCGAGCGCGTTGAGCTGCCCACGGAAGGTGTACTGGTCTACCTCCTCGGCTTCGACCATCCGCACCGCGTGCAGGGGCGCACGGTCCCGGACGACTGCGGCGAGCTCTGCCCGCTTCGTTCGAGCGGACGCTCCGGCGCCAAAGCCCTTGCTGTCGCAGACGCCTCGCTTGGCGAGCGAGATGGCAGCACCTTTGTCGACCGCCACCACAGCGATGACCATCGGCCCGAGAATCGGCCCGCGTCCGGCTTCGTCGGCGCCAAAGGTTCGCGCTGGCATGGCGCAGAGAGTGCGATGGTTGATCCGCGCCGTCGAGCAGCCTGTGGTGCAACCCATCACGACGCCTCGCTGGTCCTTTTCGCTCCTGGCGGCGTCGCCAAAACTTGCAGTACGCCCGGTACAGCGGCGTTTCGGCTCCTACCCAGGAGCGAAAAATCCGTCGCGATCCGCCGCGCCGGGTTGCACCACAGGCTGCTAGGTTGCTCAGTCGTCGAGCGCTTCGCGGGCGGCGGCGTGCCGAATCGCGACGCCGCTGAAGATCACGTCGAACACCACCGCGGCAATGGCCACGCGCCAAACATTCCAGCCCTGAAGCGCGAGGGCGATGTTGACGAACTGCACCAGTCCGATCGCGCCCCCGATGAATGACCGGCCTGCGTACGCGTGACCGGCCCCGAACGGGATGACCAGCGCCAGGACGCCGGCGATGACCGGTGACTTCTCGGCCCGAGCCTTCGTTGGTGCTGGCGCGCGCTGCTGAAACTGCTGCAGCGACTTGTCGTCGGCGTCGGCATCGAGGGGCTCCGCGGGCAGATGCTCGGCGTACGCGAGCTCCTCGAGCAGCTCTCGGGCGTCGTCCAGGTCCGCGAAGCGAACCATCGCGCGCAGCTCGATCGCCGCCGCCAACAGTGAACCCTCGAGGGCGCGGTGGTGCTCGCCCTGAATGAGCACCTCGATGCCCTCGGCCTCGAGCAGGCTGCGCACCGTCATCGCCTCCACCTGGTCGCGGCAGACGGTGAGCAACACCAGGGATTCGGGAGCGGGACGGTCGCTCACGACGTGAGGGGTCCCGCCGTCGCGAGCAGCCCGTCGATCGTGGTCACGAGGGCCGTCCGCAGTCGCAGTGCCTCTGCCCGTGGCTTCGACGCCGCGGCCCGGTCGAAGCGCTGTCGCGCGCGCTCCACCTCGGCCACGAGCGTGCGCGCGTGCGCAGACCATGCGGTCGCGACGGGGCGAAGGGCGCCTCGGAAGGCTTCGCGCGCCGCACCTTCTCCATCCGAGATGGCCTTGCCGTGCTTGGTGAGCATCTCGGTTATGTACCCAGCGGACATCATCCCGTCGAGGTGCCCGCGCGCCCACGGCAAGAACTGACGGTCCAAGACCTCACTCGCCGCGGGGTCGACCGCTGCCACGTCCATCAGCGCCTTTTGAAGCGAGCCGAGGACTGCATCGCGCAGGCACGTGCCGAGGTACTCGGCGTCGAGAGGGTCGATCGGGCCCTTGGCGAGTCCCTTCTTCGTCTGAAGAAGACCCAAGCCCAAGCCTTCGCGGACGAGGACGTCGTCCGCACCGAGCACGGCGGGTTCGAGTGCTTCGCCGAACGACAAGAGCAGCGCCGGCGCCCCCGGTCGCTCACGGTCGGCGGTGTTGGACGCCTCGTCGGCGCCTGCTTCGAGCGCCTCGATGGCCGTGAGCGCTGCACCGCGAGCGGTTTGCAGGGCCTCGATGAGCCGACGGGCGGTGAGCTCTCGCTTGAGTTCTCGGGCTCTGCGAAGGAAGTGCGTATCGAGTGCGGTCTCGACGGGCGCGAACGGGTCCGGACCGCTGGCTCCGGTGGTGCGGTGCTCGAGCGCGTCGTTGCCCCGCAGCGGCACGACTTCCACCAAGACGTCGCCGAGCTGCTCACGCAGGTACGCCGCGAGTTCTTTCTGCTCCGCGTCGTCGAGCGTGTCGACCTTGTTGAGAATGCCGAGGACCTGCCGCCCCGACTCGCGAAGCTCGGTCAGCATGCCCACTTCGGACGCGGCACCGGAGCGGGTGGCGGAGAAGACCCAGACCACGGCGTCGGCTTCGTCGAGAAACTCGCGAGCGACTTGCTCGTGATACTCGTCGAGCGCGTTCAGGCCCGGCGTGTCGACCACCGCAGCATCGCCCATGCGGGTACCGGTGCGCTCGATCTCCATGTGGCGAATGCGTTGCGCCTCGGCGTCGTCGAGTCCGTGCAGGAAGCCGTGCACGTCGGCCTTGTCGATCATGCCGATGCGGCCGTCACGGTAGTGGACGCGCGCCCCTCCGCCCGTGCCGCGCCGGAAGACGTTGATGGTGGTGGTGGTCGGCAGCACGCCCATCGGCGCGATCACTTCGCCGAGCAGCGCATTTACGAAGGTGCTCTTGCCCGCCGAAAACTCGCCCATCGTTGCGATGGTGAGGGGCCGTGCGAGCCGCTCGCGTGCGGCGACGACCTGCGCGAGCGCCTGCTCCACGCCCTCGAGGGAAACACCGAGGATCCGGCCGGGCACGCTCGCGAGCAGGGTCGTCGACGCGCCCAGTAGATCTTCGAGGCGGGGCTGGTCGTCGGTCCCCAGCTGCATCGTCGCCTCGCCGAGCAAAACGCGGGCGCGATCGTTGGATGGGCGGGCGACGAGGGCCTCGACCAACAGGTCCCCCGCGAGGTCTTGCAGCGCGGGCTCGGCGAGGCAGTGCTGGGCGGCGATGAGCTTTCGTTCGCTCGACAGGACGGAACCGCGAAGGTCGGCGTTTCGCACCGGGCTCTGGGGATCGGGACCCCACGGGCCACCGATTTCCGGGTCGGCGCGGAACACCGGGGGCACGGTCGGCAGCAGGTCCGAGCCAGCGGGCTCGCCTCGTGACTGTCGCTGCCGCGCCGCGAGCACCCGGAGCTCTTCGGGGGGCGGCTCGGGAGCGTCCGCGTCGACGCGCGCGAGGACGGGCGCCAGCGCCGGGTCGTCGACACGGTCCAGCCGCAACGCAGCGTGCGCGAGCTCGGCGAGATAGCGATCGCGAGCACCTCTTGCCGCAGAACGAGCTGCGGAGGCCAGCGCTTCGAGGATGTCCTTTTGAGTCTGGTCGGAGAGGGTCTCGGTCCGCGAAGCGTCGAGCTCCGCGAGCGCCCACAGGCGGCGCCCGTCCGGATGATCCGGCTCGCCCTGCATCAGCCGCAGCGTCACTTCGCGCAGGGGCGGTGCATCGTCTGGCAACCCGGCGGTGAGTCCCACCCACACATACGCCCGACCGTGCTCCGCAATGGTCAACTTTTCGAGGAGTGCGTGCGCGGCGATGCGGTCACCCTTGGCCGCCATCACCCGCGCCAACGTGGCGAGCAAGAGGTCATCGTCGGGCGAAGTTCGCAGCGCCTCTCGGACCCATGACTCGGCGTCTGCTAGCTGTCCGCCCACCAGAGCCAGCTCGACCCCGCGGAAGAGAATGAGCCGGCGAATGCCTGGCCCGACGTCGGCGGGCGTCCGAGCGCGCGCCTTTTGAAGCTCGCGAAGGGATCGCTCCTCGTTGCCGAGGCGCAGCTGGGCCAAGCCCGCCATGACGTGCGCCAACCACATGGCCTCGCTCTCGAGCGGCTCGGGAAGTCGCCGGAGCTCGGGCATGGCACGGCGCAGCTGGTCGAGCGCGCGGCCGGGATCTTCGCGCGCCATGAGCGGCCCGGCGGAGAGCAGCAGCGGGACGCCTTTGCCGAGCGCGTCTTCGATGATGCCCTGCAGCTCTTCGATCGCCTTGAGCGGCCGGCCGCCTTCGAGCAGGTCGTGCAGATGGGTCAGGGCCATCTCGAACGCGATGAAGGGCTCGCCGGTGTGCTCGGCGTTGAGCGCCCGCAATCGGGCGAGCGCGGTGCTGCGATCGCCCTCGTGTCGAAGTGCGCGCGCCGTGGCGAGAGGCTCTCGAAGCGCTTCGGGAATGACCGGCCGCCCCGCGGCCCCCGCCGCGATCGCACCCACGCGGCGCGCAAAACCGCCAAGCGCTTGGCCAACGGCTCGAAACGCGCTCCCGGCGTCGCTGGACTCGCTCGACGCCTCGGCCTCCTCGGTGGGCGCGTCGTCGGTGGGCGCGTCGTCGGTGGGTTCGGGCTCGGGGGAGGTGTCTTCGTCAGCCATGAGGGGTGTGCGGTGGGGCGCTCAGCGGAATGTAAATCCGCCGCCGCCAATGGAAAGGCGTAGATACACGCCGCGAAGCGTTGGGCGGTCGATGGCCTCGACGGTGCTCCCGCCCTCGTTGCTCCAGGGCGTGGGTCCGACCGAGAGCATCGCGCCCACGTCGAACCCGAGCGCGAAGCCTCCGCTTCCCATGAAGAAGAGCCGATGCGTACCGGCGCCCAGCTCCAGGTAGCCGAAACCGGACTCGTAGAGCCGTCGCCCGTCGGGCGGGATGGCCTCGTCGTCGCCGATGCTGACCGTGTCGGTGCTGTCGTTGGTCACGTCGACCCCCAGGCCCATGCCCCCGCCACCGACGTAGGGGATGAAGAGCCAGTTCCTTCGGTTGACCGCGGCGACGCCGATCTCGAGTCCGCCACCGCCTCCGGCAAACGTGGCCGTGCCGACGTCGCTTCCGATGCGAGGCGCGAACAGGCCGAACCCTTTTCCGCCGATGACGAGTCGGCTGAGCACGAGGGCACGACCGCCGCCGCCAATCGTGTACGCGAACTCGGGGCTGGATGCGTTCGGACCGAGGGCACCGTCGGCACGGAGGCTGCGCCCAATGTCGCCGACGGGCCCGATGAAGGTTCCCAGCTGCATGTAGCCCAGGCCTCCCCAGCGCGCGCGGGTTGTGCGGGACTTGGAATGGTCGTGGTCTCCGTGCGCCGACGCGGTCGCGGAGCCGAGCATCGTGAGCACGAAAGCGACAGCGATCGAGGCCCAACGCATGCACCTGCTTATCGCACGGCCGACTGCGCATGCGGCCGAATTTCGACGGTGTCCTACACGCGCTCCGGCCTGCGCACCACGGTGCGCACCTGTGGAGGAGACCTGCACGGACGACGGTTGCCCGGCGCGCGCAGAGTCGAGACAGTGGATCCGTGGAATCGGAGTGGAAATCGACGGCGTGCATCCTGTGTGAATGCAACTGCGGCATCGAGGTCAAGCTCGGCGGTGAAGACGGTCGGCGACTGGTCAAGTTCCGCGGAGATAAACTCCACCCGATCTCCAAGGGGTACGCCTGCGAAAAACCCCACCGCCTGGACTACTACCAAAACGGCCCGGACCGGCTGCTGACGCCGCAGCGGCGCAAGGCGGACGGGACTTTCGAGTCGGTCTCGTGGGAAACGGCCATCTCCGAGATTGCCCATCGCCTCGGAGCGTTGCGCGACACCTACGGCGGCAACTCGATTTTCTATTACGGTGGAGGCGGCCAGGGCAACCACCTGCCCGGTGCCTACGCCACTGCGACGCGACGCGCCTTGAAGTCGCGGTATCGGTCGAGCGCGCTTGCCCAGGAGAAGACCGGGGAGTTCTGGGTGAGCGAGCGGATGGTGGGCGCGCTGACGCGGGCCGACTTC
>JBCCQM010000055.1:0-41589 GCA_039024335.1 Myxococcota bacterium
ATGATGCTGAGCAGGCCCATGGACAGGCCGACCACCACGCCGGCGTCGATGATGCCCCGCCACGGCTGGTCGAGCTGCTTGACGATGACGATCAAGCAGAAGATGCCGCTGAGCATGATCCGGCTGGTCCACATGCCTCGCTTCGACGCACCGAAGAGACGGGTGCAAAAGAAGGGCGCGAGGATGACCCGCCACGGGGTGAGCTTGCCGTGCAGCAGGTACGACGCGCGCGCCACGACGCGAGGCGACAACCGGGTGTGAAATCCGCGGTAGCCCTCCGAATGCGCCATGAACGCGACCCAGAGCACGAGCACGATCCACTGGACGGTCGTCAACCCGCCGCGCATCGCTTCCAACGCGAGCGGCGTCAAGCGGATGACGGCCGACGACAAGATCAAAAGGACGCCCACCACGCCGTACGCTGCGAGAACTCTGCGAGCCATGGCCTTGCAGACCGTAGCAGCCCCCTGCGAAGCGGGGTAGACGCGGACCAAGCAGAACGCTAGACCCTCCCTGGGCGGCGGGTGAGCGAGGAAGAGCAAGAAGCGGCAACGGAGCGCGACGTCGGCGGCGAGTCCGACGAGGACCTCATCGCTCCGCGGCGCATCTTCGGCCTGACCGCCGTCTTCATCCTCTCCCTGGTGGTCGTCGCGGCAGCGTTGGGCGCGTTCTTCCGCGCCCCGTTGCAAGACGTCAGCGCCTGGTTCGTCGACGCCCTCGGCGGCCCGGGCATCGCGGTCGGGTATCTCATCCCCGACGCGTTCACCGTCCCGATCCCCAACGACGCGTTCGGATGGTTCGGCCTCGAGGGGGGCGTGCCGTTCTGGGAGGTCGTGATGTGGGGCACGCTCGGCAGCGTCGCGGGCGGATGCGTGGGCTATCTCATCGGCCGCCGACTTCGGGAGACCCGCTGGGTGGCGCGCTTCATGGACGGTCGCGGTGCGGCGTTCGAACGCCTGATCCGTCGCAACGGCGTGTGGGTGGTGGCCGTCGCCGCCGTCACGCCCCTGCCCTACTCGCTGTCGGCCTGGGCCGCGGGCGCGGTCCACATGCGCTTTGCCACGTTCTTCTCCGTATCCCTGGCCCGGATCATCCGCGTCGCCGGCTCGCTGTACCTGATTCGAGTCGGCCTGCTCACGGTCGGCGGCTGACGTCCACCATCGCGCAAAACGTTCTCCTAACGGGGTCCTGCGGCGCGTTGGACCGTGATAGAACCGCGCCGCAACCTGGAGAACATTCCATGCCGCGAAGGAACAAGATCACCATCGTCGGAGCAGGCAACGTGGGCGCCACCGCTGCTCACTGGGCCGTTCAAAAAGAGCTGGGCGACGTCGTCCTGGTCGACATCAAAGAGGGCTTCCCTCAGGGCAAGGCCCTCGACCTCGCTGAGAGCTCGCCCGTCATGGGCTTCGACTCGAACCTCGTCGGCACGAACGACTACGACGCGACCGCAGGCTCCGACGTCGTCGTGATCACCGCGGGCGTTCCCCGGAAGAAGGACCCCGTCACCGGCAAGTTCACCAGCCGCGACGAGCTCGTCGAGACCAACCGCAAGATCGTCGGTTCGGTCACCAAGCAGATCGTCGAGAAGTCCCCCGACGCCGTGCTCATCTGCGTGTCGAACCCGCTCGACGCCATGTGCCACGTCATGCTTCACGAGTCGGGCTTCCCGGCCAACCGCGTGCTCGGCATGGCCGGCGTCCTCGACACCGCCCGCTACAAGTACTTCATCTCCGAATCGCTTGGCGTGTCCGTGGAGGACATCCATGGCATGGTGCTCGGCGGTCACGGCGACACCATGGTGCCGCTGCCGTCGCACACTTCCGTCGGCGGCATCCCGCTGACCGAGCTTCTCCCCGAAGAGAAGATCGAAGCCATCATCCAGCGCACCCGCAAGGGCGGCGGGGAGATCGTCGGCCTGCTCGGCTACTCGGGCTACTACGCGCCCTCGGCTTCGGTCGTCGCGATGGTCGAGTCCATCGTTCGCGACAAGAAGCGCGTCCTTCCCACCGCCTCGTTCCTCAAGGGCGAGTACGGCTACTCCGACCTGTACATCGGCGTGCCCGCGGTCATCGGTAAAGGCGGCGCCGAGAAGATCATCGAGATGAAGCTCGGCGAAAAAGAGAAAGCGATGCTCGAGGTCTCGGCCAACGCGGTCAAAGACGTCGTCAAGCTGCTCCCCTACTAAGGGGCCACAGAGGAACTACGGATGAAGATCCACGAGTATCAAGCCAAAGAGCTGCTGCGGGCCGAAGGCGTGCCCGTGCCCTC
Source organism: Myxococcota bacterium (assembly GCA_039024335.1). Classification (GTDB taxonomy): domain Bacteria; phylum Myxococcota_A; class Polyangia; order Nannocystales; family Nannocystaceae; genus CAJXVA01. The sequence goes on from JBCCQM010000055.1 coordinate 2,272, forward strand.
GTCGAAGGTCGCGTTCACGGCCGAAGACGCCGGCGCCGCTGCAGCCGAGCTCATCAAAGAGACCGGCAACGAGGTCGTCGTCGTCAAATCCCAGATCCACGCGGGTGGTCGCGGCAAGGGGCGCTTCAAGGAGCACCCCGATCTGGGCGGCGTGAAGGTGGTCAAGGGCGCCGACACGGCCAAAGAGATGGCCGGCAAGATGATCGGCAGCACCCTCGTCACCATTCAAACCGGTGAAGAAGGCAAGAAGGTCGGTCGCGTGCTCATCGAGCAGGGCATGGACATCAAGTCCGAGCTCTACGTCGCGGTCACCCTCGACCGCGCCACCGGCCGCAACATCATCATGGCGTCCACCGAGGGCGGCATGGAGATCGAGGAAGTCGCCGAGCACAGCCCCGAGAAGATCCTTCGCGAGACCATCGACCCCGCGGTCGGCCTCACCGGCTTCCAGACCCGCAAGATCGCGTTCGGTCTGGGCCTCGACGGCAAGCTCGCCCGCCAGATGGGCAAGTTCCTCACCAAGCTGGCGAACGCCTACGAGCGTCTCGACTCGGCCATGCTCGAGGTCAACCCCCTCGTCATCACCGGCGACGGCCAGGTCCTCGCGCTCGACGCGAAGTGTAGCTTCGACGACAACGCGCTGTACCGCCACCCGGCCATCGAAGAGCTCCGCGACCCCGAAGAAGAGGATGCAGCAGAGCTCGAGGCGAAGAAGTACGACCTCAGCTACGTCAACCTCGACGGCACCATCGGCTGCATGGTCAACGGTGCGGGTCTCGCCATGTCCACCATGGACATCGTGAAGTACTTCGGCGCCGAGCCGGCGAACTTCCTCGACGTCGGCGGTGGCGCCACGGCCGAGAAGGTCACCGCGGCGTTCAAGATCATCACCGCGGACCCCAACCTCAAGGGCATTCTGGTCAACATCTTCGGCGGCATCATGAAGTGTGACGTCATCGCCGAAGGTGTCATCACGGCCGTCAAAGAGGTGGGCCTGCAGGTCCCGCTCGTCGTGCGCCTCGAGGGCACGAACGTTGAGCAAGGCAAGAAGCTGATCGAAGAAAGCGGCCTCAACGTGGTCACCGGCGACTCGCTCCGCGACGCCGCACAGAAGATCGTGGAGCTGGCAAAATGAGCGTCCTCGTCGACAAGAACACCAAACTCCTGGTTCAAGGCGTCACCGGCAAGACCGGGATGTTCCACGCCGAGCAGTCGCTCGCCTACGGCACGCAGGTCGTCGGCGGCGTCACGCCCGGCAAGGGTGGCACCAGCGTGCTCGACGGCCGCGTTCCGGTCTTCGACACCGTGTCCGACGCCGTCGAGAAGACCGGCGCCAACGCGACCGTCATCTTCGTGCCGCCGCCGTTTGCGGCCGACGCGATCATGGAAGCGGCCGACGCCGACATTCCGCTGATCGTGTGCATCACCGAGGGCATCCCGGTGAACGACATGGTTCAGGCCAAGCGCTACATGCAGGGCCGGAGCTCGCGTCTGATCGGGCCCAACTGCCCCGGCATCATCACGCCCAACCAGTGCCGCATCGGCATCATGCCCGGCTACATCCACAAGCCCGGCAAGATCGGCGTCGTGTCGCGCTCGGGTACCCTCACCTACGAGGCCGTGCACCAGCTGACCACCATCGGCCTGGGCCAGACCACCGCCATCGGCATCGGCGGCGACCCGGTCAACGGCACCAACTTCGTCGACTGCCTCAAGCTGTTCAACGATGACCCCGAGACCGAGGGCATCATCATGATCGGCGAGATCGGTGGCACCGCCGAAGAAGAAGGCGCGGCGTTCATCAAAGAAAACGTCAAGAAGCCCGTCGCAGGCTTCATCGCCGGAACCACGGCCCCTCCGGGCAAGCGCATGGGCCACGCCGGCGCGATCATCTCGGGCGGCAAGGGTACGGCGGAAGCCAAGCTCGAGGCCATGCGCGACGCGGGCGTCCACATCGCGGATACCCCGTCCGATCTCGGCAGCACCATGGCCAAGGCCATCGGCTAGACCCACGCGGTCACCGAGACGAAGGGCTCCCCTCGGGGGGCCCTTTTTCGTTGGTTCTCGCAGACCCACCGGAACGTTTGCCGCCCCCGGAACGCCAGACATGCCCTGAGGGGACAGGGCGACGTTTCAACTTCGAGTTGCGAGCGCCAATCGCTTGCGCTACGCCGATCCGGGAGGGGCGGTTGCGAACACCACGACAAGTCGTGTTCTTATGTGCGGAGGATGACGACCTTGCGCTCGCGGGGGTGGTCCATCTCGGCCGGGAAGCCGGTCTCGACATCGAGGTCGTGACCGCCCTGGAGTGGGACGACGGGCCGTTCATCGATGCCATCGAGGCGTGTGATCGTGGCTTGTTCGCGATCGTCCGCTCGAAAAACCTGCCCGCGGACCGGGCACTCCAACTCAAGTCCACGTTCGCCTTGGCGCGCATCGACGGGCTCGAGATCGTCACGCTGCTGCTCTCCCGCAGCCCCGAGGAGACGCTCAAACCGCTCTTCAAGAAGCTCGAGCGGCTCGACGGGTGGGCGCGGCCTGCAGCTGCGCCGGAGCCAGAGCCCGCGAAACCGGACGCGTCGACCGGACCCTATCCACGGGTCGAGAGCCCGGGACACCCGCTCGCCGCCGTCCCTCAGCTCGAGGCGCCAGAGCATCAAGTCACCCTATCCGGCGCCGTCGGGGAGACGACCATTCCGACCCCGCGCGTCGATGTGCCACCGGTCGAGGACGTCGACGTCCGCCAGCTCAAGCCACGGCCGTGGCGCTGGTTCGCCGCCGCGGTGGGGGTCTGCATGGCGGGTGGAGTCGGATATGCCCTCACCCAGTCGGACCCTACGCCTGCTGCGCAGGCTCCCGCGCCGACGGTCCAGGTCGTCAAAGCGGCCGCCGTTCCGCCGGACGAAGACGACGCGACGCCGGACCTTCGCTCCGGCAGCGCGGCGCCGCCCGAGGCACGCGCCCAGCCGTAAGCCGAGCCCGCGCGCGTGTATGCTGAGCAGCGGTGCGACGCTCTTGGTCTTTGTGCGTGCTCGGTGCCCTGCTCGTCGCGTGCAGTGAGCCGCCACGCCAGGACAGGGAGACCGCGATCCCCTCGCTGCAACACCAGGGCCGACGCTAACTGCAAGACCCGCGCGCTCCACGGGACAAAGGGTCTCTTCGGGGCATTTTTTCTTCGCCGGTTCGCGCTCCACGGTTGTACGACTTCGAGGGCCGTCGGCGCGTCTTGGGCAGTGCGTGGCAATGGTGTTCGGGTCGTCGCCCGACGGGGAGAACGACCTGCAAATCCAGCGCACGCCAGACGACCGGGAGCTCCCGACACACCTACCTTCGTCGGAGTTCTCGCCGAGTGTGGCCCATCTTCCGAGATGCGGTCGTTCAGAACGCGGGACGATCGGGGTTCCAGTACCAGCCTCGCGTGATGGCGAGGGCTTGATGTCGAGGGCTCTAGCCGGCGGGAGCCCCTTGATCATGTCGAAGCGCTCGATACATCCCACAGCGGCCGACGCACCCGCTCGAACCTGTCCTCTGAGAGCCGCAGCGCTTCTCTTGACCCGAAGGCCGAGCTAACATCGGAGGGTGTTGCTGCAACTGCTGGAGAGAGCAGGATGCTTGTCGCTGGCGATCGCCGTCTCTTGCGTAACCACGAACCCTTTCTTGGACGCGGACGACAACGCGGCTGAGAGCACCGGTCCCGGCCCAGGGTCGACGACGAGCGCCGACCCGTCGAGCGCAGGCACGGTCGATGCCGAGTCGTCATCGGGAGAGCCCGGTGCGGACAGCTCCTCGACTGGAGCGCCATCGGCATGCGACGGCTCATGCGTCCCGGCGGTCCCACCATCGCCGTGGAACGGTCCTGCGGTGGTGTTTCGCGCCGAACAGTCATGCCCGGCCAGATTGGTCGAGACCCAGCGTGGCCTTCGAACCGACGCCGACGTACCGCCCGTACAGTGCGACTGCAGCTGCAACGCCGCCGAGGGGCTTGACTGCTCTACCCAGGCCACACTCCAGCGCACATCCGACGAGAACTGCCTGCTGTTCGAGAGTGAGGAGCCGGTTGCGACGAAATGCACACCACTCAACAACGTCGTCGGGGTTGGCGACGACATCATCGTCAACGTTGACGGCGAGGGTTCCTGCGCGCCCGAGGCGACGGTGACGATTCCCCCGCCCACGCTCTCGACCGCGCTGACAGTGTGCTCCGCCGAAGTTGCCTCGAGCTGCGGCGACGGGGCCACCTGTTTACCGGCTGCGGTTCCACAGGCGGGCCGCATCTGCATTTGGCAAGTCGGCGACCACGACTGCCCCGACGAGACCGGCTACTTCGAGCGGACCCTGGCCCACGCCGGGTTCGAAGACAACCGGGGCTGCGAGCCCTGTACTTGCGGGGCACCCAGCGGACACTGCCAGGGCGCGCTTGAGTTATACGGCGCCCCGGGCTGTTCCGGCGACGCCGCGCTCTCCGTCCCCGTCGACGACTGTACGACGGACGCTCCGGCTGCGGTCGCCGCTCAGTACGTCGCGCAACCGGTCGGGGCGGCCTCGTGCGAGCCGTCGCCGGGCACTCCAAACGGGTCCGTCGATTGGGTCGACACCACAACGATCTGCTGCACGCCACGAGGATAGCCATGATGAAGACCTACGCCCTTGTGCCTCTTACTCTGCTGTGCGCCTGCTTCAATCCGAAGGAACAGGTCTCGACGGACACCGACACGAACACGAACACGAACACGAACACCACGACAGGAACCGGGCCCTCCACACAAACCGCAGACGCGACGGCCGGTGCGCCGACATCGACATCCGATCCGTCGGAGTCCTCCGCAGGCGATCCGTCGGAGTCCTCGAGCACGACCGGACCCGACACAGCGGAGTGCGGGGACGGCATCGTGACGGCGCCCGAGGTGTGTGACGACGGGGTGAACGACGGAGAATACGGTGGATGTCTCCCCGGATGCCTCGCTCCAGCGGCCTTCTGCGGCGATGGGGAGATCAATGGCCCCGAGGTCTGTGACGACGGGGACACGGTCAACGGCAACGGCTGCAACCCGGACTGCGCTCCATCGGCCGAGGTCGTATGGACCGAGACCCGTGTGGGGCCGAGCCCGTGCCCAGACGAGCGTGGCACCGGCGTCGCGATCGGTACCCGCATCTTCGTTTCCTCTGAGGAGTGCACGACCGAGAGTCGACGAGCCCGGCTCAGCGCCCATGACTTCGACGGCACCCAGCTGTGGGAGGAGATCTTCGATGAGCCTGCTTCTCAGGTTGTCACCGGCGACGGGGTGGATGTCACGGATGACGGCACAGTCATTCTCGTGGGTCGCAGTCAGCTCACCGGCTATGTGCGTGCGTACGACTCGCGAGGTTCGAACCTCTGGGATGTTCGCCGAGAACCTCAGGACGGCGGCCTGTCGGCGCTTTCGGCCGCCACGGGCTTCCCGGGCAGTCAGATTGCCACGGCCGGCGGGGAGACGCTCGGCGGTGGCCTCGTCGGCTTCGCGCTGCGGCTCTCCGAAGACGCGGGCACCGAGACAGCCGCCTACCAGAGCACGATGTCCCCGTCGGTATTCTTGGGCGTCGCAGTCGACGCCGCTTCGTCTGAGCTTACCCTGGCCGGCTTTACCAACGGCGGATCGGCCGAAGAGGACAACATCCTGGTTCAGCGCGTATCGGCGAGCGGCATGACCCTCTGGCAGGACACACTTAACGGCGCCGGAAACGCGCGAGATCAAGCGTGGGCGGTCGGGTCGGCTCCCGATGGAGGGAGCGCTGTGGTCGGGGAGGTCTTCGACGGCTCACGGGACATGTGGATCCGGGTCTACGAAGCGGACGGGAGCGTGCGGTGGACCCAGACTGTGGACAGCCCAGAGGCGGGAGCAGACGAAGCCCGCGGGGTCGCGATCGACAGCCAAGGGGCGGTCGTTGTCGTTGGCCGCATCGATCGCGGCGATCTAGGCCAGGGCTCCAACGCGTGGATCCGCAAATACGACGCCAACGGGCAGGAGCTGTGGACCCGCACTCACAACGGTGCCGTCAACTCGTTCGACAGCGCGAACGCAGTCGCCGTCGATCCCGACGATCGGATTATCGTGGTCGGCAAAGAAGGCATCAACGACGCGCAAGATGGGCAGGTCTGGATGCGGATGTACACGCCCTAAGGGGTGTCGTGCCTCTCCTGTTCACCGCTCTTCGCCTGGGTGCCCATCCACGGCAGTAAGGGCGCCTCTCCATCGGCCGTCTCGCGGTTCTTTGCTAGGGTTCGCCCACCATGGTCTACATCTCGAAAGTCTATACAAAGGCCGGAGACGGCGGACGCACGATGCTCGCCACCGGCGAGAAGGTCTCGAAGAACAACCAGCGGATCCGGTCCTACGGGGACATCGACGAGCTGAACGCGACCGTCGGGATGGTGCGGGTCGAGATCGGGCGCGAGCCCAAGACGCAGGGTGCCGAAGTCTTCCTCCAGGAACTCGACGCGCAGCTCGGGCGCATCCAGCAGGAGCTGTTCAACCTCGGTGCAGAGCTCGCCTATCCCGAGCCCGACGAGCCCACCGAGATCCCACGGCTCGCGCTGCGGCCCGACCACGTCGAGACGCTCGAGAAGAACATCGACGGCTGGAACGCCTCCCTGGAGCCCCTCAAGAGCTTCATCCTGCCTGGCGGCGGGCCCGTCGCTGCGGCGTGTCACGTGTGTCGCACGGTATGCCGTCGCGCCGAGCGGGAAATCGTCTCGCTTTCCGAGTCCGGGGAGCAGTGCAGCGACGTCGCGCTGCGGTACGTCAACCGCCTCAGCGACTACTTCTTCGTCGTATCGCGCGCCGTCGCGGACCGCCTCGGATACGCCGAGACCCTGTGGACCCCCGAGTCGACCTGAGGCCGCCAATGTCGGAGAACAAAAAGTTCCGCTACGAGTTCCCGATCATGGAGCCGCACTTCGTGGAGGCGCCCGAGGTGAAGGCGGTCGCCGCGTACATCAAGCGCATCTATCCGCACAACTACGACGAGGTCCTGCCCACCCTCGTCGAGATTCCCGACTGGCCCGAGTTCTGGAAGGTCCTCGACGCTGGCGGGCGCGCCCTGCCCCACCGGCAGAGCTCGTAGCGGCGGTCCCGACGCTGCTTTTCCGCGGGTCACCGATTCGGCCCCGCACGGGCATACAGCCCTATGGACCCCGGGTTTGATTGAGCTGGGGCGCCCGACCCTCTACGCTCGACGCGATGGCGAAGCTCAATCGCGACGTGATCGAGGCCCTGCGTTCCACCGCCGCACGCGTCCGCGACGGCGCCCACTACGAGTGGGGCCACGCCGGCGCGTGCAACTGCGGCCAGCTCGCGCAGACCGTCACCCAGTTCTCCACCAAAGAGATTTATCGAATGGTGAACGGGGAGTGGACCGAACACCTCAACGACTTCTGTCCGATCACCGGCCACGCGCTCGAAGACGTCGCCGCGCAAATGATCCGGTTCGGCTTCACGCCGAGTGAACTCACCGACCTGGAGAACCTCGCCGACCCCCGCGTCGTCGAGCGCATTCCCGAACGCCGGTACCTGCGTCGCAACGATCCGAAAGACCTCGTGCTCTACCTCGAGACATGGGCCGAGATGATCGCCGACGAAGCGCCTGAGCGCGCGCCCGCCGAGCCCGTCCTCGCGTAGCCCGCGACCCAGACCTGCTGCCGCGGCCTGCACCCGAGCCGCGCGTCAGGTCCACGGAGTGCGCAGCTGCGCACACAAAAGGGCGGTCCGGGCATAGGCCCCGGCCGCGCTTTTTCAGCTCGTCGTCCGAGCGCTAGGCGAGCATCGCCAGCGGCTGCTCGAGATACGTGCGCAGCGTGACGAGGAACTGGGCCCCGACAGCGCCATCCATGACGCGGTGGTCGCAGGCCAGGTTCACCCGCATCCGCTTGCCCGGCTTGATCTCGCCGCCGACCACGACGGGCTCGTCCCGAATCGCGCCGACGGCCAAGATGGCCCCCTCACCCGGGTTGATGACGGCGAGGAACTGCTCGATGCCGAACATGCCCAGGTTCGACACGGTGAACGTGCTCCCGGTCATCTCGTCGGGCCCGAGCTTCTTGTCGCGCCCGCGCGTACCGAGGTCTCGCGTCGCGGTGGCCACCTCGGACAGCGTGCGCTGTTCGGTGTGGCGGATCGGCGGCACGATGAGGCCCTCGTCCACGGCGACCGCCATGCCGACATGAATGTCGCCGCGGCGCACGATGGTCTTGCCGTCCCAGTACGCGTTGACCTCGGGGTGCTTCTGCAGCGCCTTGGCCACCGCGAGGATGACCATGTCGTTGTAGGAGATCTTCACGTCGGGCAACGACGCCTTGAGCTGGGTCCGCATCGCCACCGCGTTCGCCATGTCAGCGTCGATGGTGAGATAAAAGTGCGGGATCTCGGCGTTGCTCTGCCCCATCCGCTTCGCGATGGTCTTGCGCATCTGCGAGAGCTTCATCGGGGTGTCCGGGCGGGACACGAACGTGCGTGCGCCCGAGGTGACGACGCTCGCGCCCGCCGATGCACCGCCGCCGGCGATGGCAGCGTCGACGTCGGCCTTGATGATGCGTCCGTGGGGGCCGGAGCCTTCGATCTGAGAGATCGACAGGCCGGCTTCGCGAGCCATGCGGCGCGCGAGCGGGGACGCGGCGACCCGGTCGTCGTCCTCCGACGACGCGGCGGCGGGTGCAGGTGCGGCCGCAGGGGCCGCGGCAGGCTGGGGCGCGGCGGCGGGCTCCGGCTGGGGTGCAGCAGCTTCGGCTGCCGGTGCCGCGGATGCCGAGGACCCGGCCGAGGCCAGCGCAGCCTCGACGTCGTCCCCGGGCTTTCCGAGCACGGCGATTGGCGTGCCGATCGGCATGGTGTCGCCCTCCGGCGCGACGATCTTCAACACGATGCCGGCGTCGAAGGACTCGAACTCCATCGTGGCCTTGTCGGTCTCGATGTCGGCGATGACCTGGCCACGCTTGACCTTGTCTCCTTCGGCGATGTGCCACTTGGCGATGACGCCCTCCTCCATGGTGTCGGAGAGGCGGGGAAGCTCGACGATTTTGGCCATGATGATGCCTTCGCAGGACAGGTGCGATCAGATGTTGTGGTAGGCCACGCGCTCGATGTACGCGAGGATCTTTTCGGGCGTGGGAATCGCCAGATTCTCGAGGTTCTCGGCGTACGAGAAGTTGATGTCCTCGTAGCAGACCCGCTCGATCGGGGCGTCGAGGTGGTCGAACGCCTCGCGCGCGATGAAGTCGGCGACCTCGGCCCCGGTGCCGCCGTAGGGCCAGCCGTGATAGGCGAGCACCACCCGGTTGGTCTTGCGCACGCTGGCCAGCACCGCCGCCGTGTCCCAAGGACGCAGCGACCGCAGGTCGATGACCTCGCACTGGATTCCCTTGTCGGCGGCCATGGTGGCGGCCTCCAGGGAAATCGCGACGCCCTGGCCCCACGTGATGACCGTGACGTCATCGCCGGGTCGCTTGATGTCCGCCTCGCCGATCGGGATGAGGTACTCGCCGTCGGGCACCTCGCCCTTGAGTCCGTACTGAACCTCGGACTCGAAGAAGATAATCGGGTTCTCGTCGCGCACGGCCGTCTTGAGCAGGCCCTTGGCGTCGTACGGCGTGGCGACCGAGACGACCTTCACGCCCGGGAACCCGCAGTAGAAGCTCTCGAAGGCCTGGCTGTGCGTCGAGCTGAGCATGTGCGCGGCGGCGTTGGGCCCCCGGAACACGATGGGCAGCGTGAACTGACCGCCCGAGAGGTGGCGCAGCTTGGCGGCGTTGTTGAGGATCTGGTCGAACGCAACCGCGGAGAAGTTGAAGGTCATGAACTCGATGATCGGGCGCAGACCCGCCATCGCAGCGCCAACCCCGACCCCGGCGAACCCGGCCTCGGCGATCGGCGTGTCGACCACGCGCTGCTCGCCGTACTTGTCGAGCAGGCCTTGGGTCACCTTGTAGGCGCCGTTGTAGTGGCCGACCTCTTCCCCCATGACGAACACGCGGTCGTCGCGGGCCATCTCCTCGTCGATTGCGTCGCGAAGCGCTTCTCGAATCTGCAGCGTGGGCATGACGGCTCCTTATTGGTCTTCGAAGAGGTGGTGGCGGAACCGATGCTCGGGTTCCGGCTGGGGGCTGGCGTCGGCGAAGGCCACGGCGGCCTCCATCTCCTCGACGATGGTGTCGTCGACCGACTCGATGTCGTCGTCGCTCATGCCGTGGTCGTTGCGCAGGGAAAGCTCAGCGCGGTGCAGCGGATCCTTCTCCTTCCACACGTCGACCTCGTCGCGGGTTCGGTACTTCGCCGGGTCGCTCATGCTGTGCCCGCGGAAGCGGTAGGTGAGCAGCTCGATCAGCGAAGGCTGGTGGTCCTTGCGCGCGCGCTCGACCGCCTCGGCGAGTCGACGGCGGGTCTCGAAGATGTCGTTGACCTCCCAGCGGTCCGACGTCATCCGGTACGCGGGCGCGCGCACGGTGAGGTCGTCGACAAGCGTCTGTCGCGACAGCGGCGTGCCCATCGCGTACTGGTTGTTCTCGATCACGAACACGACCGGAAGCTTCCACAGGCCCGCGAGGTGCATGCCCTCGTGCGTGGCGCCGATGTGCATCGCGCCTTCGCCGAGGAAGCACAGCGTGACGGCGTCGTCCTTGAGATACTTCGAGGCGAACGCGTGTCCGGCTGCGACCGGGATGTGGCCACCGACGATCGCGTAGCCGCCCCAGAGCCCTTTGTCCTTGTCGAAGAAGTGCATCGACCCGCCGACGCCGCCGACGAGCCCGTCCTTCTTGCCGAACAGCTCGGCCATGCACCGGTCGGGCTCGCAGCCCAACGCAAGTGCGAACCCGTGGTCGCGGTACGTGGTGACGACGCGATCACCATCCTTCATGAGGTCCGCGGTCGACACCGCGATCGCCTCTTGGCCGATGTACAGGTGAAGGAAGCCGCTGATCTTGCCCTGGGTGTACGCGCGAGATGCCTGCTCTTCGAATCGGCGGATTCGCAGCATCTCCTTGTAGACGCGCAGCACCTCGTCCTTGTCGGGCGCCTGGGTCGGGGGGTTCGTGGGGGTCACGCGGTCGGGAAAATAACACCCCACAACACGTCTGCGACCCCGAGGATCTCCGATCCGCCCCGGACTTCTCGAACCTGTTATACCTGCCCGCATGTCGCTCTCCACGAACGACCAGGACGCACACAGCCCCGAGGACGCCCTGCCTGCCGAGGCACCGCATGCCGTGGTCGACCCGGCCGAGGTCGCGCGCCAGATCATCGCGGGCGACCTCGAGGCGCTCGACAGCGGTTCGATGCTTGCCTACCTGCGAGGAGACGTCGATGTTTGGTCGCTCATGGCCGCTGCCGACGCCGTCCGGCGGCATCGGTTCGGCAACTCGGTGCACCTGTGCTCCATCGTGAACGCGAAGGAAGGCGGCTGCCCCGAGGACTGCGGCTTCTGTGCCCAATCGCGGCACTTCAGCACGCACGTCAAACCCAAGAAGTTCACGCCGGTCGAAGAGATCCTCGACCACAGCGTCCGCGCCGCCGACCGCAACGCGAGCGCGCTGGGCCTGGTCACCGCGACCCGCGGCCTCGAGCACGACAGCAAGGGGCTCGACCACGTGGTGGCCGGCATCAAGGCCGTCCGCGACGCCGGCCACACCGAGGCCCACGCCTCCGTCGGCTTCCTCACCGACGAGGCGATGGACCGGATGATCGACGCGGGCCTCACCGAGCTGAACCACAACCTCGAGACCGGCCGCTCGTACTTCTCGAAGATCGTCAGCAGCCACACCTACGACGAGCGCATCGAGACGATCGAAAAGGCCAAGTCCAAGGGCCTGCGGACCTGCGTCGGCGGCATCTTCGGCATGGGCGAGCAACCCAGCGACCGCCTCGAGCTGGCCGAGCAGCTGCGCACGCTCGACGTCGACGAGGTCCCCCTGAACTTCCTGGTCAGCATCGAAGGCACGAAGCTGCCCGCATGCGACCCCTTGTCGCCGATGGACATGCTTCGCGTCATTGCGGCGTACCGCTTGTTCCTGCCGCGCCAGAACATCTTCATCGCGGCCGGCCGCATGCACCTGGGCCAGCTGCTGCCGATGATGTTCGGCGCGGGCGCCTCGGGAATGATGATCGGCGACTTCCTGACCACCGCCAACCGGACCGTCGATGACGACCTCGCCATGCTCGACGAACTCGGGCTGGTGCCGCACAGCTGCGGGACGCAGCGCCCCGAGATGAAGCCGGTGCGTAAAGCAAAGACCCGGCTCCCGGTCCTCAGCTAGCGACCACCGCTCGACTGCGGCAGCATCAAGACCGAGACGTGGGCGTGCGCGCCCGCGTTCGCGAGGATGTTGTCGTTGCCCTCGCAGTCGTCTCCGTTGTCGGCGATGCAGTAGGTCAGCTCCCACGGGAGCACGAAGGGTCGCCCCTCGAAGTTCGCGGCGACCTCGGGTCCATACGCGACCATGTCGTGCTGCAGGCCGATCGCGTTGCCGTCGTCGTCGGTCAACACGGAGGACGGGGCGAGCGAGAAGCAGTTCTCCTGGCCGCAGTCGCCGCCGAAGGGCGACGCCCCGACGAAGAACGAGAAGCCGTAGAAGCACGCGCCGCCGCAGCCCCCGACGATCTCGAAGTGCGGGTCTGCGCGGCCGCCGAACTGCACGGGTTCGCCGGGGGTGAACTCGCCGACGAAGGGCTCGAGCAGCGCGTCGGGGTTGTCGCCGAGCGACGCCGTGATCTCGAAGGACCCCTCGGGCGGCGTGTCCTGCGTGACGCAGTACGGCACGTACGTGCGCGCCCCGGCCTGCTCGACCGTCGTGATCCAAACCCAGGTGCCGTACTCATCGGGGGTCGGCTCGCCGGTGATGGCGCAGGTGCGAGCGTCGACTTCAACCGCCTCGGGCCGAGCCCCGGCGCCGTTGCTGCTGGGCGTCGAACAGGTCAGCGGACTGCCGTCGCCACCGGTGACGAAGTCTTCGAGCGCGTCTTCGGGCCCGATGCACGGCCGGGCGAGCGCGGACAGGTCGACGCCCACGGCCTCGGCGACCTCGATCGAACACACCGCCTCGCCGATGCCGTCGGCGGCGTCCACCGCGACCGTGACCTCGAACGTGCCCGCCTCTTCCGGCGCCCCCGACAGCGTCCCCGACAGCGGGGAGATCGTCACGCCGGGCGGCAGGCCGTCCGCGGTCCACGAGGCCCCGCTGCTCGCAGGCGTGAGCGCGAAGGCGTGCGCATAGTCGGCGCCCACCGCCCCGCTCGGAGGCTGCGCGCAGTCGATCTCCACCACGGGTGCGGCGGTCGTCCCCCCACCGGTCGCGTCGGCGAGCGTATCCATCGTGGAGGAGGAGCTCTCTGCGGTGCCGGTGCTGGTCCCGTCACTGGTCGGCGACGTGGTGACCTGCCCGCCACCGGCCCCCTCTTCGCCCTGCGGACATCCGGCAAGCGTTCCCGCTGCAACCACCACCCACGCTCGATACGCACGCCCCATGGCGCGATGATAGCGCGTGTGGCGTCTGGCGGCGTTGCCGGGCGGACCCTGGTACGGTCCGGGCATGCGTGATGCAACGGTGCTTCGCCGCAAGCTGTGTGCCCTCGCCTGCCTGCCTCTGCTGGCCGCGGGGTGCGAGCAGAGTCCGGCGCCCACGCCTGCCAAGGCGCCTTCGGCGAGCGCCAGCAAGCGCGCGAACCCCAAGCCCAAGCCAGAGACGAAGGCTGCGTCCACGCGCACCGGGCCGCGCATCAACGAGGCTCCGCCGCCGCCTCCGCTGCCGACCGATCCGGACGAGCTGCGCATGATGCCGATCGAAGGGGACCCGCCGTTCATCGACGGCTACAACCCCGAAGAGGAGCCCTGCCCGTCGGGCAACTGGTGCGGAGCCATCGAAGCGGCGCAGGCGATCGCACCCAAAGCGGGCGAGCCGAAGATGGAGATGGGTTGCCCGACGCGAATCATCGGCGCCCACGACCCCAGCCCGGTGCAGGACGACCGCAAGACGTACGCGGGGCTCTCGCCCAAGAACGCCATGCAGGGCGCGCTCAATGGACACGGCACCCAGCTGCGGCGCGACGCCGGCGAAGAGAACACCTGCTGCTATCACTGGTTCGAATACTGCTCGGGTCGGCCGCTGGTCGACGCCGGAGCAGCGCGCACCGCGGACGCGATCGGTCGCACCGACTGGGCCGACCTCGCCTGCCCCGTCGCCTCCCCGATCGCTGCCGAGCTGCTCGACGCCTGGCTCAGCGACGCCGCGGCCGAGCACGCGTCGGTCGCTGCGTTTGCCCGCGTCGCGATGGAGCTGATGGCCGTGGGCGCACCGCCGCAGCTGCTCGACGACACCCTGCAGGCCGCGAAGGACGAAGTCGGGCACGCGCAGGCCTGCTACGGCATGGCCAGCCGCTTCACGCCGCGCGTGCTGGGCCCCGGAGCCCTGCCCGCGGCCGCTCCCCGCACGGCCGACCTCGTGCAGGTTGCCGTCGACGCGTTCCTCGAGGGGTGCGTCGGAGAGACGACCGCGGCGCTCGTCGCTGAACGGGCGGCCGCACGCGCGACAGACCAGCATGCCCACGACGTGCTCGCCGTCATCGCCGAAGACGAAAGCCAGCACGCGGCGCTCGCATGGCGGACGGTCTCCTGGGCCCTCGAGCGCGGCGGCGCTGCGGTAGCCGGTGCGCTGCGCGAGGCCTTCGAAGCCCTGCCCGCCCCGCGCTTCGAGCCCACCCCATCGCACCCGCACTGGGGTCACTACGGCCGCTTGAGCGACCGCGAAATGCTGCAGGCCACCAACGACGCGCGCCGAGACATCGTCGGGCCCATGCTGCACAAGCTGCTGGGCGCCACCACGCAGCCTGCACCCGCACGCGCTTGAGCTCTCACTTCGGCGCAAGCCGGCGGCTTCGCCAGCCCAGCCAGACGGTCTGGACGACGCGCCCGGTGGTGAACGCCGCCAGCGCGACGTAGACCCCGGCGGAGCCCTGCCACGCAATGCCGGCAAGCATCACGGCCCCGCATCCAACGCCGAACACGAGCACGGCCTCGGTGATCGGCCCGGTCTTGCGCGCCGAGACCAACAGCCCCTGATACCAGCTCTGCAGCACGCGCGTCGCCGGCAGCGGCGTCGCGATCATCATGCCCAGCACCGCCATTGGAACCAGGCGCGCGTTGAGGCCCGCGGCGTGGGTGAACCACAGCCTTGAGACCGGCGTGAAGGCAAAGACCACCCACACCACCGTCAACGCCACCGCCACCTGGCGGGCGAACCGCCGCAGCACGGGCCCTGCCCCCGGGCGGCCGAGCAGCGCCACGACGACCTCGTTGTAGGCCACGCCCACGCTCTGCACGACGAAGCCGATCCCCACGACGACCGGCCAGACGGCGAGAGAGGCCACGACCTCGGGCATCCGCGCGATCGAGGCGGTCCCGACCGGCTGGATCAGCAGCAGGATGATCGGCGTGAGCGCCAGCGGAACATAGAACGCGAGGAAGCTGCGCCCCGTCAGCAGGGGTGCTTCGTCGCTGCGGGCCGGCAGCTCGCGCTGAGCGACGCGCCAGGCGAAGAACCCGACGAACGCCGCCTCCGCGAGCACGCCGGTGGACAGCGCCGCGGTGCCGACCTCGACCCCCGAGACCGTGCCGAGCGCAAAGCCTCCGCCGAGCACCGACGCCGATGCCAGCAAGCGAACGCCCGTGCCGAGCCCCACGATCCGGCTGTGCCCATAGCGAATGAGCAGCCCCTGCCCCGTGCGGCGTGAGGCGATCGCCCAGGTCCACGGGATCATCAGCCACAGGCCCGGCCCCGACGCCTCGGCAACGCTGTCCGGCACCGACAGCAGCGCGCCGATGATCCACGGGCCGACCGCGGTTGCGGCGAGCAGGATGTGCAGCCCGGTGAGCGCGATGCCCATGCGGCGCGTGAAGGTGCGCAGCTTGGCGTAGCTCTGCGCGTCGCGACTGAGCTCGGTCGAGGCCGCGAGCAGCATGATGATCGGCGCTTCGATCAGCAGCGCCAGCGGAAACACGACGCTGCCGTACGCGCCCAGGCCCACCTCGGGCTCGGGCAGGCGGGCGATGACGGCGGCGATCGCCGGCTGCTCGATTCCCATGAGCAGCCAGCTCGCCGCGAGGGGCCACCACGCGGCCCAGATGTCGCGCGTCTGCAGCCGCCGTCCCTCCTTCACCGCAGCGTCATAGCAGGTTCGCGCCGCAGTGGAGCCGAGCGCGACCGGCGGCGCGAACCTCAGCCCTCTTTGGGGATGAGCGCGTCGTCGAGCGCGTTGGCGCGGCGGTAGGCATCGCGGTCGCTGATGCGAGCCCAGTACGCCTCGAGCTCGGGGCCCTTCTCCAGCGTGCCGAACTGCAGGCCCCAGCCAACCTGCGAGCCCACATAGACGTCGGCGGCCGTGAACCGGTCCCCGGCGATGTAGTCGCTGCCCGAGACGGCATGCACGAGCGTGTCCATCATCGAGCGGTAGTCGCCGTAGCTGAAGCGCGCGCGCTTGTCGGGCGGCACGATCCAGTCCATCGAACGGTTGGTGACCGCGTGCTCGACCGGGCCTGCCGCGAAGAAGAGCCAGCGGTAGTAGGCCGCGCGCTCGTTGGGCTTGGGTGCGAGCTCGGCCTGCGGATAGGCGTCGGCAAGCCACGCGCAGATCGCCGCGCACTCGGTGACGACCTGGTCCCCCTGCACGAGCGTCGGCACCTTCGCCATCGGGTTCTTTGCGCGGTAGTCATCGGACTGCATCGCGCCGCCGTACGCGACGACCTCGGTCCGGTAGGTCGCACCGGCCTCCTCGAGCATCCACCGCACGATGCGGCCGCGGGACATGGGGTTTGTATAGAAGACGAGCTCGTCGGCCATCGCGACGAGCCTACGCCGAGCGGACCGCGGCGCACCAGCGGCCCCGCTAGAGGAATGGGCGGAGCGTCTTGGCGAGGCCGGGCACGGCCGCCTGCACGTTGTCTTTCGCCGACCCGCGGAGCTTGTCGTAGGTCTTCTTGACCGTCGGGTTCTTCGCGCCCTGGGCCTTCGCGTCGGTCACCCCCAGCAGCAGGTCGGCAGTCTCGGCCGCGTTGCCGCTGATGTAGCTGGTGAACTTGTCGGCATCCCCGTCGTTCTTGTCGAACAGCGGCTGCATGGCGTCCGCAAACTCGGGCAGCAGGCCGTTGACCGCCGAGGGGATCATCCCGGGCTTGAGCGCCTTGACCACTTTGTAGCCGGTCTTGATCGCCATCCCCGAGAGGCCACGCTTGCTGCCGACCTCGTCCTCCACGAGCTGGCAGCAGGCCTCGACGACCTTGCGACGAACATCGGGGGTGGCGGTGAGTTTTTCGACGAGCGTGCCCATGGAGCGCACTCGTTTTGCCTGCATTCGCGGGCCGGTGCAAGGCGCATCGGGGAACGACCGAAGCGCCTCGTTGTCAGGATGGTCGCGACGCTGCGACACTGCCGGCCATGCTCCGTCGCGTCCTGCCGTGCTTGCTGCTCGCGTCCCTCGCCTGCGACCCCGCACCCGCACCCGCGGACTCGGGCCGCAAGCCCGACGCCAAGACCACGACCGACGAGCCCTCCCCCGTCCAACCGACCGACCCTCCCATGGCTTCCAGCTCGCCCCGCCCCGAAGGCCCCATCTCGATCGAAGCCGTCGCAACGCACCCGCGGCCCGGCACGTCCACGCCCGGCGCAGTGCGATTTACCCCCGACGGCAAGCATCTGACGTTCTTGTGGAGCGCCGACGGCTCGCTGACGCGGAATCTCTACGTGCAACCGGTGGACGGCGGCGAGCGGAGCATGCTGTTCACACCGCCCGAGGGCGGCGCAACCGAAGAGAACCTCTCCGAAGAGGAGAAGCTGCGTCGCGAGCGGATGCGGATGCGCTCGCTCGGCGTGACCAGCTACGCGTGGTCGAAGAAAGGCGACCGCTTCCTCGCCCCCGTCCGCGGGGACGTGTGGATTCAGCAGGGCCTCGACGGCACGCCGAAGAAGGTCGTCGACACCGAGGGCGCGCCCGCGCTGGACGTGCGCTTCTCCCCCGACGGATCGCACATCGCCTACGTGCAGGACGCCGAGGTGTTCACGGTTCCGGTCGAGGGCGGCACGCCGACCCAGGTCACCAGCGGCGCCCGCGGTACCGGCAAGACGAACGGCCTCGCCGAGTACATCGCGCAGGAGGAGATGGGTCGGTACCACGGGTACTGGTGGTCGAAAGACGCAAGCAAGCTCGCGTTCGTCGAGGTCGACGAGCGGCACATTCCCGTCTACCGCATCGAGCACCAAGGCAAGGACGCCCCCTTCCACGAGGACCACGGCTACCCCTTCGCCGGCACCGACAATGCCAAGGTGCGCCTGGGCATCGTCGGCCGCAGCGGCGGCAACCCCACGTGGCTCGACCTCAACGCGACCGGCATCGCCGGCGAACGCGACCCCGCCGATCTCTACCTCGCGCGGGTCCACTGGATGCCCGACGGCACGCTGCTCGCCGAGGTCGAGAACCGCGAACAGACCGCGCTGCACCTGGTCCGCTACGACGCCGCCGGCAAGGCGACGAAGGTGCTCGAGGAGACCACCGACGTGTGGATCAACCTCAACGGCGGCTTCCGAGCGCTGGACGAGATGGCCGACACCGCCCTCAACGGCGGCTTCTTGTGGATGTCGGAGCGCACCGGGTTCGCGCACCTGTACCTCTACGGCCCCGACGGCAAGGAGCTCCGCGCGCTGACCTCGGGCGAGTGGATGGTCGACAGCGTCGTCGGCGTGGACCCCGACAAGGGCGAGGTCTACTTCAGCGGAACCAAGGACGGCCCCACCGAGCGTCACCTCTACAAGGTCTCGCTCACTGGTGGCGACATCACGCGGTTGACCCCGGAGGCCGGCATGCACAGCGTCGTGCTCAGTCCCACCTTCGATCGCTTCGTCGACCTGTGGGATCGACTGGACACCACGCCGCGCATCGAGGTCCGCAGCACCACCGACGGGGCGGTCGTCTCGTCCATCGCGCTCGAGGAGGACCCCAGGGTCAAGGAGCTGGGCCTCACGCCGCCCGAGCTGGCCACGCTCAACACGCGTGACGGCGTACAGATGCACGCGGCGATCTACAAGCCCGAAGGCGAGGGTCCCTTTCCCACGATGATCAGCGTCTACGGCGGCCCCCATGCGCAGCGGGTGCAGAACGACTGGAGCCTCACCGTCGACATGCGCGCCCAGTACCTGCGCAGCCTGGGCTACCTCGTCGTCAAGGTCGACAACCGCGGTTCGGCGCGCCGCGGCCTCGCGTTCGAGGGGGCCATCAAACACGACATGGGCAACCTCGAGGTGCAGGACCAGGTCGACGGCGTGAAGTGGCTCGCCGACCAAGGCCTCGCCGACCCGGCCCGCGTGGGCATCTACGGCTGGAGCTACGGCGGCTACATGTCCGCGATGTCCCTCGCCCGCGCGCCCGAGACCTTCAAGGTCGCCGTGTCGGGCGCCCCGGTCTCGCACTGGGACGGCTACGACACGCACTACACCGAGCGCTACATGGGCCTGCCGCAGACCAACGCCAAGGGCTGCGAGGAGAGCGCCGTCATGGCGCACCTCGACGGGATGAAAGGCCACCTCATGCTGGTTCACGGCCTCATCGACGAGAACGTCCACTTCCGGCACACCGCGCGCATGATCAACGCGCTCATCGCCGCCAAGAAGGACTACGAGCTTCTTCTCTTTCCCGACGAGCGCCATATGCCCCGCCGCAAGGACGACCTCGTCTACATGGAGACGCGCATCCGCGACTTCATCGTCGACAACCTCTGATGCCAACCACGCCCAACCTGCCCGCGCGCATCCTCGACCACGAGGTGAGTGCGACGCTGGCCGAGACCAAGCGGTCCGGCCCGTGGACGCCGGGTGTGAACACGCTGGTCAAGGCGACCCTGGCCGAGATCCATCTCGACTTCCGCGAGGCCGTCCTGCCCGAGGCCCACGAACTGTGCCTGGACGTCGAGGTGCTGGTGGGCAGCGTGACCGTCATCGTGCCGCCCTCGTGGGTCGTGCTGCAGGAGGTCTCGCTGCTGGTGGGCAGCGTCGAAGAAGACGCCGAGCCGGTCGGACCCGAGCCCGAGCGGGTGCTGCGGATCATCGGGCGCGTCCGCATCGGCTCGGTCGAGGTGCGCCGACGGCTGCCCGGCGAGAGCTGGTTCGGGGCCAAGCGTCGCCGCTGGAAGCTGCGCCGCAAAGCGACGCGCGCGCTCCCGCCGACGTCGTAGGCTTGGGCCATGCAGCGCACATGGCTCGGCGTCGTCCTCCTGTGTGCCGGATGTCGGGGACCGGCGCCCGAGCAGCCCAAGGACGCAGCGGAACATACGCCCGCTCCCGAGGCCGCACCGCCCGAGCCGGTGCCAGCACCCAAGGACCGCTTCGCCGCGTTCTTCGAGACGTTTTGTGCCGCAGACGACGCGGCCAAGGTCGCCATGCTGTCCGAGGACTTCATCGGGCAGGCGCACTTCGTCGCGGGCGACCAGGACCCCGCAACGATGCACGAGGCTGCCGGGCTGCTGCCGACCGACGTGGGGACGCGGGTGATCGTGCCGGCGTTTCCGATGTGTGAAGAGGATGCCCCCGCAACCTACGCCGTCGCGCCCTCGGGGCTGGGGACCGCACGCATCGACGGGCATCCGTACCGGGTGGCGTTCGACCTCGAGCCGCTGCGGCTGCGCCGACTCCTGCTGACGCTTCCGCCCGATCCAACCGCAGACGCACCGGCACCCCCGACGGTCGAGTCGGTGCACATCTCGACCATGCAGCTGCCCGACGGCACGGTCCCCGCGGCGCTGCAGCGCACGCTCGATCAGTTCCTCGCCAAGCAGCGAGTCTGCCTCGACGCCTATGCCGCAACCACGCAGAACCCGGTCGGCGCGTCGGTCGACCTGGTCCTCCCCACCGATGGCGCGCCGTTCCTGAGCGCGCGCACCATCGCAGATCTGGGCGTCCTCGCGTGCTTCGAGGCGCGGCTGGGCAGCAAGCGCTGGCCGGTCGCCACCGAGCAGCGCCTGCTGTTGCACTACGGCATCCCGGTCTCGGGTCCGCCTGACGGTGACGACGTCGTCGAAATGGTCGGACCCCGATGACCGGTCCCGGCTAGCGCCGACGACGTCGCAGCGCGACGAGGCTGAGCAGCGCAAGCCAGCCCGCGCCCGAGCCCGTCCCGCCGGTCGAACATCCACCACCATCGTCGGCGGCCCCGCCTCCGCCCGAGTCCGAGTCGGTGTCCGCACCGCTCGATCCGTCATCCCCGGCAGACGCGTCGGAGTCGGAGGCCGTTGCCGTGGCGCCCGAGTCCGAATTCCCGCCGGAGGCCGAGCCAGACGCCCCACCGCTCGTGGTGCCGTCCGAGTCGGATTCGCCATCGCTCTCGGAGCCGCCGTCCGTGTCCGAGCCGCCATCGGTGTCCGAGCCGCCATCGGTGTCCGAGCCGCCATCGGTGTCCGAGCCGCCATCCGTGTCCGAGCCGCCATCCGTGTCCGACTCGCCCTCGGTGTCCGACTCGTCGCCGGTTGAGGTCGAGCCTTCATCCGCCTCGAGGAGACAGGACGCATCACAACCGTCGCCAGGCTCGACGTCCCCCTCGTCACATTCCTCCCCCGCCGAAACGTTGAGCACGCCGTCACCGCACTCGGCCGCAGTGCAGTCGTCGTTGCAGGTCGCCGACTCCCCCATGTCGTCGCACGCCTCGCCGGCGAGCTCGTTCACCGTGCCGTCACCGCACGCGACGAAGGTGCAGTCGAGATCGCAATCCGCCGTCGCCTCGCCGGCATCGCACTCCTCTCCGGGCTCCACCACGCCGCTGCCGCAGAAGACACAGTCGTTGTCGGCGCTCTCCAGGACGTTGTCCCAGATCAGGTAGAAGTCGCCAGAGAAGGTGCTGCCGAAGTCTTCGGCGTAGAACCCGTACGCAGGCGCCACGCTCACCGCAGCAATGCACGACTCACCTTCGATGCGATACCCGATGAGGGGGTCGACCCCATCGAGCTCGTTGAGTCCGGTCCACGCCGCAAGGACGACGGCGTCCTCCTTTGCAGAGACGCCGCCGCGGTACTGATCGGCATACAGCGCGTTGACGCCCTCGGTCATCGTATGCGCGACGAGGCTCGCCGCGTCGAGGTCGTCTTCGGCGTACTCACACGCGCCCGCCTCGGCCGTGAACGGGTCGATGGCCTCCAGGCCGCCCCAACCACCACCGCCAGCATCGCTTCGGTCCTGCCAGTAGAAGGTGCCGAGCACGATGTCGCCCCCACCCGCGGCGAAGGTGGCGAGCGCGTCTCCCACCGCGACCGTGTTGTCGAAGTTGCCGTCCTCGAAGAGAAGCACGACATCGTAGGGCGCGAGATCTTCCGCGGTCGGCGTGACCTCTGCGTCCCACCCGGTGTACGTGTGCGACGTGTTCGCGCCGAAGTCGTCTGCAACCTCTTGAAAGTACTGGTTGGACACCACGAGGACGTTTGCGGCGTTGGCCGACGCGGGAACGGCCACAGACACCGCCGCAGCCGCAAGAATGAGCAAGGTCAGGTTTCGCATCCCCTCGAGCGTACCGGGGTTGGCGCCGCTCCTGGGTATCGCGTCGATTCCGAATCACCCCCGGCGCACCTGTGCTCACATGAACGCCCATGTTGACCGGTGCAGTGTCCACGCGCCACCCTGCAGCGGCCCTGTGAAGTACGTCCTCAAGACGTCGAAGCCCAGCCGCCCGCTCTTCGACCCCGGCCGCGACCTCAACCCGCAGCAGCAGGCGGTCGTCGAAGCGCCGGCCAAGCCCGTCCTCGTCATTGCGGGGGCCGGATCGGGCAAGACACGCACGCTCATCTACCGCGTCGCCCGGTTCGTCCAGCGGGGCTGCCCGCCCGACCGCATCCTGCTGTGCACGTTCACGAACCGCGCCGCCAAGGAAATGGTCTCGCGCGTCGAGGCGACCGTTGGCATCGACATGGCCTCGGCCAGCGCCGGCACGTTCCACCACATCGGGCACCGGATCCTGCGCCGGTACGGCGAGCACGTCGGGCTGGGGCTCGACTTCGGGATCCTCGACCCCGAGGACGCACGCACCCTGATGGGCAGCGTCATCGCCGAGCAGGGGCTCAAGGCCCTCAGCGCGCGCCGCTTTCCGCAGCCGAAGGTCCTCGCCGGCTTCATCGGTCTCAGTGGCGCCACGCTCACCCCGCTGGCGGAGGTGATCACCGAGCGCGCGCCGAAGCTGGTGCCGCAGCTGCCCGCGATCGAGGCAACCGCGGCCCGCTACGCCGAGCGCAAGCGACAGAACAACCTCGTCGACTTCGACGACCTGCTTGTCCTGTGGCACCGGCTGCTCACCGATCCCGCCTGCACCGAGGTGGCCGACGAACTCCAAGGCGCCTACGACCACGTGCTCGTCGACGAGTACCAAGACGTCACCGCGCTGCAGGGCGCCCTGTGTGACCTCATGGCCGCGCGCTGCGGTAGCCTCACCGCGGTCGGAGACGACGCGCAGTCGATCTACGGGTTCCGCGGCGCCGACTTCGAGCAGATCGCCGGCTTCACGCATCGGCACCCCGGCGGCGAGATTCTCAAGCTGACGATCAACTACCGCAGCACGCCCGAGATCCTCGAGCTGGCCAACCGCAGCATCACGAACAACCGGCGGCAGCACTTCAAGGAGCTCAGCTCGGTCAAGCAGCCCGGCATGGTGCCGGCGCTCATCCCTCTGCGCGACGTCTACCAGCAGGCCGAGTTCGTGGCCCAGCGCGTGCTCGAGATCCACCATGAGCAGCAGCTCCCGCTGCGCAAGATGGCGGTGCTGTACCGCAACCACGCGCACAGCCTCGAGCTGCAGGTCGAGCTCACCCGGCGGCAGATTCCCTACAGCATTCGCTCGGGGGTGAAATTCTTCGAGCAGGCCCACATCAAGGACGTGGTCGCGTACCTGCGGGCACGCGAGAACCCTCGCGACGAGCTGGCGTGGCTTCGGCTGCTCAAGCAGTGGCCGGGCATCGGCGTCCAAACGGCCGAGCAGCTCGCCATTCGGCTCGCGGGCAACGACCCGCAGACCGACGCGACGATGTCCCCGAGCGACATCCTGCTCGACCATGCCCAAAAGGCTCGCGGACGCGGCAAGCAGGCGCTCACGCGGCTGTCTGGCTTGTGGCAGACCCTTCACGAGCCCGAGCAGCGGTCGCCAGGCGCGGCGATCAAGCAGGTCGTCGAAGAGCACTACCGCGAGTACGCCGAGCGCTCGTTCACCAACGCCGACGCCCGCAAAGAAGACCTCGAGCACCTGTGTGACTACGCGGACCGCTACGGGGGCTCCGAAGCGTTCCTCAGCGAACTCGCGCTGGTCCAGGGCATCACCGCCGAGAACGTCGTCTCCGGGGAAGAGCCGGACGACAAGCTCATCCTCACCACGGTGCACCAAGCCAAAGGCCTGGAATGGCCGGTTTGCTTCATGATCTGGCTGGCCGAGGGTCGCTTCCCCTCCGCGGTGGCCTTGCGCTCGCCGATGGAGACCGAGGAAGAGCGGCGGCTGTTTTACGTCGCGAGCACGCGCGCGATGTCCGAGCTGTACATGCTCTACCCCACGATCGAGGAGGCCAAAGACGGACCGAGCCGCATGATGCGGCCCAGCAAGTTCGTCGCCGAGCTCGACCGCAGCCCGCGGGTGTTCGACCGCTGGCAGATCCTCGAAGAGCCCGCCGACGAGAGCTGAGCGGGCTCAGCCCTTCGCCACCACGACACGGGCGGCGCGCAGCGTGTCCTCGCCGATGTCGTAGCCCTCGCTGAGGACCGCGGCGATGGTGCCGTCGGGGACCTCGTCCGTTGCGGGCGCCGTGCCGATCGCTTCGTGGTGGGCCGAGTCGAACATCTGCCCGAGCGAAGGACGATGCTGCACGCCGTGGTGCTTGAGCACGCCGGCAAACTCCTGCACGACCACCTCAACGCCCTTGGCGAGCGCTTCGGGCACGTCGCCCGCCTCGAGCTCCTTCGCCGCCCGTCCGAGATCGTCAGCGACCTCGAGAAAGCTGATGATGACCGCCCGGCGCTTGCGCTCGATTTCCGCCTTCGCGTCTCGCTCCAGCCGCGTGCGGGCGCGCGCCACCTCGGCCCGCGCTTCGTTGGCCTTGGCTTCGGCCGCACGCACAGCCGCGTCCTTGTCGGCGAGCTGCTGGTCTTTTTCGGCCAGCGCCTTCTGCAGCGCTTCGACCTCGTCCTCGAGGATCGCGGTGTAGTTGCTCCCGCCCTCGCCGGAGGCTGACGCAGGCTGCTCGCCGAGCGCAGCGGCGAGCTCGGCCGCGGCCTTCACGGCATCGAACGCCTCGTCGGGCTGAGCGTCATCGGGGGTGTCGGGCGTATCGGGGTCGGCCATGGCGCGCCTCAAGGGTAGCGCCTGCGCGGGCCCTCAGCTGCCGACATAGGGCTCGGGCGTCCAGACCTGGGTCAGCGGACGCTCCCACACCGCGACCCAGCGGGGGTCGGGGTCGGGAAGGTCGAGCGAGGGCAGCTCGACGCCGTGCTCGCGGACCGTCTGCATCACCCCGGGGGCCTCGTCGGCATCGACCATCGCGCGGCGCCGCAGGTCGTGCACGCGCCGGCCGAGCGAGTCGGGGCTGACACCGCGGCTGGCCAGCGCTGCCGCCACGCGCCCCACGCCCGAGAGCGAGATCAACCCCATGCGCCAGTGACAGACCGCCATCTGGAACGCACCCCGGCATCCGATCACGCCAGGGCCGAACTGCAGGAAGTCGTCGGCGTCCTCGTGCCGCTCGAGCCGAATGAATGCGCGCCGAACCCCACGCCCGGGCTGCAGCTCTCGTCGGAGCCGCTCGATGTGCGCCGCGTCGGCGTGTCCGACCCCGTTGAGCCGCAGCACCCGCGCCAAATCCGTGGTGGGCACGCGACCGGAAAGCACGTCGGCGTAGAGCCCGTACGTGATGGGGTCGGTCTCGAGATCATCCCCGAGCAGGATCTCGTGCGCACCCAAAGGCATGTGGCTGCGCGAGGTGAGCAGCGCGGTCAGCTTGAAGCCGATCTGTTCCTTGATCCGCTTGGGACGGGCCGACCGAAACACGCGGCCCCAGTCTTTGAACGTCGTGCCGTCGAAGCTGATGCCATCGAGGCCCATCTTCCGCTCGATGACCGGACGCAGCTGCTTGGGCGACGCCGAGAGAAAGAACAGCGGCGTGTCGCGAGTCTTGCGGCCCGGTCCGCGTCGCAGCTCGCGAAGCAGGCGCGCCATCCCCTCGATGTCTCGCTTCTGGGCGGCGCGCTCGAACGGAATCTTGAGCATGCCCTTCATGCTGGAGAAGCGCGTCGCGAGATACGTCCGATCGATGTCGGCGATGACGACCTCGCCCGCCCAATCGGGATCGAGCGTTCGGTACATCGCGCGATCGATGGGATAGCCAGCCACGCCTCGCGTGCGTATCAAACGCTGCCTCGCTGCGCCATGGCGAACGCCACGGCATCCAAAACAAACGAGCGCCCTTCCCGACCCGGAAGAACGCTCGCCTAGATTTCTCGAAACCTCCGCGGAACCTTTGAACGACCGCGCGGAGGCTGCTTCGTGACCGAAGCGCGGGACCCTGTTCGCAGGGCCCCTTGGCACGAGCCTCTACAGGTCGTAGGGGCGGACCGTGCTGCGGTTGTTGTCCTGGCAGCGCTGAATCGCGGCGCCCAGCAGCTCGTGAACCTTGTCGGAGACCGCTTGGACGAGCTCACCGTCGCTGCGGAGGCCGGCTTCTTTGATGACCTCTTTGATCTTCGAACCGACGACGACGATTTCCTTGGGCTTGGACGAACGGGCCATGATGGTGATCCTTTTGCTTTCTTGAAGTGACCGCGTGACGCGGTGGGGTGTTGAAATTCGGCGTTTGGAACCCTCTATCGGGCCGAACTCGGCTATTTCTACGTGCGAAGGCCCAAACCGCCTGCGCCGGCACGATAAACCCGTCTTTTGGGCCCTGAAAAGCACAATCTGCCCGAACACCCCTCGAATTCTGGCGGCAGAGGGCGTTTTGGCCCGATCTGCCCCACTCCGAAGGGCTCAACAGGCCGAATTCACGTCATCAGGCTCACGAATCGCGCCAACGAGTCAGCAACCGTGCATGACGCGGCCCCAGGGCCTCGGCCTCGAGATCGCGGTGGTCGGGGTCGGGACGCGACAGCCGAAGGACGAGCGCGTCGAGGTCCGACCGCGCCGCGAGCCATAGATCGGCCCACTCGATCGCCAGCACGCCCGCGTCGGTGTCGGCGTCGGGGTTCTCGTCCGCGAGCCGGTCGAGCAGCGGCTCGAGGCCGAGCGCTTCGAACGACGCGGGCGCCGGCGCGTCGGCCCCCTCGTCGGGCGCGAGCCGGAACAGGTCCACGTGGACCAGCGGCACGGGCCCCTCATGGACGAGACAGATGTTGAACGTGGGACTGCAGACGCGGTCGGGGCGGCGCAGCTTCATGCCTCGGCCGAGCGCGCGGGTGAAGGTGGTCTTGCCCGCCCCCATCGGCCCCTGCAGAAACAACACCGTGCCCGGCGCCGCGAGCTCGCCCAAGCGCTCCCCCAAGGTTTCGAGGCCGGATTGATCGAGGCCGCGCCAGTCCACGTGGCCGGCAGTGTACCGCTGCTGTGGCGCTGTGGTAGCACCGCCAACGATGCGCCGCTGCTGCATGGCCGCCCTCGTTGCCCTGAGCGTCGCGTGCGACTCCGGCTCGGCGCGGCCCTCGGGCGTGGGGCTGCAGATCGCCGAACCGACCGACCCCCTGCGCCCCGAGGCGGAGCGCGGCGTGATCCGAACGGACGTCGAGACCACCGACTACGCCATCGACGCGACGCTGCACCCTGATGAACACCGCATCGAGGGCCTCGAGCGCATCACGTTCCGCAACCGCAGCACCGCCGCGATCGACCAGCTCGCGTTCCACCTGTACATGAACGCGTTCTCGGCCGAAGACACCGCCTGGATGAAGGAGGGTCGCGGGTCCCACCGCGCGAACGGCCAGGGCAAGACCTCGCCCTGGGGCTACATCGACGTCCGCACCGTGCGGCTCGTCGAGGACGGCACCGAGATTCCGATGGTCCTCGGCGTCGATCCCAGCGTCGCCACCGTCGACCTGCCTTCCCCGCTCCCGCCCGGAGAGACGCTGGTGCTCGACGTCGCCTGGCACACCCACCTGCCCGAGGTGTTCGCGCGCACCGGCTATGCCGAGAACTTCGTCATGGCCGCGCAGTGGTACCCCAAGCTCGGCGTGCTCGAACGCGACGGCCGGTGGCAAAACCACGTCTTCACGTTTCACAGCGAGTTCTACGCGGACTTTGGCCACTACCGCGTGATTCTGGACGTGCCCAGCGACTGGGTCGTGGGCGCGACCGGCATCCGAACCGCCGAGGCCGAAGAGGGCGAGCGCACCAAGCTCACCTACGAGGCCGCGCACGTCCACGACTTCGCCTGGTCCGCCTCGCCGGACTTCATCGAGCACATCGCGGAGCACGACGGCATCCGGATTCGGCAGCTGCACACGCCGCAAACCTTGGCCGACGCGCAGGCCCACCTCGACGCCCAGATCCAAGCGCTCGACTCCATGCAGCCCCGCTTCGGGCCCTACCCGTGGTCGACCATCACCATGATTCACCCGCCCGCGCAGGGCCTGGGCGCCGGCGGCATGGAGTACCCGACGCTGTTCACCAGCAGCCCGCTGTACGAGCTTCCACCGCCGGTTGGCTGGGTCGTGCAGCAGCGCCTCGACGGCCGCTTCACCACGGTCCACGAGTTCGGGCACCAGTACTTCCAGGGCCTGCTCGCCTCCGACGAGTTCTCGGCGCCCTGGCTCGACGAGGGCATGAACACGTTCTCCAACAGCCTGGTCCTCGACGACGCCGACGACGGAGCTTGGGCGATTCGCGTCCTCGGCCACGAACTCGACGTCGGCGACCTGCTGCGGCTGGACATGGGCCAGCTCGACGGCGTGGGGGTGGTCGACCTGCCGGCAGACGGGTTCCGCAACGCCGACGGACTGTACGGCCGCGTGGTCTACCGAAAAACGGCCGCCGTGATGCGAACGCTGCGCAACCTCGTGGGGCACGACGCCTTCGACGACGCGATGCGGACCTACGCGACGCGGTTCCGCTTCACCCATCCCACGCCCGAAGACCTCATCGCCACGCTCGCCGCAGAGCTGACCTCCGACCCTGCCAGCCCAGGACAGGTTGCGCTCGGCGACGATGTCCAGCTCGACGTCCGCGCCTGGTTGCAGCAGGGCTTGCGCACGCCTCGCGGCGTCGCGTTCGCCGTGCGATGGGTGGAGAACCGCCGGGTCGAGGGCAGCGGAGGCTTTCACCGCGATGACGACGGCCAATGGTCGGAAACCCCGGTCGAGGACGACCGGGACGTCGAGGGCCTGATCGTCCTCGAACGCTCGGGTAGCTTTGCCACTCCCGTCCAGGTCGAGGTGACCTTCGACGACGCAGACCCGGTTCGCGTGTGGTGGTCGGGCGACGCTCCAACCCTGATCCGGACCTTCCCCGGTCGCCGGGTCCGCTCCGTACACATCGATCCGGACCGCCACCTCGAGCTCGAGTCGGAGCGCTACGACAACCATCGCTACGCGCGACGCAGCGAGCGTCCGACCACCGCAACGAGCGATCTCAGCGACCTCACCGAAGCGCTCATGCACGCCGCGATGTTGGGGGTAGGCCCATGAGCATCCTGCGCACCGCCTGGAACGCGCGGTGGCTCGTCCTCGCCGCCCTGCTCCTCCAGGGCACCTGGGCAGCCGCGGCCGGGGCGATCACGGTCTGGACGACCCGCTTCATCCTCGGGCCCTACGGAGGCGACCCCGACGGCAGCGAGGCGCTCTCCAACCTTGCCGAGCTGATCGTGAACAACCCCCAGCTGCCCGCCGGCATCGGCATGGGCACGCTCACCACGGCCGTCGCCGCGTGGATCGCCTGGACACTCGCCGGGGGACTCGTCTTTGGCGCGCTCGCCGGGCACCCTGCACGGACGTGTGGTGCGATGGCGGTTCAGCACGCCGGGCCACTGATCGTGCAGGGCTTGCTCCACCTGCTCGCCACCGGCATCGGTGTGGGGCTGCTCTCGCTGATCATCGCCCCACTCCCCTTGCTACCCCGCTGGCTGGTGCTTCTCGGGGCGGCCGCAGGCTTGCGGCTCGCGCGGGATCAGGTCCGCGCGCGCATCTGTCTGCATGCGCTGCCGCGCCCGTTCCACCCCATGCACACGCTGCGCGGGATCGTCGACGCGTTCACGCGCCCCGCCCGCGTCGCCGCCACGGCGGGGCTTTGGAGCCTCAAGTTGGGGATCGCACTGGGCCTGCCGCTTCTGGCTGTCTCCGCCCTGGGTCCATCCGAAGTGGGGCCGCTGATCCGTCTCGGCGGCGTGGTCGGGCTCTGCGTCGCGTTCCTCCGGCTGGCCTGCGTGGTTCGTTGGGTGGGATCGGATCATCCTCCGGCCGACCCCGAGGCTGAGAAGACGAAGACCAGCGCCGAATCCGCATAGCCGAGGGGGCATGCCGCCCCACCCCGGTGTAGATTTGCCGCCTGTGGCCGCCCGTGCTCAGTTCGCGCCCGCGTCGGACGATCCGCTGCGCGACGCCACGCCAGCCGTCGACGATGTCGAGGCACGGCGTGCCCGGGCCGCGATCGAAAGCCGGCTGTTCGCGGGTCCGGCGAAGCGCATCACCGTGGGACGCTACCGGGTCGAGGGCAAGATCGGCGCTGGCGGCATGGGCGTGGTCTACCGCGCCCACGATCCCGAGCTCGCCCGCGACGTCGCGCTGAAGCTGCTCAACACCGAGTCGATCTCCGACGACGAGGCCAACCGCGCCCGCGGCCGCCTCGTCCGAGAAGCCCGCGCCATGGCTCGGCTCGCGCACCCCAACGTCATCCACGTGTACGACGTCGGCGCCGTGGAGGACGGCGTCTTCATCGCGATGGAGCTCGTCGACGGCGACCCGCTCTCGAAGTGGATCAGCCGCGAGTCCCCGAGCTGGCGCGACACCTTACGCTGCTACCTCTACGCCGGCGAGGGCCTCGCCGCCGCGCACGAGGCCGGCATCGTCCACCGCGACTTCAAGCCAGAGAACGTGATGCTCGGCTCCGACGGCCGGGTCCGCGTCGGCGACTTCGGCCTCGCCGGCGGACCGGGCAGCGAGACGGGGCGCCACGACCTGCCTCCCTCGGACAGCGGCCAGGCCGAGGTCGACAAAGCGTCGGTTTCGACGTCGCTCACCCGCACCGGCGCCCTGCTCGGTACGCCGAAGTACATGGCGCCCGAGCCGGAGATGGGGCTGTCGGCGACCGTACGCTCGGACCAGTTCGGCTTCTGCGTCGCCCTGTACGAGGGCTTGTACGGCCACCCGCCCTTCGCGGGCGACACCGTGCTCGAGTATCGCCGCAACGTCGGCGAAGAAGCCGTACGGGAGCCCGAGCTCGAACCTGATGGTGAAGCGGTCCCGCGATGGGTCTTCGACCTGCTGCGGACCGGCCTCCACCGCGACCCGCTCGACCGCCACACAAGCATGCGCGCGCTGCTCGACGCGCTGCGCGAAGGCCTGGTGGACCCTGCCCCGCCGAAGAAGCGCCGCGCCGCCTGGCTGCTCGCACTGGGCGTCGGCGTCGGGATCGCCGTCGGCGTCGGACTGGCCATGCAGCGGCCCGGTGCGCCCGACCCTGCCGCCGCGAAGCGTCCCGGCGACGCCGCTGCGACGACACCCGTCGCGAGCGCCGCCCCCGTCGACCCATCGGCGACCCGCCCCACGGCAGCGGTCGCCCCACAGACCCCCACCGGGCCCACGCCCGACGTCGAAGCACTGCCCGGGACGCCCATCAACACCGGGCGCCCAGCCGTGGTCCCCCCCACCGAGGACGCGCCGAAGGCGGCCCCAAAGAAGAAGCGCGGCCTCGCGTGCTTCTACAAGGAAGACAAGCGCACCTTCATCCACGCCTCCCGCAAGCGCGCCACCACGTTCCGGCAGGGCGACACCTGCTACGCGTGCCGAAAGCCCAGCGCTGCGGTCGGCTCCACGCTCTCCCCCGACGAAGGAATCACGTGCCGAACCAACCACGTGTGCAGGCCGACCGCGTCCGACACGTGCGCCGACTGACGCCCCCGCGCTGGACCGCGCTGTGGACCTTGCTCGCCGCCTTGTGGCTGTGGCCGGGTCACGCCCGCGCCGACGCGGGGTATGGCGTCGTCACCCTCGACCTCCGCCCCGAGGGCACCGATGTCCCGACGCATCTGTGCGTCGTCAGCGAGGGCAAGGGGGCGCGGACGCGAGACAACCTTCGGGACCTGCTCGAGCCCCAAGCCGTTGCGGGTGCCACCCCTGCGGACACCGCCACGACCTGGCGCGTGAAGCCGTCGGTGTGGAACGCCGACGCGACCTCCGTCGACGGGCAGCGCTGCGCGAACGATCCCGGCGCCGACTGTCGTCCCCAGATCGAGCTGCCCCGCGGCCTCGGCCGTGACGACGCCCTCTACGTCGCCTGCACGGCCGACAGCCTCACCGAAGGCAGCAGCGCCGAAGACCCTCGTCCACTGTTCGTCCTGCTCGAGTACCTCGAGGGCTCCCCGCCGAAGGTCGAAAGCATCCGGCTCGCCGGAGGGATTGCGACGATCGGCGTCATGGGGCCTCGCTTCGACCGCGTCATCGTGACCGCGCGCAGCCTCGGCGGCGCGTATCGACCGCACGGCCGAAGCGAGCGAGGTCGCATCGACGCCGCGGCGCGCACCTCCGCCGAGGCGGCCGGGCGCTCTACCTCGATCCAGCTCGCGCTCACCCCTCGGTGTCGCATGGTCGAGCTTCGGCTGCCGCGCACCCGCGTGAAGGCCTCCGACCGCGATCGTCTGCGCGTGCGCGTCAACGGCATCGACCTCGACCCAGGCCGCTGCGTCGAGAATCTCGTCGGCTCCGAGGTCATCCGCGTCCGCATGCCACCGGCCCCCCTGCGCGTCGGCAGCGTCGACGTCGAGCTCGCCGCGACCGAAGAAGGTGCCGCGGCAGCGCGCTTCGGCGGCAGCTTCGAAGGCGAGTGGCCGCGCAGCCCAATGTCGCTGGATTTCAACCAGGTCACGTTCACCTGGCGCCGTCCGGACTGCATCTACCCGCGCGATGCGTGCCCCGACGCGACGCTCGAGACCGGCACGACGTGCGCGGCGACCGTCACCGATGCTGGCTGCGCGTACACCTGCCCCGGAGAGTTCGTCACCGAGCGAGCCCTCGACCTCGACCTGCCTCTTCAGGTCACGTTCGAGAAAGACGACCCGAACCAGCGCTGGACGGACACGCTCGCCCAAAACGGCCAGCAGCTGACCAGCTACGTGCCCGCAGACGATGTTTACCTCGCCGCGAACATCAACGAGTGGGAGACCAACGTTCCGGACAACAAGGTCACCAAGGTCGTGTTGTTCGGAGAAGACGGCGCCGAGCGGGCCTACGGGGTGACGCATCTCGACCGCCTGCTGATCCGGGTCCCCGGCGCAGGTCTGCAGGGACGCGGCGGCACCTGCGAGAGCGTCCGGTTCAAGCCTGCCGGCGACCGGGCCTACGAAGAGCTGGTCGCATCGGTCGAAGACGGCGAGCTCGTCATGGGCAAGCCCGAGCGCGGCGCACGACTGGTCAGCTTCAACCTGACGGCGCTGCTCGGTGGCGGTCCGGCGTGGTCGGGCAACCTCGAAACGCCGCCGGTCTACTTCTCGGGCTTGGCGATGTTCGCGGTGCAGGTCCGGCCCCGTCGCCCGAACCTCAACCGCATCGGCTTCGAAATGCGCGCCGGCGGTACCCTGGGCTCGTGGGGTGTCCCGCTGGTCGACGACACCAGCAGCGCCGACGACCCCGCGACGCGCCCGCTCGAGGACGACACGAGCACCTCCGACGCCAGCAACGACGCTGGCGAGGCCCGGATCGGCTGGGCGCGGGTCCTGTTTGAACCCGGCGTGGTCCTCTCCCTGCACGAGCGGATCGCCCTCGGCGGTGGCTTCGGCATGGGCTTCTCGCTCCCCTACCGCGGGGCCGACGACATCACCGGGGACACCTTGAACTTCATCATCTCCCCGAACCTGGACCTGCGGTTTCGGCTGCGCCGCTGGCTGCGACTGGTCGTGCAGTTCCGCGGCGTGTTCGGCGAGAAGGAGTTCGAGCGTCCGGCCGAAGACGAAGGCAACCAGCCGCAGCCCGGGGACCGCGCGCAGTCGCTGCTGATCCTCGGCGGCCTGCAGGCACAGTTCTGAGGCTCCGCCCCGCGGAGTGCGTGCGCGCGGATGGCCGACGAGCGCGAATCTGATCCGGCGCGGGACGACCTCCCCTCGCCGCCCGTGGATCGGCTCGGAGAAGAGGTCGCCATGGCGCGAATCCAAAGCGCCCTGTTCGGCGCGGCGCCGCAGCCCACGCTCGAGCGATACGCCCTGCTCGAAAAGCTCGGAGCCGGGGGGTACGGCGCCGTTTACTCGGCGTGGGATCCACGGCTGGACCGCAAGGTCGCCCTCAAGGTGCTCCACGGTGGCGGTGGCAAAGCCCTCGAACGAGAGGCGCGTGCCCTCGCCAAGCTTGCCCACCCCAACGTCGTCACCGTCCATGACGTGGGCACGACCGACGACGCGCTGTTCTTGGCGATGGAGTTCATCGACGGGACGGCGCTGTCTGCTCTGGACGTGAAGGTCCTGGGGTGGCGGCGGGTGGTGGCCACGTATCGTCAGGCCGCGGCGGGGCTGTGGGCCGCCCACGAGGTCGGCATCGTGCATCGGGACTTCAAGCCCGCCAACGCCGTATTGGGCACCGATGGACGGGTCCGGGTCCTGGACTTCGGACTGGCGACCGACGCCGCGCCGCAGGACGAGCGTAGCGGCGACGAGGCGGGAACCCGAACCGCGGGGACGCCTCGCTACATGGCCCCCGAGCAGCACCGCTGCGCGCCGGTCGACGCACGGACCGACCAGTTCAGCTTCTGCGCGGCGCTGTGGGAGTCGCTGCACGGCACG
Source organism: Myxococcota bacterium (assembly GCA_039024335.1). Taxonomy (GTDB): domain Bacteria; phylum Myxococcota_A; class Polyangia; order Nannocystales; family Nannocystaceae; genus CAJXVA01. Next base: position 37,246 of record JBCCQM010000055.1, read on the forward strand.
CCGGCCTTCTCCGCGGGCACGCTGGAGGGCCTTGCCGCCGCCAAGCAGACCCCGCCGCACCGGCCCGCGGGCGCGCCGATTCCCCTCGCGCTGCACCGCACGCTCTGCCGAGGCCTCGCGGCGCGGCCCGAGGAGCGCTTCGCGTCGATGCGCGCGCTGGACCACGCGCTTGCGCGGCTGCTGCGAAGAAGAGTTCAGCTCTTCGGCGGCGCCGCGATCGGCACGGTTGCGCTGGTCGCAGGCTTGACGCTCGCACCCGACGCGAAGCCGTGTGCAGGGTCGGACCGCCCCCCGGCGCGATGGACGGACGACACGCGCGACACGCTGCAGGGCGCGTTCGAGGGCACCGGCTTGCCCCATGCTGCAACCGTCGCCCGCACCACGACGCGGCAGCTACGCGCGTGGACGCAGGCCTGGGGAGCGGCGCGCCACGAGGCGTGCGAGCGGCATGCCGAAGGTCTGCAGTCCGCCGAGGCGCTCGACCTTCGCAGCGCCTGCCTCGACCAACTCGAGCGGCGGTTCGACGCACTCGTCGACGTCCTCGCCGATGCCGATGAGGCGGCGGTCGACAAAGCCATCGATGCCGCGGCCGCCCTGCCCGACCCCGCCGAGTGCGCCGACGTGGATCGCCTGCGCGAGCGTCATCGCGTCCCGGACGGCGAGCAGGCCGCCGTCGACGACGCGACCGACGACCTGCTCCGGGCACGCGCCGAGATCGAGGCCGGCCACGTTCTCGCGGCGCAGTCGCTCGCCGCCCCAATCGACGCCGACTGTGCCGCACGAACGCTCACGCACCCTCCGACCTGCGTCGAAGCGGCCGTGCTGCTTGGGGACACCGCGAGCTACACGGGCGCGCACGGCGAGGCACTCACCAAGCTGCGCGCGGGCGCCGTGGCTGCGCAGCGCGCCAAGCTGCCCGAACCGTTCGCCCGCGCCGCGGCAAGCCTGACGTGGGAGCTCGGGGAGATCGAGGGAGACTTCGACGCAGCACTGACCTGGGCCGCGCTCGGACGCGCCGCCCTCGATGCCCCCGGCAGCCCGGTGGCCCTGAGCCTGCTCAACAACGAGGGCGCCGTGCTCTCCACCGCAGGTCGATGGGACGAGGCCATCGCCACGCACGAGCGCCGCCTCGACCATCTCGCCCCGGACTCCCCGCTGCGCATGCACTCGCTCGCCAACCTCGCGAACATCGACAACCGCCGCGGGCAGGTCGAGCGCGCCGAATCACGCTATGCCGAGGCGCTGGCGCTGGGCCGCGCGGCGTTTGGCGCAACCCATCCACGCGTGCTGATGACCCAACAGAACCGTGCCGGGCTGCGGGTCGCCGACGGACGCATCAAGGAGGCGATCCTCGACCTCGACGAGGTCCTCGCCGCTCAGTCCGCCCGCCTGGGCGACACCCACCCGCAGCTGGCCGCCGCCCTGGTCAATCGCTCGAACGCCAAGCTGGCGATCGACGACGCGGCCGGTGCCCTCGCCGACGCCAAGCGAGCCGCAACGCTCGTCGATGCCGCGTACGGACCCCACTCCATGCAGGGGCTCGAGGCCCAGATCGCCCGCGTCAACGCACTGGTCGCGCTCGGTCGGACCCCCGAAGCCGTCGAGCTCGGTCGCACGGAGCACGCACAGATCGTCGAGACGGTGGGCGCGTCCCATGCCGGGGCCGCCTTCAGCCTTCGCGCCCTCGGCTACGCGCTCGCTGCCCACGGCGAGACCGAAGAAGCCGCGCAGGCTCTCGCCCGCAGCAGGCAGCGGTTCGAAGCGCTGGGCATGCACAACGAGGCCCGCGCGACGACGCCTCCGAAGGTCCGCGCTCAGCCGGACGAGACGTCGTCGCGGAGCGACTGAGCCCAGCGCTCGAAGTCCGCGATGGTGCTCTCGGCCAGCTGCGGTACCTGGGCCAGCGCGCGCATCTGCTCCGCGAGCCGTGCCCGCGCCCGGGTGAGCCGGCTGCGAACCGTGCCCTCGGGGATCTGCAGGACGGTGGCGATCTCCGCCGTGGAGACGGACTCCCAGTAGTACAGCTCGACCGCGATCTGAAAGTCGACGGGGATCCGACGCAGCGCGCGAAGCAGCAGCCGCTGCTCGGCTTTCGCGGCGACGAGGGTACTCGGCCCCGCGCCCAGGTCCACCATCGAGACCGTACCGAAGGCTTCGACCGTGGTCTGCCGGCCGCGCTTGCGGAAGTGCATGAACAGCTGGTTGCGCGCGATCGAGAACAGGTACGTGCGAAACGTCGACGCCCCGCGGAACCTGTCTCGACTGTCGACGCAGGCCAAGAAGCACGCCTGGGTGAGGTCCTCGGCGATCTCCTCGGTCACCTTCGTCCGGAAGAAGCGAAACAGCGGCCGAAAGTGACGGGCGAACAGCTCATTGCCGGCCTCCCGCGCGCCCCCGCGCCAGCGCTCGAGCAGCTCAAAGTCTGCGGGCTCGGTCGCGGCGTTCACCCGACCAACATAGACGAGCGCCGACAGTTTTCGAAGCAGGCGCGAGGCCCTCATCCGTTGCGCTCGAAGTCGAAGCGGTTCCCGACCGCGTCCTGGCACTCCAGCTCGTCGTCGTCGATCTCGCACTCGAAGTCGAGCGCGCCCTGGCACGTCACGCCCGCGACCTCGAACTCGTACTCCCCGTCGTCTTCGGGCTCGATGTCGAGGTTCACCTCGCAGACCGAGCAGTCGTCGAAGACGAGCCGGCCGTCGCCGCGGTAGTCGTCATCGACCTCGAACTCCGTGCGGGCCGGACAGCCGTTGGCGCGCCCCTCCCATTCACCCCAGACGGGATCGACGAACGGTTCGTCGTCGCATGCCGGCACGGCGAGCAGCGTGAGCGCACACAGGAGGGTCCACGAGCGAATCTTCATCGTCCCGGGTCGTTGTGCTCGCCCAGAATCCGCTCCCGATTTTTTTCGCGTCGCGCTGCGCCGAACGCGAGGGGTTGCTCAGGCCTTGGGCTTAGGCGGCGAGAGCCGAGCCTGCAGGTCCTTGGCCCACATCTCGAAGTTGTCCATCGTGCTGCGAAGCAGGTCTTCGGACTCGCTGAGTTCGGCGATGACGGCGTCGAGGCGCGCACGCGCGCGCTGCAGCCGGCTCTTGACGGTGCCGACCGGGGTCTCGAGCACGGCGGAGATCTCCGTGACGGTCAACTCTTCCCAGTAGAAGAGTTCGAGCGCGAGCTGCATGTCGATGGGCAAGCGCCGCAGGGCGGTCAACAGCAGCTGCTGCTCCTGACGAACCGCGACCGCGCGAGACGGAGACACGATGCCCAGGTCGGCCACGGACATCGACCCGAACTCGACCGGGTCCGCGCGGCGGTCTCGCTTCCGCAGGTGCGAGTACAGCCGCTTGCGGGCGATCATGAACAGGTAGGTGCGAAAGCTGGCGTCTCCGCGAAAGCGGTCGCGGCTCTGCACCAGCCCCATGAACGTCTGCTGGGTGAGGTCCTCGGCCGCGTCGTCGACCTTGTTGCGAAAGAACCGGTAGACCGCATCAAAGTACCGCGCGAACAACTCGCGCCCCGCGGTCTCATCGTTCTCGCGCCAGGCCTCCAGCAGCTCGAAGTCGGTGCGCTCCATCGACAAGCTGCGCCCACTATGCCGCCGCAAGACCGGACGGTCCACATCGAGCGAGCGATGCCGGCGAGGGCCGCCGCGTTCGGGACGAACTCGCGGCGCTGTACAAGACCAAGGGCGATGCGACGAGGCCGCGACCACGGATGCGTCGTTGGCCAAGCGCGGCACGCCGAAGGGATGGGCACGCGCTGCGGGCGAGCTGGGCCTGTTGTCCGTCGCGCAAGACCGGGGTGCGTCACGAGACCCCTCGCGACGCTGCCCTCAGCAGCCACAGCCGCGGGTCACGAGCTCCGAGGGGGTCACGCGTTCGAGGATGTCACCGCACCCTTGGGCGGCGTCCAACCGCCGGGTCCTCGGCGCGATTGCGCCCCGCGTGGTCTCCGCACCCTTGACTCCCGACCGAAAGGCAAAAAAAAGGAGATTCGGCGCCAGGGTCGGAAAACGCGATGCTAAGGCCGCCTTGTGGGCTGATTTCGAGACTTCGGTCGATGCCGAGTGAGCGCCGGCTTCGGTTGAGAGTACCGATTTTCAGCACATGTGGGATACTGCGGCACCTCTCGTAGGATGTCCGTGCCGATGCGTCTCCACACTGCTGCTCTGACCGCCCTCCTCAGCCTCTCCCTCACCGCCTGCGATGACGCCTCCGACTCTTCGAACGACGCGGGCAGCTGCGAGGGGGCCAAATGCGACGACGCCGAGGGCAGCGAAGGCACCGACGGCTTCGTCCAGCAGAGCTACTGCGTCGGCGTGCGCGGCAACGGCCAGCTCATCACGGC
>JBCCQM010000056.1:0-40663 GCA_039024335.1 Myxococcota bacterium
GCCGGTGTTGGGCTCGTTTGCGCATTCGAAGTTGGGGTGGTCGATGGGTTCGTCGTCGGGTTAGGGGTTGTGGCAGTCGTCGGCCGTGCTGGGCGCGGGCTCGTTGTGGCAGTCGTCGTCTGGGTCGATGATGCCGTCGCCGTCGGTGTCGACTGGCTCGGGTGCAGCTTCGACGGGCTTGGGCCGGCCGAGCACGAAGCCGAGACCGAAGAGGACCTCGAGGTTGTGCGTGAGGCCGTTCTCGGCGCCGCGCTTTGCGGACACGATGTCGCGCGCGTCGAGGCGGAAGTTCAGCCAGCGATTGACGTAGAGCTTGGCGCCGCCGCCAAAGTGCGCGGTGACGTCGGTATCGTCTCCCACGGCGCCCCGCTGGGAGCGAATGCCGGTGGACCCGGCGCCCGCGAGGATGAACGGAGTGATTCGCCAAAGCCCCAGCTGACCGACGACGTGGCCGCGCACGGTGACACCGGTCGCCGCGACGTCTTCATCGGTGCGGCCCGGCATGGCGCCACCCTCAGCCTCGAGGCCGAAGAACCGACTGGGGAAGTAGCCGAGACGAAGTCCGAAGTCGAACATCCGGTCGGGCAGAGGCTTCCAGCCCTGATCCATGAGGTTGAGGTCGGGCTCGAAGAACTCGTGATCGTCCGAGGGCAGCAGCACGCCGAAGTACGGCCCGAACTCCACGAGGTGTGGGGTGGGTGCGTGCCGCTTGATCCAGCGACCTTCATCGGCATTGGCGTCTGCACCGGCGTCGGTGCTCACGGAGAGGTCCGCCGCGGACGCCTCAATGGGCGCGGTTAGGAGCAGCACGGCGGCGCCGGCGGTCAGCAAAGAACGGCAAGTCACAGGCGGCACTGTAGCAGTGGTTGGAGATCTGGGCGGGTGTTCTGCGCCTCGTTCGCTGGTACTCTCTCCGCATGCGGTGGGGGGCGCTGAGCTTGGCTGGCATGCTCGCGTGCAGCTTCGAAGCTGCACCCTCAGGCGTTGCGGACACGGAGGAGGGGGTGCTCGAGACCGACGACTCCACCTCGACCGGTGCGCCTGCGTCCGAGGCCACCTCGACGACCGACGCAACGGCGGCCTCGGTCACCTCCAGCGGTCCGAGTTCGGACACCACGACGACCTCGGTCTCGACAGCGGGCCCGACGACCTCCGAGGGCGGCGCCACGTCGGACGTGGACCCATCGGTCGGTCCGGACACGTCGACCGGAGATGCCGCGCCGGCGATGCTCACCGATGATGGACTCGTTGCTCGCTACTTTCTGAACGAAGCCCCGAACGGGACCATCCCCATGGTCGCCGTCGACTCAGCTGAGGACCAGCTGATGCTCCCGCTGGACTACGGCGAGAAGGACATGCAGTTTGTTCAGGTTTCGTCGAACCGAGGGCTGTCCTGGGCCGAGGTGGGGGTGGACGCCGCGCCTCGGGCCAGCATCGAGGGGACCAAGTTCGAGGGGCTCGAGGGTGTGACGACGCTGACCTTCGAAGCGGTGGCCACGATCTTCGAGTCGAGCAACTCGACCTCGCGCATCATTCACATCGGCGCGGGCGGTGCCACCGGAACCGTGTCGTTCGGGACCCGGGGCGCGGACCAGATGCAGCTGGGCTGGAACAACAGCGTGGTGCGGGAGTGGGACGTGAGCGCGTTCCAGGGCACCCGTCACGTGCTGCACGTCATCATCGACACGACGGCACCGAATGAAGCCTCTCGCGCTCGGTTGCTCGTCGACGGCATCGAGATCCCGCCTTCGACTGGAGCCACACTTCAGCAGGACTCCGCTGCATTGGTGCAGAACAACACGATTCTCGCGCTGGGGAATCGCGACCGGGACCGCTCGTTCGTGGGGATCTTGTTCTATGCCGCAATCTACGGCGTGCCGCTGGACGACGACAGGGTTTCCGAGCACGTCTCGCGGCTGCTCGACTCGGATGACTGAGCGCTATCGGTGCTTGCCGATCGGGGTCGCCGAACCGCCGCAGCGAGCAGGAACGACGCCGAACGCGAACAGGCCGCTCACGAGCAACGCGAGCGCCAACGAGATCGGCAGGAACCCCGTGGAGAGCTGCTCGTCACCGCAGTCGCTGTGACAATGCCCGCTATGGTCGCCGCCGCTCAAGTGTCTAGCGTAACACTACTGTCGAAGAGCGCGCAAAAGCGCTCGCGTCATCCGCGGCGCCTCACATCTTCGTGATCAACACGTCACGAAGGCGTCGGTCGGCTCACAGCCGGTGCGAGCGGCGCGAAAACTTGCTCCATCGCTTTTTCACGAGGGTCTTGCGCAAAGGGCCTCCGGTGCCGTTAGATGCCGGCGCGATGGCGACCGAAACGACATCCTCCGCCGCGGTAGCGGAACCTCGCGGCTTTTTCCGCCGCTGGATTCTCGACTTCCACAACCGCACGGTGCTCTTCCGCGTCGGCAACTGGCTGTTCACCACCTACGCCTTCCTGGCGGGGGCGGCGTTCGCGGCCGGCTGCGCGGTGTCCCTCTGGTACAGCGCGATGATCGGTCTCGACGTCGTCTACATGGCGAAGCTGTACCTGTTCATCCTCGTCCCCTCGATCCTGATCGGCCTGCGGTCCTTCAGCATCCTGCTCGAGTGGCGAGAGCTGTTCCGGAACCCGCTGCAGACCATCGTCAAGCCGGGCTACATGCTGCACGGCGGCATCGCCGGCGGACTTGTCGGCTTGATCATCATCAGCCAGGTCTCGGGTGTGCCCATCCTCCGCCTGCTCGACGGTCCCGCGCTGTGCCTGCCCCTGGGCGAAGCCATCGCCCGCCTGGGTTGCTACGTGTACGGCTGCTGCTGGGGGCGTCCCACGGAAAGCCGCTTCGGCGTGCGCTACACGAGCCCCGACTCCAAAGTCGTTCGCGCCGCTCCGCACCTGACCAACGTCAAGATTCACCCCGCGCAGCTCTACGCGCTGGTGATCTACCTGGCGATGTTCGCGTTGTTCTACGCCATCCTTCCGGTGCTGCCGTTCGACGGCGCACTCGCCGGCCTGTATTTCATCTTGCACTCGATCTCGCGGATCACCCTCGAGTTCTTCCGCCAGGACGACCGCGGCAAGCTGTGGGGCAAGCTCACCCACACCAACATGTACTCGGCCGCGATGATCGTGCTTGGCCTGACCTTCTGGGCCTTCGGCTCGCAGAGCGGCACGACCCTCAGCGTCGACCTCAGCCATCGACTCGTTCACGTGCTGAGCAACGGCACCATCGCGCCGTGGATCGCACTGTTTGGTACGGTCTTCGGCTTCGCGTACGGCGTCCACTACGGCAAGGTCGGCAGCTGGATTCAGAAGCCCTCGGGCGGCATGAACCCCAACGTCGACGAGCTGAGCATGGGTGCGGCGCAGCGGATGGAAGCCGCCGCCGCTGCCGACAAAGACGCGTAGTCGCCTCGCAGCACGACGCCCCGGTCGCCGTCCAGGCTGCCGGGGCGTTTTCGCTGGTTCGCCGCGCGATCCTGTCTGTCGTGTGGATCTGGTAGTGCCGCGTACATCTGCGGCTGCGATCGACCGCGATCCGCCGCAGCGGGCGTGAGAGTCGCTACCGATGAACTCACGAATGAACATTGGGGGCTCTCGCGGCACATAATGGGGGAGGAGGCACCCCCATGACGTCGAGCGTCGCGAAACCGAAGACCGAAGTGGCCGACCTGAGGGGGGTCGTGCTGGACGGTCGCTACGAGATCGGAGCCCCGCTGTCGGCCGGCGGGATGGGCACGGTCTACACAGGCACACAGCTGGCACTTCGCCGGTCCGTGGCGATCAAGCTCGTCAAGCCGGGCGTGATGAACCGTGACGTGCAGGTCCGGCGGCTGGTCCGCGAGGCCCAGACCACCGCGATGGTGAAGCACCCCAACGTCATCGAGATCATCGATACCGGGGTGATGCAGCACGGCTTCGTCTACCTGGTGATGGAGCTGCTCGAGGGGCACGACCTGCGCACGCTGCTTCGCAAAGAGCGACGGCTGGAGTGGACCCGCGCGCGCAACATCGCGATGCAGGTGGTCTCGGCACTCAAGGCGGCCCATGCCCAAGGCGTCATCCATCGCGACATCAAGCCCAGCAACGTCTTCTTGGTGGAGCAGGCCGCAGGTGTCGCCGGTGACTTCGTCAAGGTCCTCGACTTCGGCCTGGCCAAGTGTCGCGCCGAGGGCCGCACGGCAACGCTGACCGGGGCCGACGAGGTCGTGGGGACCGCGGCCTATCTCGCGCCCGAGGTCGCTCGCGGCAAGAAGGCCGACTTCCGGAGCGAGGTCTACGCCGTCGGCGTGCTCATGTACAAGATGGCCACGGGCACCGTGCCGTTCAAAGGGAGCAATCCGCTGGACGTGCTGGCCAAGGCCATCGCCAACCCCGTCCCGCCACCGCGCTCGCACAACCCCGACCTCCCTGAGGAGGCGGACCGCATCATTCGTCGCTGTCTCTCCAAGCGGCCCGAGCTGCGTCCGCAGACCATGGAGGAGCTCGAGCGCGACCTGTACCGCATCGGCGGTGGTGAGCTGGTCAGCGGCTATGAGGACGTTGCGCCGGTGACCCCGGCTGCTCCGCCCACGCCTCGGTTCGAGGGCACGCAGGTCACTCCGGTGCCGGTGATGCCGCCGCCGGCACCTCGCACGTCGCCGCCACCTCCACCCGTGGCCAAGCAGGACGACGAGGACCCCTCGGACGTGCTCGAGCAGGCGATCTCGGAAGTCCTCGAGCTCGATGCCGACGAGATGGTCGAGGTCGAGTCGGGCGCCTCCGGCTTCCTGATCGCCGCCAAAGCCGAAGAGGAGCGAGAGGCCGAGCCGAGGCCCGCGCTTCGCATCGTCCCCGATCCCGAGCCGACGCCGCTTCCAAGCGCGCCGCCCGTCCCACACGAGACGACGCAGCCTGCGGCACATCGGCCGGCCAAGCCCGGGACCCAGGTGTCGAGCCATCCCGGACGTCCTGCAGCACCCGCGCCCTACGAGCGTGGCTTTGCGTCGGCCCTGCCCCGCGACAACCGAGGCTTTGCGCCCGCGCTCTCGAACGAGGCGCCGGATCTGTCGCCGATCCTTTCGCAGGAACCTCCCGCTGCGGCCGAGCCTGCGCGCGAGCCATCGCGTCGCTGGTTGTTCGGCCTCCTGGCGGCCGTGCCGGTCGTCATCGCGGCCGTGGTCGGTGCGCTGTTCATCCTCGGCGTCGTACCCATGCCGGGTGCTTCAACCTCGGCCAAGGCGTACGCCGGCGTGCTGGGTGAACGGCTCCCCGATCCGGAGCCTGCGGTGATTCTCGTGGGCACGCCTGCGTGGAGCCCCGACTTCCGCGCGGTGCCGGCCCCGAGCGCCGTGGTCGGGGTGTTGCGTCCCGAAGACCCGGCCATCCCGACGCTGCTGCGGCGCCCCCGTGGTGCCAAGAAGAAGGCGGCACCGGCCGAGCCGGCCAAGGTCGCGTCCACCGGGTCGACGAAGCCCGCGAAGAAGAAAGCGTCGCGGCCGAAAGCCAAGCCGAAGAGGCGTCGGCGGCAAGCAGCCCCGGCGGCGCCCAAGTCCACGCCCCGGCCGGCTCCGCCCCCGCCTCCGTCCGCACCCAAGCCGAAGAAGAAAAAGAAGAAGAAGAAGACGTCTTCGGACTCGTCGGCGCCGTGGAAGCGCGTCCCCGTGCCCTCCGACAACTGGTAGCGCGAAGTCGCGGCGTTCAGCGCCGCCGGCGGAGTCCGAGCAGGCCGAGCAGAACCAGCAGCGCGGGGCCGCTCGTGCCTCCGCCTCGGCAGCCGCATCCGTCGTCGCTGGCGTCGGTATCGGGCAGCGCGTTCGAGCCGGCGCCGTCCGTGTCGGTGTCGCCCGGGGTACCGCTGGTGCCTGAACCTGTGCCGGCATCGCCGTCGCTGCTGCTGTCGCCATCACCACCGTCGGTTCCGAAGCCGTCGGTGTCGCTGGGCGGGGGTCCCTCTTCCTCGACCACGTCGAAGAAGTCGAGCACGGCCGCCATCACGTCTGCGCGCGTCTGTGCGCTCTCGATGGTCTCGAAGGGGAACCCCATCGTCACGCCTGCGGCGTCGCCCTCGGTCCAGGAGACGGCGGCGACCGAGTCGATGCCGTCCGCATACGTCATCGCCGCTTCCGCGCCACGGGCCGGCTCGATCACGTCTGGAAAGCGCGGCGTGTACGTGGCGGGGTCTTCGAAGTTCAGCGGGCCGAGGCTGCCCAGAACCCCGCCGAGCGACGCCTCGCCGATCTCCGCGTCGTCGGCGACGTACACGGCGCGCAACACCTCCCGGTAGAACGCCTGCTGGTCGGGCTCACCGAGGTTGTCCTGGCTCCACGCGATCTCGCTGCCCGAGACGAGGATGCGGCCGTCGTCGGCGATGTATCCCTCGATCGCGGTGCGGGCCTCGGGCGGGAAGGGGTTGGTCAGCGACGAGTCGGTGCCCGCATACCAATCCACGGCCTGATAGCCGCTGAGGCTGGCCGTGCCACGCTCGATGGCCTCGTCCGTGGCGCTGTCGAACGAGAAGCCCGCGTCCGTGATCGCGGCGCCATGCCGCGCGACGTACGAGAAGTCATTCATCTTCTGCAGCTGCATGCGGTCGACGACGCCGATGTCGTACGCGCTGTTGTCTTGGTCGAGCAGCAGGCCAGAGTCGAGGCGGTCGAAGCCGTCGACCACGAGCACGCTCGCGTTGCCCGAAGGGGCCACGCCGGCGCCGATCACTGACGAGGGCAGGGAGTGCCCGCCATCGTTGAGCGCGATGACCCGGGCAAAGACGCGCTCGCCCGCGTCGTAGCCCTCGAGCGTGGTCGAGGTGCCGTCTACGACGACGCCTTCGTCGAAGCCATAGCCGTTGGGCGAGGTCTGCACGAGGTAGGCGGTGGGGGCATCGCCGGCGTGGGCGGGCTGGTTTGGGGCGTCCCAGCCGATCTCGAGCGCGCCGTCACCGACGTTCTGCATCCACAGCGCGTCGGGGGCCTCGGGCGGTAGCACCAGCGGGATGCCGTCGGCCTGCGCGAAGTACTGCGCGATGCCCTGCGCGATGGCCCGCGTCGCAACGCGTCGGACGTTGGGCGCGCGCAGGAAGTCCGCGTCGGCCGGCGTGTCGTGAAAGCCGACCTCGAGCAGCACGGCAGGCGTCTCGGGGTTGTTGTTCGGGTTCACCTCACCGAAGAACGCGGTGTGACGCCCGCGGTCCGGCCAGCCCGGGTCGATCTCGGCCTGCAGGTCGCCGACGAGCTGGGCGTGCAGGGCGTCTTGCAGCTCGCGCGAGCCGGCCACGCCGGAGAACGCGTCGAGCGACCCGTTCGGTGCGTTACCGCTGTACGTGTACGAGTCGGTTCCGCGGCCCGGATTGGGCGCGTTGGTGTGCCACGCGACGTAGACCGCGTCTTCGCCGTCTTCGTGCTCCCACGCGGTGAAGCGAGCACGGGAGCCGACGTCGTCGTTTTGATCCGAGCTGCTGGCGTTGAACACCGAGTCGGGCGCCCCGGCGAACTGGGTGTAGTAGCGCGCGGCTTGATCCGCGAGCGGGCCGGGGTGGACGCCGTCTCCACGATCATGGACGGCATCGCCGCCTCCGATGCGCACCGCGTCGGCCGAGACCAGGGCGCCGGGTGTTTCGCTGTCGTCGAGCAGGGCCACCGAGGCTTGCTCAAGCGGAGCGTCGGCTTCGAAGTGGAACCGCCCCAGCAGTACCCACGTGGAGCCGTGCCGACGCTGGTCGAGTCGGAAGCTGGTCTCGCCCCCGCTGTGCCGGACGACCCAGTGCGCGTCGGCGGCCCGATCGGGCCCCTGCACGTACGAGACGTAGACGTTGTAGCGGCCGTCCTCGGGCGGCGTGAGGGCGTAGCGAAGCTCGCCGCCGCCCGCTTCGCTCGTGACGAGCGATCGCGCCGTGCCGGTGTCGAAGGGGCGCGCGGCGTCGGAGGTGATCGGAAAGCTCACCGCGCCCCAGCCGGTGTCGGCGGCTTGTCCTTCGGTGGCCGAGCCCTCGAGCGTGGCGTCGGCGTCATCGACGATGACCCGCGGCGCGCCGACGTCGGGCTCTCGCACCGAGACCACGTACGCGCCCATGCCGTGCAGCATCGGGATCAGGTACTCGTTGACCGCTTCGATCGAGACGAAGTCCTCGACGAGGTTGTTGGTGTTGCCGCGCTGCGTTCGCCAGCCGAAGTCGGTGCGGACCCAGCCGTGCCCCGCCGAGACGTAGACGGTCTTGCCCGAGAGAATGCCCGCCGGTCGATCCGCTTGGGGCTCGCCGCGCGTCACGAATGCGCGCGCGCCCGCATTGAACGGGGCGGGGTTGGGCTTTTGGGCCAGCGGGACCGTGCTCTGCTGGTCGGGCGGCTCGAGGCCGCACGCGTGCTCCGACGCCAGCGTATCCGTCGGCGTGTGCAACAGCATCAGCGCAGCGAGCTGCGCGCTTCCCAAGCTCAGCGACCCAACCATCCGTCGTCCACCATACCGAAGGTTGCCGCAGGTGCGGCGTCGGTTCTCGGTAGCGCTCGAGAAGGCTCAGTCGGCCTGCGTCTCGATGACGACGCCGACGATGGCGTCGGGGCGGAACGGGCCCAGGGCGCGCGAGTCTTCGCTGCCGTGCGGTGCGTCTCCGTGAAGGACGTAGCGGCCATCGATGAGCTCCGCGACGCGCTTGATCAGCACCATGTCCTTGCGGAACGGGTGCTTTGCGACGACGACGTCGCCGACCGCGATTGCAGCGATGGCGCCAGGGTCGTCGGTTGCAACGACCTCGGCGCCATCGGGAATCGCCGGCCACATGGAGTCGCCGACGATCGTGTAGCGGGTGTTCATCCAGCCGCGGTGGTCCAGGGCACGTCACGGCCCTTGGACTTCCAGAACATCTCGTGGATCTCTTTGACCATGTCGAGCAGCTTCTCGGCGGGGGCGACCTCGACGTGAAGCTTGCACTCCGAGCACTGCTTCGCGGCGTTCCAGAACGTCTCGTGCAGGTTCGGGAAGTCGGCGAGGTGCTTGGGCTTGAAGTAGTCGGTCCACAGGATGAGCAGCTCGTCCTTGGTCAGCTGAGCTTGCTCTTCCTTGATGGCGATGTAGCGCGAGAAGGTGTTCGAGTACGAGGCGTACGCAGCGGCGTCGTCGGTCGAGGGGACCGTGAGCGCAGCGAGCTTCTTCGTCATCGAGAGGACGGCTTCAGCCGCGACGCGAGCCGAGGCGGGGTCGTAGATGCCACAGGGGCCGTCGCAGTGCGCGTGAGCGATTTTCTTGTCCATGTTGGTGTCCTTCCTTGGGTCCGAGTTAGCGGTCGAGGTCGGCGGCCTGGCGGCGCGCGACGTAGCGGTTGAGAACGAGTCCGCCTGCGATCACGGCGATGGCGACGGCGAGCCAGAGCGACGCGCTTCCATCTTCTTGGTGAAGGTGCGGCGCAGCAGCGGGGTGGAGGAACAGAGCGAGAAGTGCGGTTTGCATGCTTGTCTCGTGCTTCGTAGCGGTCAGCGGGAGGTCGTCGCCCGAGGATCGGGCGGGCCCGCGATGCGAACGGCCGCATGGTACCGGACCCGCTCGGTTCGATCGCGAACCTTCGACCCGCCCGATGTAGCGGGTTTTTGCCGGACGTCACCAAGAGCCGGCCGCAGGCCCACCTGGAGCGGCGCGGCGTGTGCGTCTGCGCGTTTGGTGACTGCACAAGTCCGCGTGAATTCCGGTTGCTTAATATGAAAATGAAAAGCATTATCAAAAAGTGCTGCGCCCGGTGACGATGAATACCCCCACGGCCCTCTTGGTGGGCATCTCGCTTGCGACGGTCGGTCTGCTCACCCGTGGGGCCCCGGACGAGGGGCCGTACGAGGCCGTCGTCGTCGGGGACGACGCGCACAACTGGCTGTCTCGCGCGGAGGCTGCTGCGGACCTGCGTGCCTGGCAGTCCGCCGTGCTCGAGCTTCACCCTGCGATGCAGGATCCCAGGGCGCGGGCCGTGTTCGCGCAGCGGGTCGATGCCCTGATCGCGTCGCTTCCCGAAGTCGTGGCGCGTGCACGGCTTCACAAAAAGTGGGCCGCGGTCGCGGCCGCGTTCGGGGACTCGCACACGGCCGTCTTGCCGACGGTCGACATGGCCGTTCACGATCCTCTGCCCATCGTCGCGGATGGACGCCGGCTCTGTCTCGCGAAGCCGTATCGCTCGGCGCCGACGGGCGCGTGCTTCACCCGCTTCGGCACGCGCACGGCGGCCTCAGCCATCGAGTGGATCGACACCGTCACCCCGCACGAGAGCGAGGACTCGTGGCGGGTGATGGCGCCATCGTTGCTGCCGTTCGCGCTGGCGGAACTCGGCGTCCCTGCGGACGCCACCGCGGTGCTCGAGGATGCTGACGGCGCGTGGTTCGAGGTCGCGTTGCCAGCGATGGGCACGATGCCGAAGCCGAACCCGCTCGATGCGCTGAACCTGCGGATCGATGCGCACGGCATCGCCCACATCACGTTGCGCACGATGGTCGGCTCTCACCAGGCCCACTTCCAAAAGGCGTTCGAACGCATGTTCGCAACGCTGGCCCAGAACCCTCCGCGGGGTATTGTGGTCGACGTACGGGGTAACGATGGCGGCTCGACGACGGTGGGCGACCAGCTGCTGGCCTACCTCACCAAGACGCCGTACCGCATGATGGCGCAGAAGCACTGGCGCGTGTCGGCGGCCATGCAGGCGCGCATTCGTCAGCATGGCGGGGGCTTCGAGAACTACCTCGCAGCTTCGGTCGGGTCGACCTTGCCGATGGAGGTATCAGAGCTTCCGCCTTCGGGCGCTCCGTTTGCCTACACGGGACCGGTCGTGTTTCTTGCCGACCACCGCACTCGCTCGGCCGCGATGATGATGCTCGACGCGGTCAAGACTTACCGGCTCGGGCTCATCATCGGCGAAGCACCCGCGTCCCCGCCGAACTACTTCGGTGAGGTCTACAGCTACACGGCTTCGCATACGGGCTTTCGCGTCAGCATCTCGACGGCAGCCTTCGTGCGTGCGAACGGGAACGCCTCGGACGGGAGCGGCGTGGCGCCGGACCTGCCCGTGGCGACCACGCTCGAGGATCGCGTCGCGGGGCGCGACCCCGTGCGCGCTCGAGCCATTGCGGCGGTCGAGTACTGGCATGAGGTCCGCCGAGAGGCCGCGACGTCAAAGGCTGTCGACGAAGCCGTCGAGTAGGGCACGATGCTCGGCTGAAAGCTCGAGGTAGGCGTCGCGTGACGCCTCCGCTTCCCCGCCGTGCCAGGCGACGGCTTCAGCGATCGTGCGTGCGCGCCCATCGTGCAGCAGACGGCGTGGGGCGTCGGCTACGACCTCCAGCAGGCCGAGCCCCCACAGCGGAGGGGTGCGCCACTCGGCCGCGGTGGCGGCCGCTTCGGGTCCGCCCTGGGCGAGTTCGGGGCCGAGGTCGTGCAGCAGCAGGTCGGTGTAGGGCCAGATCTGCTGACCGGTCAGCTCGGGCTCTGCGGCGTCGCCGGTGACGAAGGTGGGCCGATGACACGCATCGCATCCGACGTCGCCGAAGAGAGTCTTGCCGCGCAGTGTATCGGGGTCGTTCCCGTTTCGGCGCGCGGGAACGCCGAGCAGGCGCACGTACGCCGCCGTCACGTCGAGGCGAACTGGCGTCAGCTCGGGCGCCCCGCCGGTGGGCGCGGCAGCGCACGCGTCTTGACCCGACGGGCAGTTCTCGCTCGGGTGTAGATCCGACGTGATGCCGAGGTCACCCGCAAAGGCAGCGGCCGTCTGATGCCGAACGCTCGGCATCGCGGCCTTCCATCCAAAGCGGCCAATCTGTCCGCCGCTCAATCGAGCGACGCGGCCGGAAATCCCGTCTGCGTCTGCGTCATCGGGGTCTTCCCACGCTTCGATGTCGGCGTCCGTGACCGACTCGAGCAGGCCTTGGCCGACGAGCTGCATCGACACCCGGGGCGAAGCCAGCGTCGTGGCTGCGGGGGGCCCGAGCGGGCCAGGCACGAAGGCGGGAACAAGGGCGCGACGCTCCAGGCGCGCTCCGTCGATCGCTCGCGCATCGACGACCATCTCGGTCCAGGTCAGCGTGCCTTCGGCGGGGACGCCCCGAATGCTGCGGGGCTGCAGCTGGTCGCCGAGCACCGGGTCCGGGGCTCCACGGGCATCGGCGAGCCGCAGCAAGACCGCCGGCGTGGCGGGATCGTCGAACGGGATCGGACCCCGCCCGTTGCGCTGGTGGCATCCCAAACACGACGCGGCGTTGAACGTCGGACCGAGTCCGTCGAGCTCGGGTGTGGCGGGGGCGACCTCCCAGACGAGCTGAAAGAACTGCAGGCCCGCTTCGAACTGCGCCCGGCGCTCGAGGGTGAGGTTGGCCGCTTCCTGTACGAAGGCCCCGACGCCCAGCTCGTCGGTCGTGGTGTCGCCACCGGGGCGAAGCTCGCCCGGTTCGAGCGCGGCGGGCATGAGGCCACCGCTGCTCGAGCTCTCGTCGGCGACGCCGGTCGTACTCGCGTCAGCGCCCGTGCTCGTCGTGGTGCTCGAGCTCGGGTCCACCGACACGCCCGTGGACGAGCCCGCATCGGTGGTGGACGCGTCTGCGGCGGGGCCCGAGGAGCCGCCGCAGGCCAGCGAAAGCGCGGTTGCGATCAGTCCGCTGCAAACACCAGGACCGGTGCGCTGTAGGCCCACGCGTTGATCGCTCCTTCGAGGCCGAGCGAGCCCTGAAAGCTCCATCCCCATCCGAACAGGTGTTGGTCGGTACTGTACGCAAGCGACGGGCCGCCGGCACCACCCTCGATCTCGAGGATGTCGAAGGCGCGTGCGTCGGCGCGGTCGACCGCGACGGGGGAGGCGTACACGCGGTTGTCGAGGTCGCGCTCACCGCCCGCGAGGAAGCCCTGCCCGAGCTGACCGAGCGCACCCAGGCCCCACGCGTAGACCGTGCCGTCGTGGGTGAGGGCCATGCCGACGAAGCCGTCGCCGGAGATCGACACCACGTTCTCGAGGGGGTCGCCGGACTCGACGACGACCGCCGTCGGGGCAAGGACGTCATCGCCCGAATCGTCGCCGACGCCCGCTTGTCCTGCGTGGTTGCGCCCCCACGCGAGGACGGTTCCGTTGCCGAGCAGCGCGAATGCAGTCGTGTTGGCAGCGGCGACCTGGAGGACGTCTTCGACGCCATCGACGACCGTGGGCGTGGGGTGGGCGTCGCCGTCGGTCGTGCCCTGGCCGAGTTGGCCGCGGTCGTTCTCGCCCCACGCGTACACCGAGCCGTCGAGCAGGACCGCGTAGGAGACGTCCGAGCCCGCGGCGACCTGGACGACGTCTTCGAGTCCGGGTACGGCGGCGGGGTCCATGCGGCTGGGGCCCGCGGCGGCGTCCCCAAGCTGTCCGTACTCGTTGCTGCCGAAGCTGAGCACCGAGCCGTCATCGAGCAGTACGAGCGTGTGATCGAATCCTGCGCCGATGGCGATTGCGTTCGAGATGCCGGGCACCTCAGTCGGGACCCGAAGGCAGGGAATCGTGCCGGAGTTGCCGCAGTCTGCGGGCGCGGCTTGGCCGAGCTGCCCGCTCTCGTTGTCCCCCCACGTCAGCACGGAACCGTCGTCTCGGAGGGCGACCATGAACGTCTGCCGGGTCACGACGCTGATCAGGCCGTCGGTATCGAGCTCGTAGCGCAGCGGCAGGTCGGCGGTGGAAGGATCGTCGCCCCACGCAGAGCCCAGCAGGGTGCCGTTGCCGAGTTGCCCGAGCTCGTTGCGCCCCCACGTGTACAGCGTGCCCTCGCGCAGGTAGGCGGCCTGCGAGTTGCCCACGGAAACGCGGTGCCCGAAGTGAACCGGGACGCTTGTGGAGCCTTCGTTGCCGTCGGCATCGGCGGCGGTCAGGGTGTAGTCGCCGGGACCGGGCGCGAGCGGGACGAGCCCGCGGAAGGAGCCGTCGTCTTCGAGCTCGACGGTATAGGTTGCGTCGGGCGCGTCGAGCGTCAGGCTCTCGACGTCTCCGTCGGGATCGGAGACCGACCCCTCGAAGATCACGAGCTGGGCGGCAGACGCCGAGTTGGCGCGCGGGCTCGTCAGCGTGACCTCGGGTGCCGCGCCCTGGGAGCCGGTCGCGTCCGTCGCGTCCCCGGTCTCACCGGTGTCGTCGACGCCCGTCTCGGCGCTCGTCGAGCCTGCGCTGGAGCTGGAGGGACCCGCGGTCGAGCCGGCCGTGCTGGAGGGGTTGGCCGTGGTCTGTGGATCGCCGGTCTCTTCGGCGGCTCCGGTCGAGCCTTCGGCGGCGCCGCCGCTGCTCGAGCCGTCGTCACAGCCGGCCAGGGCCAACAGCCCGAGGAGCGAACTCGTGAATGCGAATGTGCGATGGCGCAGCACATCCGCGGTATGGCTTAAATGAAAGTGTAAGTCAAAATCAATTTTGGCGCCGTTCGGGCGTCAAGCGTCAGTCGACGCCGTCTTCCCACTCCAGCCACATCTCACCCTCTTCGAGCCCGGCCTCGCCAATCTCGCCCCAGCCCTCGCCGGAGTCTCGGTACAGGACGTTGTTGCCGTCAATGCCGAGGTTGAAGACGAGTCCCTCGAGAGGCTCGGGCAGCAAGCGCTCGCACGCGCCGTTTTCATCGATTTCGGTCGAAGGGTTCGATGCGGTCAGCGACCACGCGGACGTGCAGGCTTCGCACGGCGTGGCCGGTTCGGAGGCCGTGAGGTCGAAGATGAGCAGGCAGACTTCCACGCCGTTCTCCTCCGCGAAGAACTCGCCTTCAGCACCACCGTCCGGGCCGTCGGCGGGCATGAAGACGCCCCAGTACAGTCCGCTCTCTTCGCCGCCCTCGTCGCCTTCGTCGTCTTCGTCGTCTTCGTCGCCTTCACCGCCGGCTTGACCGGGTCGGGGTCCGGGCTCGCTCGGCGGGGCGGTGTCGATCCAGCCTTCGGTCTCGAAGGACGCGGGCGGGACGGTTTGGTCTTGGGGGCCGCAGGCGCTCAGGCCCAGCGCGAGAGTCATCGTGGTGATGCAGTGGATGCGCATGGTGGGTCTCCTTCAGCCGATCAGCTCGGGCAGCACGCCGGTGCAGTCGATGCGCGTGCCGTCGGGGGCACGCAGCTCCTTGATGGGCATTGCGTTCCAGTCGCCGCCGGTTTCGGGATCGGGCACGCCGAAGGCCCGCATGATCGTGGAGAGCAGCAGCTGGTGCGGTCGACCCGAGGACTCGCGCCGCACGCCGTCCCAGACCCAGGCGGGGTAGGGCGTGTCGGCCGGGTAATGGATGTAGCGCCCCGTCGCCCAGCAGCTGCCCCCGAACATCAGAATCGGGAGCTGGTCGAAGCCGTGTACGCCGTCGGCGAGCTCGCTCGTCCACAGCACCAGTGTGTGGTCCAGCATGGTCCCGTTGCCTTCGGGCACCGCGTCGAGCATGCCGAGCAGCTCGGCGACCTGGCTCGAGTGGTACGCGTAGTACTCGGTCATCGCCTGCACGGCCTCCTCGCTGCGGGGGAGCTCGTGGGCGAACGAGTCGTGAATGTTGGCCCCCGGGCGGCCGATGTCGCCGCCCTCGATGGTGTTCATGTTCATCGTTGCGACGCGAAGCAGGTCGCAGGACATCGCAGAGGTGACCATCGTGGCGGCGGTGGTCCAGTCGCCCGAGTACTCGCCGGCCGTGGGGATCCGCTCGGGCGCGTCGCAGGTGGCGCCCATGAGTCCCGCGATCTGCTGGTTGAGGTCGCGGACCAGGTCGCGGTGAATCTCGAGCTTCTGCCGGTCTTCGCTCGAGAGCCGGGTCGACATCGCGTCGTACCGGTTGCGGACCGTGTCGAGCAGGCCGCCCTGCGCCTGCAGCTCCTGGGGACCCGACGAGCCGCCGTTGACCAGGCCGAACAGGCGGTCGTGGACCGAGACGAGGTTCTCCTCGCCCAGCAGGGGCTGAAGGCGGTCACGGTAGTTCACCACGGGCGACACGCCGCCCACCGAGAGCTCGACCGAGCGAAGGCGGTCGGGGCGGGCGATGTGGTTGGCGATGAGCTGGTCGATCGACGGGCTCTTGCCGATGGGCAGGCCCGAGACCATCTCGACTTCGTTGCCGGTCAGCGTGTGGATCTGGCCGATCTCGTGTCGCAGCACGCCGGCGGGGTCGATGTCGCCGGAGACCATCGAAAGGCCTTCGATGGCCACCATGCGGTCGCGCCATGGATGCAGCGGCGCGAGCGAGGGGCTGAACTCGTTCGCGCTCATGGCGTTGAGGTCCTGCTCCCACAGGGCGTTGGCCGGGTTGCCCGCGGGGTTCATCGCCCAGGTCGGCATCCAGCCGCCGTGCTGCGACATCACGATGATCAGGCGCCGCGGCGGTTCACCGCCTGCGCTCTGGGCGAAGCGGGTGAGGGAGGGAAGGAAGAGGCTGCCGGAGGCGAGCCCCATGGCGGTGAGGAATCGTCGTCGGTTGATCACTGCGCGCTCCGGTGGCGGAAGGAGTAGGACCCGGCAAGGTTCACGATGAGCTCGAGGATGTTGCCGTCGGAGTTCCAAAAGCCCTCCTGCAGTGTGGCCAGCAGCGGCTCGTCCTCGGCGGTTTCGCTGCGGCCGAACGCGTAGCGGAACCATTGCTTCGTGTAGCAGTCGTGGACGGTACGGCTGTCGCCCATGCGCTGCATTAGGCCAACGGCGTCGTTCACCTCGCCATCGTTGTCGGTGCCGAGCAGGCGGCCGGTCGCGTCGACGGGGTAGTCGTTGTCGGTGTCGCGCCAGCGGCCCATCGAGTCGTAGTGCTCGAAGGTGAAGCCGATGCCATCGATCGAGGCGTGGCACCCGGCACACGCGGCGGCCTCGGAGTGAATCGCGTAGCGCTCGCGGTTCGTTCGCGGCTCGCGGCTGTCGACGTTCTCCAGCGGTGGCACGTCGCCGGGCGGGTGCAGCTCGGTGCACATCAGCCGCTCGAGAATCGTGACGCCGCGCCGGACGGGGGCGGGCTGCTGCGGGCCGGCCTTGGCGGTGAGGAAGCCGGCCATCGTGAATTAGCCGGCGCGCCGCGTGGGGTCGAGCTCGAGCGGGAAGTAGTCGCCCGCGAACGGCTGCAGCGTGTCGTTGCCTTCGGAGGGGATGAGCGCGGTCCACAGCACCGGCTCGAGGTTCTCGTCGACGCTGCTCTGGTAGGCGATCTCGGCGACGAGCGGGCTGGTCCACGTGCGGTTCGACGTGAGCAGCGTGCGGAGCTTGCCCTCGCCGCGAAAGACGTGCTCCGACACGAACACGTCGGACTCGAACCGAAGCTGCGGCGAGTACTCGAGGTAGTAGAAGTCCGACTTGTCGTCCTCTGCGAACATCCCCCGCGCCTCGAAGACCGGGGCGTAGAAGTCGAGGTCGATTGGGTTGGAGCCGGCGTCATCGAAGTCCCAGTTCTGGCGGTGAAAGCTGACGACCATGTCGACGGCGCGTCCGTCGGCCAGCATGCGGAAGGCCTCGTCCGCGAGCACCTGTCGGTCGAGCAGGCTGCCGTCGCGGGCCCGCTCGAACAGCGCCTCGTCGGGCATCGAGTTCCACAGGAAGTAGGACAGGCGTGCCGCGAGCTCCCAGCTCGTCAGCGGGATGCCCGGCGCGCCCTCGGCAGGCGCATCGGCGCCGAAGCGCGGGAAGTACAGAAACTCGGGCGACTGCAGCAGCGACTGCAGCGACAGGGTCAGCGCGATCTCTGGATTCGACGAGGCGGCCCAGCCGTCGAAGTCGGCAAGCATCGCCTGGAGCTCATCCTCGGCCAGCGGGCGTCGCCAGGCTCGCTCGGCGAATCCCGGCAGGGCATCGCGCGCGCAGCCGTCGGCCATCACGTCGCACCCGAGCATCGTGGTGAACTGGTGGCGAAGCTGGTCGGTCACCTGCCGCGCCACGCGTTGGTACGACTCGACGAGCGCCGGCGTGGCGGTGTTCAGCGTCACGTCGTTTTGAAAGCCGCCGCGTCCCTCGAGCTCGGCGGGGAACACGACGGAGCCGACCTCCGCGGGCGCGAACAGGTCGCGCACCGTGTTCTGGTACTGCTCGGCCGTCATGCGCGTCAGCGGCGATGGGTCGGGGACCAGGGCGCTGGGCGCCGGGGCGTCCGTCGGAGGCGGGCTGTCATCGGCGCAGGCCGAAAGCAGGGCCGCGGTCACCAAGACCAGGAGACGAGGAGCGCGAGGCATCAACCCTCCATGCCCGGTGTGAAGGCCGCGTTACATTGAGGCCGACGAAAGTTCTCGGCCGGCCCTGCGCTCCTGGCGCTGAGCTTGGTCAGCGCCTGCGGCCGGCCGTCCGCGTCGCGGAGACGTCGAACGCGGGCGTGGAGCGCGGATCTGTGCCGAACTCCTTCGCGTACCGAAACTCGCTCTTTGCCCGGTTCCACTCCAGGTGAAGTCGAACCGTGGAGCCGATCGAGAGCGACCGGGCGCAGCACGCCTGGGTCGAGAGGGTCCGCCCGTCGTCCAGCGTCGCGCTTCCGCCGGGGGTGACGAGCGAGAGGGTCTGCCCCGCGGAGAGGATGCCACCATCGTCAGCGGCGACGGCGTCGACGCGAATCTCGGTTCGGGTGAAAAGGTCGACGCCGCGCCCCGTGGGTCGCGTGCCGTCGAGCTCCGTGTCTCGGCCGGATGCATCGCGCCAGAACGAGGCTCGCGCTGCGACGACGCCGAGCACTTCGACGTATCCATCGACGCCGTCGTGCCGCGTGCAGGCGCGCTCATTCGGGGCGCCCCTCAGCAGGACGACGCGTTCGATGTTCGTCACCGTCACGCCGCGGTCTCGAAGTTGGTCGCGCGAAAGATGCGTGTAAAGGGTGTCCTCCCCTCCGCCGCCGTCGAGCAGTTCGCCCGGCGCGAGCTCGCACGGGCTCGCGATTCGGATCTCGTCGTCGCCGTCGCCAGCGCGTACGAGGTCGGCACCGGTTCCCGGGACAAGTTCGTCTCGTCCCGGGCCGCCGTCGAGATGGTCCGCGCCGGCACCCCCCAGAAGCCGATCCGAGCCCGGGCCGCCGAGGAGCGTGTCATCACCCGCCTGGCCGCGGAGTCGGTCATGTCCCGGCCCGCCGTCGAGATGGTCGTCTCCGGGGCCACCAACCAGGAGGTCGCTGTGATCGCCGCCAGATCCTTGGTCGTTTCCGGGCCCCAAGAACAGCCGGTCCTTGCCGTCGTCTCCGAACAGGGCGTCCGCGCCGGACGAGCCGAAGAGCAGGTCGTCTCCGCCCGCGCCGAGCACGACGTCGTCGCCATGGCCGCCATCGAGGACGTCCCCCGTCCGGCCGCCGGCGAGTCGGTCGTCACCGTCTGTCTGCTCGACGGTCGGGCCGGATGGACGAGGCGTCTGGGCGCGTGCGGTCGCCGACGCCTCGCCGCAGAGGAGGGCGAACAACCCGAGCGTGGCCGCGGTTCGTCGGTGCTGCATCCCCGTCGACGGTACCGCGATGCGGTGTCGACGACACGCGGCTTGGAGGCCGCTAGGCCGAGGGAGCGCGGCTGCGCAGGCCGTCCATCGTGAAGACGACCAGTGCCGTCCACACAAGGCCGAACGCGACGAGCTTCATCGGTTCGACCGCTTCACCGAAGGCGAAGACGGCCAGGGCGAACTGGATCGACGGGGCCAGGTACTGGATGAAGCCGACGGTGGTCAGCGGCAGGCGGCGCGCCGCGTTGGCGAAGAGGTACAGGGGGACCGCGGTGACCGGGCCAGTGCACAGCAGGAGCAGCACCGTGCGCGTCTCCCCGCCGAGCATGTGCCCGTCGCCCTGCAGCTGCATCCACACCAAGCCGCCCAGCGCCAGCGGAAGCAAGACGATGGTCTCGAACGTCGAGCCGGCCAGCGCGGTGACGGCGGTGGTCTTGCGGATGAGGCCGTAGGTGCCGAACGAGAACGCGAGCACCAGCGAGATCCAGGGCAGCCCGCCGGTACCGATCGCCACGAGGGCCACGCCGATGATCGCGATGGCCACGGCCGCGGCCTGCAGCGGACGCAGCCGCTCGCCGAGCACGAACCGTCCCAGCGCGACGCTGACCAGCGGGTTGATGAAGTACCCCAGGCTCACGTCGAGCACCCGGTCGACCATGACGGCGTATACGAACACGAACCAGTTCGTGCTGACGCACAGGGCCGCGAGGGCGAGTCGTCGACGGTCGCGGCGCGTGGCGAGAATCGAACGCACGGCGCGGAGTCGGTCGATGCCGAACGACCACAGTACGAAGAATACGCAGCTCCACACGATGCGCTGGCCGAACTGCTCACCCGCGGGCACGCCGTCGAGCAGATGCCAGAACAGCGGCGCAACGCCCCACAGCGCGTAGGCGCCCAGTCCGAACGCCAAGCCGGCGCGATGCGTCGAAGCGTCGGGGGAGCCGCTCACGTGGCCGGGACTGTACACGAGCGCCCCGGCTGCGAGGGCGCTCGTGTCGAGGCGGCTAGCGCTGGCGCCGGCGGCGTCTTTGGCGAGCGCGCTTGCGGGCCCGCTTCCGACTGCGGGCCTTGGCCCGGGCGGAGCGCTCGTCGTGGACTTCGACCGTGAGCCGCTCTCCGTCTGCATCCACGATCACGACCTGCTTGCCGGCCTCGACCGTGATGCTGGCGCCGTCGGGGCCTTCGAGGGTGAATGAATCCATCTCGTCGGCGAGGGCTTCGAGCGCTTCGATCTGGAGCTCGACGTCGCGAATCTCGAGCTCGGTCTTCGCTTGCAGTGCCTCGAGGTCAGCGGTGTCGAGCTCGCCGAGAACCCGGAGGTTTCCGAGCGCCTGCAACGCGGCGAGGTCTTCGAGATCGTCGATGTCGATGTCAATGTCGAGGTCCTCGAGCCCTTCCACCGATTCGATGGCGGCTTCGACCGCGGCTTCGATGTCGTCGTCGAGGTCCTCGAGGTCTTCGACGGCCGCGACGGCGGCTTCGACCGATGCCTCGACGTCCCCTTCCATGCGTTCGAGGCGTGCCACGGTCGCAGCGAGGTCCGCGTCGATCTCGATCGGCTCCAGCGTGCCGCCCGGCCCCATGCGATACGCACGCAGGCGCTCGTCCGCAGCTTGCTGTTGAGCCTTGGCCTTCTTCAGCTGGCGCTGCGCCTGTTGCTGCCGAGCCTGGGCCTGCTTCTGCTTGGCTCGTGCCCGACGCTGCTTGGCCCGGGCCTTCTTTCGCTTGGCCTTGGCCTTGGTCTTGGCTTTCTCGGCCTGGGCCCGCTTGGCGTCCCGCTCTCGCTCGACTGCAGGGCTCGCCGGGGGCGCGGCGGTGGTGTCTGCCGTCGATGCGTCGACCTCGTTTGCACGCGTGGTTTCCGCCGAGACGTTCGGCGCGACGAGCAGCATGGAAACCAGCAGGGCTCCAAGCGGCAGCGCAAGCCACCACGGTCGGTCGGCCTGCGCGGTGGGCTGGATCAGTCGCTCCACGCGACGCCCGAGGATCGAGCGCGGTCCAACCATCGTCGCGGCGACGGCCGAGGGGGCGGCGACCCAGCGGGCGACCTCGGTGAGGCATCGCGCGAGGTCCAGCGGAGCGTCGGTGTGGCGTGCTGCCCAGTCGTCGCAGAGGTATTCGGCCAGCGTCGAAACGCGGCCCGCGGCCAGACGGTTGAGCGGCTGGAAGAACAGCACGCGCTTGACCAGCAGGCCGACGATTCGCCACGCGGGGTCGCGCCGCACGACGTGGGCGAGCTCGTGGGCGAGCATGCCGGCCTGCTGCTCTTCGCTCAGCGTCCGCATGGCTTCACGCGGGACCACGATTGCGGGCCGGAGCACGCCGACCGCCATCGGGGTCTGCACCGCATCGCACACCGCCAGCTCGACCGGGCGCTTCAGTCGGGCGCGTCGGCGCAGGGTCTGCAAGGACGTCGCGAGTGAACCTTCGGTGAGTCGCTGACGACCGCCGAGGCGCTGCCGCAGCACCGCGAGCGCCGCAATGACCGAGAACAGCCCGATCAAACCGCCCAGCGTGAGGCCGCCGATGATCCACGGGCCAGCGCCGCGCAGCAGGGAGGCCGTATCGAGCGCGGAAGGCGCCGAAGGTGTGCTCGCCGACGGCGCGACGGTGGCCGGTTCTCGCTCGGGCCGACGCGCCTGAACCACGATGACGGGCGCCGATGAGGTGCGCCGAACGACGCGCCGCGCGGGGACGGACTCGCGCGCGGGCGCAGCCTCGGAGGCTACGCCCGCTGCGAGCACCGGGTCGGAGGGCACCGACGCGTCAGGAGATACGCTGTAGACGCCGGCGAGCGGCGTGATCGAGAGCATCATCTGCAGCGAAGCCGTCGCGACGCCGCCGACGAGCGCGACCTTCCAGACCGCGGACATGCGCTCCGGACGATCGTGCCAGCGGCGCTCGAGCAGCCACGCGCCGAGGATGAGGATGGTGCTGTGGACCAGGTAGGTCGCAACCCAAGCCAGCGCGCTCATCGTTGGCCTCCATCCGCGTCGGTGGCCTGCTGGACGCGCTCGATCTGCGCGCGCAGCTCGTCGAGCTCGCCTTCATCGACTTCGTGGGCCTGCAGGAGGTGGCTGACGAGCGCCGAGACGCTGCCGCCGAACAGGCGCTCCTTGAGGTCCCCGACCATGGAGCGCATGACGGCGTCTTCGCTGACGGTCGGGCGATAGATGAACCGGCGACCCTCGGTGCGGTGCGCCACCACGCCTTTGGCCTCCATCTTCTTGAGCATGGTGGCGATCGTGGTCGGCGCGAGCCCATGCGTGGGCTCCAGCGCTTGATGGACCTCGGCCACCGTTCGTTCCTCGTCAGTCCACAGCACCCGCATGATCGCGAGCTGCAGCTTTCCCAGATGCTCGGTGCTCATAACTACCGAGTTAGTACTACCTTGGTAGTTAACCCGCAACGTCTTTCTTCGAAGCGCATCAAAGCGAGTGCGCATATGGCGCCTATGTTCGGGTGCGGCGGAGGGACCCGCACCGACGAGCGTGGGGCCCGGTACCTGTCTTGAAGAGTCAGGTGGATTCGACGTCGACCCCGGTGTCCACGTCACGGAGTGCTCGTAGTCGCTCACTCGACGTCGTCATCCCTCGGGGTCTTCATGAGTGGACGCGAGGCTAGCGTGGCTTCGCCGTCTTCCATCGGCCGAGCATCAGCGCGATACTCGTGATGAGGGGTGCGGACGCTGGGATACATGGGCGATGGGGCCGAGCCCACGCTCGCGGACGGCATGCCCTCGGACGTGGACCAGGATGCTGCAAAGGCGTTGCGGCCCGGTTCGACGCTAGGCCGCTACGTCATCCTTGGGCACGTCGGCGCCGGGGGGATGGGGGTCGTGCTGCAGGCCTACGACCAGACGCTGGATCGTCGGGTTGCACTCAAAGTGCTCCACGCCTCCGTATCCCAGGATCCCGAGCACCACGCTCGTCTCGTTCGTGAGGCTCGGTCGCTTGCAAAGCTCTCGCACCGCGCCGTGGTCGGCGTCTACGACGTCGGGGAGATCGCGGGGCAGGTCTTCGTCGCGATGGAGTACATCGATGGCCCCACCGTCCGCGCGTGGCTTCGAATGGCGCCTCGAAGTACCGCGGAGATCCTCGCGGTGTTTCGCGACGCCGCGCGCGGGCTGATCGCGGCGCATGACGCCGGGATCGTTCACCGCGACTTCAAGCCCGACAACGTGTTCGTGGATGGGAAGGGCCGGGCACATGTCGGGGACTTCGGGCTCGCTGTTCCTTCCGGCACCTCCGGCGCCCGCAGCGGCGACGCCACACTCGACGACATCCGCGTGACCGAGGCGGGCGTGGTGATGGGGACGCCGGCGTACATGTCCGTCGAACAGCACGCAGGGGCGGCGGCGGACCACCGCACGGACCAGTTTGCGTTCTGCGTTTCCTTGTATGAGGCCCTCTGCGGGGTTCGGCCGTTCCAGGGGACCAACGGGACCGAGCTGTGCGCGTCCATTCAGGCCGGGGTCATCCCGCCTCCGCCCCCGAACGTTGGTGTGCCCAAGCGCGTCCATCGAGCCCTCGAGCGAGGGATGCGTTGGCGCGCCGCCGATCGACATCCCTCGATGCGAAGCTTGCTGGCGCAGCTCAGGCCGAGAACGCGCGACCGCCGTCTTTGGATCGTCGGCGGCTTGGTCGGGGTCATGGCTGGCGTGACCCCGCTGGTGCTTCCCGCGAGCGCGCCGCGGCCCTGTCGTGATGCGTCCAAAGCTGCAGCGTCGATGTTGGCAGCCGCTCGCCGTGGCGCGTCGGAGACGCCGGCGGTCTCTCGAGCCCTTGCGGAGTACGCCGAGGCGTGGGGTGCACAGGCCGAGGCCGCCTGTGCTTCGGTTGCGTCAGGTGTGCTCACGGAAGACGCCCTGGGCTCGCGGCTGCGCTGCCTCGAGCAAGCGCGATCCCGATACGAAGTCTCGATCGACTTGCTCGAAGAGGCGGCGGACGAACGGGCGCTGTCCCTGGCGGTGGAGCAGCTGCCGCTCTCCGTCTGTACGCTCGACCGTACCCCCGCGTTCGAGATCGGACTGGAGACGGTCGAGCTGCTGCGCCTCGCGGGTCGGATGGAAGAGGCGCGCGCCCGCTTGGACGCGCTCGGCGAAGCTCCGGACGCGGCCCCAAGCGTGCGAATGCAGCTGGTGCTTGGCCGACTCGAGCGCGACGCAGGCCACAAGGCAGAGGAGTGCGCGGCCTTTGGTGCGGCACGGATTGAAGGGCTCGCAGCGGGGGACGATCTGAGCGCGGCCGAGGGCAGCGTTGGCTTCGCAGCCTGCGAGCCGTCGGGCTCGAGCTTCGAGCTCCGGTCCGCGGCATCGATCGCCGAGTCCATCGGCGCCCACGAAGTGCGGGCGCATGCGATGGGGGCGCTCGCCGTGGGGCTCGCGCGGGCGGGGTCCTGCGATGACGCGAGCGCAGCGTCGCAAGACGCCGTGGATGTTGCGATCTCCAACGCAGCATCGAGCTTGCCTGCGGTTCTTCGGGCGCACGTCCACCGTGCCGACGCGCTCTTGCGGTGCGAGCGCCCCGACGAGGCGCTGCGCTCCCTCGATGCTGCAGACGAGGCGCTCGCGGCGTTCTTCGGAACGGCAACGGTTGTCTTCGAGCCCAGCAGAACGCTTCGTAACGCCACCCTCGCGGCGCTCGGTCGTGCAGACGAGTCCGCACCGCTGTCCTCGACCGATCGCGTGCTTTCCTTGGATTGAGGTGCTGCCGTGGAGCCGCTGCAACCGGACGATACGCCCGTCATGCGAGGGACCAGGCCGCTGACCGAGGGGGTAGTTGGCGGAGCGGGGCGCCTCGGTGCATCGGGTCTCGCGGCGGGGCAGACGTGGGGGCGGTACTCCATTCTGGAGACGCTCGGCCGCGGCGGCATGGGCTCGGTGTTCGCTGCGTACGACCCGAAGCTCGACCGGCGCGTGGCGCTGAAGGTCCTCCACGCCAGTCTCGCCAACGACGCCGAGCATCACTCGCGCATGCTCCGTGAAGCGCAGGCGCTCGCCAAGCTCTCGCATCCGAACGTCGTGTCGGTATACGACGTCGGCGAACTCGATGGACTCGTCTTCATCGCGATGGAGTTCATCGACGGGCCGAACGTGCGGCAGTGGCTGTCGGAGCAAGAGCGGCGCCCGGCTGAAATACTCGCGGTCTTCCGCGGTGCGGGGCGGGGGCTGTTTGCAGCCCACCGCGCGGGGATCGTCCATCGGGACTTCAAGCCCGACAACGTGTTGGTCGATGCCAAGGGCAGGCCGTACGTCACGGACTTCGGTCTTGCGCTCGAAGAGACGAGTCGCGCAGTCGCCCCGTCGGCCTCCGCCTCCGCACGCCTCACGCAGGCGGGGATCGTGCTGGGTACGCCGGCCTACATGCCGCTCGAGCAGCATGGCGGACAGCCGTTGGATCCGCGAGCCGATCAGTTTTCGTTCTGTGTGTCGCTGTATGAGGCGCTCCTTGGCTCGCGGCCCTTCGCTGGGGCCGATGCTCGAGCGCTCCGTGATGCGATGCGCAATGGGCCCCCTCCGATGGACGCGCTGTCCGTGCCGCGACGGGTTCGCAGGGTCATGGCCCGCGGCCTCTCAGCGAAGCCGGGCGAGAGGTTTGCGACGATGCGTCCGGTTCTGGCGGCCTTGGCCCGCCCGACGCGGCGGCCTCGAACGTGGGTCCTGACCAGCTTCGTGGGCGCGTGCGTCGGGGCTGCGGTGGCCGGACGGTTCGCACAAGAGCCCTCGCCGTGCGTCACGTTCGCCAAGACGATCGAGGACGACTTCGGCCCGGACGCGCGAGCGGGCCTGCGCTCTGCATTCTCCGCCACCGGGCGAGGTGCGGCGCCGACGGTCCTCGAAGAGACGCTGCAGGCACTGGACGGCTACGCCGAGACCTGGTCGGGGCTTGCAACGCAAGCCTGTGCTGCTGAGCAGAGCGACACGACCACCAGCGACGACTATGCGCTGCAGGTGCAGTGCCTCCGGCGCTCACGAGCGGCTCTCGCGGCCACGGTCGAGGTCTTGCGCGACGTTCAGGCCGGGGAACTTCGGCAGGCGGAGGCACTCGTACGGAATCTGCCGGACACTCGAATGTGTGCCGATGTCGAGGCTCTCGCCGACGTCCGAATTCTGCCTGCCACCAAAGCAGAGGCTCGAGACGCCGAGCGTCTGCTTCCCGTGCTGAGGAGGGCACGTGTCCACTTGGTCTTGGGGCGTGTCCGCAAGGCCGAGGCTGTGCTGAGCGAACACGAGGACGCGCTCGCGGAGAGCACGTATCCACTGATTCGGGTGCGTCATGCCCTGCTGCGCGGGCGGCTGAAGAACTTGAAGAACAGCGCAGAGGGGGTCGGTGACGTTGAGGAGGCGTATCAGGTCGCCGTCGCCCACGGGCTACACTCGGAGGCCGCGCGCGCGGCCGCAGAGCTGGGCATGTGGCACCACTCTGACCGTCGAGACAACCGCGCGGCATTGAACATGTTGTCGCTCGGTGCTGCCCTGGCGCGTCGCTCGGGTTCGGCGAGACTGCGGGCGTCCCTCGAATCCACAGCGGCGTCGGTCTACCTGGACTTGGGTCGTTTCGATGAAGCCGTGGAGCATGCGGAGCGGGCGCTGGCGCTCGTGGAGCCCGATGCCATGGTTTCGGACCGCGTTCGGCTGGGCATTCTGCTGAAAATCTCCGAGACGAAGTTCCGGCGCGACGGCGGGGATGCGGGGCGGGCCGAGCTCGATGCCGCACTCACGCTGTCGAAGACCCTCGATCCCGACTCCCTGATTCAGCTGGAGCTTCACGATATGCTCAACCAGCGGGCGTACGCACTCGGCCGGCCCGACGAAGCGCTGCATCACGCCGAGAAGGTCCTCTACCTGACCGGGCTCGAGCACGACGAGACGAGTGACTTCTATGCGCGTGCGCTCAGCAACACCGCGGTCACGCTGAAGGAACTTGGGCGGTTCGATGAGGCGCTTCGGCGCTACGAGTCCGCGTACGCGATCTTCTCGCAGAAAGGGGGGGCGTTCATGGATCTGGTGATGCTCGTCAACATCGTCAATCTGCTCAAGAGCGCCCAGCGCTACGAGGTCATGCGTGTCCGCGTCGACGACCTGAAGCACCAGCTCGAGATTCGGGAGATGGTTGTGTCCGCACTCGGTGTGGCGGCCTTTCAGCTCTCCGCCGAACTCGAACTCTTGGAGGGGCGGCCTGCGGCAGGGCGTCGAGAGGCCGAGCGGGCGCTGCAGCTCGCCGAGGGGGTGTTCGGGTTGGAGCACCCGCGGGTCGGCGACGTCCTCACGGTCTTGGCCGAGGCCGAGCTCGCGCTGGGGAATGCGACCGGCGCTTCCTCATTCGTCGAGCGGGCGTCGAAGCTCAAGCTTCAAACCGTGCAGGACGAAGCGCGGCTCGACTTCGCCAAGGCTCGTGCGGACTGGTCGCTGGCGAGTGACGACGGCGAACGTGGGCGTGCGGTCGCGTCAGCCCGCGGTGCGCTCGAGGTGCTGGCCGATCAAGCTGCGCAGCGCGTCAAGGCCGAGGAAATCAGGGCGTGGCTGAAGGACCGAGATCGCGCTGCACGGGCCGAGCCGTGAGCGGCGGCTCAAAGGAGCGCCGCTTGGTCCCTTACTCGGCGTCGTCGACGAAGATGCAGGAGCGCTGCGAAGGCACGTTGCCGTTGGCGCAGTTGCCCAGCACGTCGGTGAAGCCCGCCGGCGGCTCCCAGCTGCGGTTCGAGTCGCGGTTGAGCGCGACATAGACCTCATCGTCTTCGTAGGTGACGCGGTAGACCCAGAAGAAGTCCTCCAGGACCACGGTCTGCCGGGTGCCGCGACGCAGCGCGACGTGGTCCTCTCGAACCCGGCCGACGCGCTGGGCATTTTGCAGTGAAGCTTGCTCGTCTCCGCTGAGGCCGTCGAAGCGATGCATGGCGCGGTTGTCGGGGTCGGCTTCGCCGAACGTTCCGATGTCGTCGCCCTGGTAGAGCATCGGGATGTTGCCTGGCGAGGTGAACAGGAACGTTTGGGCCAGCCGCAGGCGCGCGTGGTCGCCCTGCGCTTCGGTCAGCGCGCGCCACTGGTCGTGGTTGCCGAAGAAGTTGCCCATCAGGGCGCCGGGGTAGCCACCCTGCTGCCCGAAGATCTCCTGCGGCGACAGATACGCCGTGTCGTTGAAGATCGCGAAGTCGGCGAGGTTGCGGATGCTGTTGTTGTAGGTGAGCAGCGCCGCCTTGGTCTGGTTGTAGTACTCCTCGTCGACTTGGCCCTGCACCATGTCTTCGCGGACGTGGTAGCGCGCCCAGCCGCCGAGCGATTCGCCGACCATGTAAAAGATTGTGGGCTCGACCGTGACCGAGTGGTCGTCGACCGTGGTCTCGAGCTGCTCGACCACGGCCTCTTTGAGCGCCCGGACCATGATGTCGTCCATGTGCTTGAGGGCGTCGGCCCGGAACCCGTCGAAGTTGTACTCCTCGACCAGCCACATCGCGTGGTCGATGACGGCCTGCCGCGCCGCCGCGTTGTTGTAGTTGAAGTCGGGCATGTCCGCGGTGAACCAGCAGTCGACGCGGAACTGGTCCCAGTTGTTGTGGCAGGGGACGTACGAATAGAACCAGTCGGGGTGCTGGTCGAAGATGTTGGCTTCGGACTGCACGTGGTTGGCCACGAAGTCGGGAATGACCCGGATGCCGCTGCGGTGCGCCTTGTCGACCAGCTCGTGCAGCTCTTCGGGCGTACCGAAGGCGGTCTCGATCGGGTTGTCGTAGCCGAAGTCGTCCAGGTGCGTGTAGCCGGTCGAGATCGGGTGATAGGAGTGGTACGACCCGAATCGCTCGGTCACGCCGGGATCGACCGCCGGCTGGCTGTTGTGCGAGTTGAGCAGCGGGGAGCTGATCCACAGGGTGTTGATGCCCATGGACTCGAAGTATCCGTCGTCGATCTTCTCGATGATTCCTCGGAAGTCGCCGCCCTGCCACTGGCTCATCGGATCGTCGATCTCCGCGAGTGAGCCCTGGTTGTTGTCGAGGTTGTTCGAGGGGTCCGCATCGAGGAAGCGGTCCGTGAACACCTGGTAGAGGATGCTGTCGTGCCAGGTGAAGTCGGCGTAGCGCAGGCCGTCACCGATCCACATCGGGACCCATAGCGGCTGGATGTCGTCGCCGCCGGTCGTTCGCATCCGGAAGAGGTAGGCGTACTTGGACGGCGACAGGCTCGAGGCGGTCACCGCGATGCGCTGGGTGTCCGGGTCGAACGCGATGGCCTCGCCCTCGAGCACGTCGGCGTTCAGCCGGATGGTGCTGGCGTCGAGGTCGAGGTCACCAGCGCCGTCGTAGCGCGCGAGCACGGCCACGGTGGACGAGGTGGTTTGGTAGCAGAAGCTGAAGTCGCCGCTTTGGCGGTCGGGTTCGCAGGCGCCCAGGCAGGTGCCGTCGGTCGGGTCGCACAGCTCGCCGAACCCACACTCCACGGTGGCACAGAGATCTTCGATGCAGGTCTCGAGCTCCGCGTCGAAAATGAAGCCATCGTCGCAATCGCAGGTGCGCTCTTCTTCGTTGCACTCGCCGCTGCCGCAGTCGACCTCGTCGCAGTAGACACCGTCGTCGCTGTCGGTGCCGGTCGCGGGCATCTCGTCATAGATGACGCCGTCCTTCACCCAGAACTCGGCGAGCTGCGTGCTGTAGTTGGCGTCGCCGTTGTTGTCCCAAACGTCGGCGCCGTCGTTGAAGACGAACTCGACGCTGCCGCTGCCTTGGTCTTGGCCGTAGACGAACCATCCATCGCCTTCGGCGGCCATTTCCACGCCGGGCGGGCTGGTCCATCCGGCGCCGTCGTCGAAGTGCATGTGGGGCGTCGACCACGTGCTGAAGTAGTGACCGACGAAACCCTGCCCCGCAGGGG
Source organism: Myxococcota bacterium (assembly GCA_039024335.1). Classification (GTDB taxonomy): domain Bacteria; phylum Myxococcota_A; class Polyangia; order Nannocystales; family Nannocystaceae; genus CAJXVA01. Next base: position 30,190 of record JBCCQM010000056.1, read on the forward strand.
TGGTGGGGTCGGTGGTCTCTTCGGGCGCGGTCGTGCCGAAGTCCGTGTCACCACCGTCTTGCTCGCCGATCAGCTCGGCGGGTCCGCAGGCGGCCAGCACGAAGCCGAGCGCAGCAAAGGACGACACACGCAGCGTTGCCATGCGTCGGAGCCTATCAGGGCGTCTCGCTCGGGGGGGGCGCCGCAGCCTCGACGTTGCGCGGCCAATGGGCGAAGGTGCCCGCGTGCGCGCCATCGAGATCCGTGACGCCTTCGGCTTGGACAACCTGACGCTCGTCGAGCAGGAACGACCGACCCCCGGACCGGGTGAGGTGCGGGTGAAGGTCTCGGCCGTCTCGCTGAACTACCGCGACCTGCTGATGGTGCGAGGCCACTACAACCCCCGCCAGCCGCTTCCCTTGGTGCCGGCGTCCGATGGCGTCGGTGTGGTCGACGCCGTGGGCCCCGGCGTCGATGGCTCGTGGGTCGGGCGGCGCGTGGCGGGCATGTTCGCGCAGGGATGGCTCGACGGCGCGCCCGATCACGTGACGGCCCGCGCCACGCTCGGTGGTCCATTGCCCGGTATGTTGCGGGAGTACGCGACGCTCGCCGTCGAAGGTGTAGCGCTGGTTCCAGAACATCTCAGCGATGAACAAGCAGCGACGCTGCCGTGCGCGGGGCTGACGGCGTGGTCCGCCCTCGTCACCCTGGGCAACGTGCGGCCCGGCGACACGGTGCTGGTGCAAGGATCGGGCGGGGTCAGCTCATTCGCCGTCGACTTTGCGGTCGCTGCGGGCGCGCGGGTGATCGCCACGACGCGCACCGAGTCGAAGGTCGAGTACCTCCGTGAGCGCGGTGCGTCGGAGGTCGTGGTCACGGGGGATGACCCCGCGTGGGGCAAAGCCGTTCGTTCGCTGACCGGCGGTCGTGGAGTCGACCTCGTGGTCGAAGTTGGTGGCGCCGGGACGCTGCAGCAGTCGGTTCGGGCAGTCCGCCTCGGCGGAACGATCGCGATGATCGGGGTCCTGGCGGGTGGGCGCGCCGAGGTCGACATGACGCCTGTTCTCATGGGACAGGTTCGCGTTCAAGGCGTGCTCGTGGGGCACCGTGCTGGCTTCGAGGCGATGTGCCGATGTGTCACGCAGCACCGCCTCACGCCGGCGGTGGACCGAAGCTTCGCGCTCGAGCAGACGCGGGCGGCCTTCGACGCGCTGGCCTCGGGGACGCAGCGCGGAAAGATCTGCGTCACGCTCTAGTCGCGGCGAGGATCGCTTCGAGGACCTCGGTGGGCGCTTCCCAGTGAGGGTAGTGTCCGACGGGGAGTGCGGTGACGGTGCCTCGATGTTCGACCGATTCGAGCACGTGTTTGCCGCTGACGGGGTCTTTGACGCCCCAGATGAACGAAAGCGGGACTCGGGTGGAGTCGAGCACGCCCTCCCAGCGGCCGGCTTGCTCGCGACGGTCGCGGATGTAGTGCAGCAGCTGCGGGGAGCGCAGCTGGCCGTCTTGGGCGCTTGCGGATGCCCAAAACGCCGCGAGCTCGTCGGCGGAAGGAGCGTGCTCGAAGACGGAGCAGAAGGCACGTTCGAACTGGGGCCGCCGGACCAGGCGAGCCACGGCCGGGCCGATCGCGCTCGCAAGGACGGTCTGAATGAGTCGTGCCCGATGAAGTCGTCCTCGCAAGGCGCCATTGAGGAAGACGACGCCATCGATGTGGACCGGGAGCGCGTCACTGCGGGCGAGCAGCTCCAGCGCCAGCGTGACCGAGTAGTCGTGGGCCACGAGCGTGGTGGACTCCACCCGATCACGGCGCCAAAGCACTTCGACTCGGTCGGCATGCTCGGCAAAGGAGTACGGTCGGTTGGGCTTGTCGCTGTGCCCGAAGCCGAGCAGATCCATCGCCAGTACGGTGCGCTGCTCGACGAGCTCGTCCCAGATCTTCGACCAGTCCCACGAGCACGTCGGGAACCCGTGCAGCAGGGTGAGGTGGCGTCCGGCGCCGGCCCGCTTGACGAACACGCGCCCGCCCTCCAGCGCGACGCGTTCTCCGTCGCGCTGCCACGCGCGGAGCGAGTCGAGCGCGGAGCGATGCATGGACGCACTCTAGAGCACATCTCATAACCCCGCCACGCCGCCTCGCTTGACCTTGGGTCCGCTGGCTGTGTCGCGAAAACCCGCCGTACGCCCGGTACAGCTTCGTTTCCGCTCCTACCCAGCGAACCCAACTCCGGCGCGAGCCACCGCGGCGGAGATATGAAATGCGCTCTAAAGAGCATTGGCGTGCGTCGCCACGCCCAACGCGGGCGAACGGCGCTCGGGCCTGCTCGGCAGCGCTGGCAGCCTCACGCGCCGGGTAGGTCGAGCACGAAGCGGGCGCCGGGGTCTGCGTCTTCGAGGGTGAGAGCGCCGCCCATCTGTACGGCGACGCCCCGACACAGGGCGAGCCCCAGGCCCACGCCGGGCTTGCTGCCGGACTCGTCGCGGCGCGCCTTCACGAACGGCTCGAAGATCCTTCGGCGTTCGTCGGCGGGGATCCCGGGGCCATGGTCTCGCACCGCGAGCTGAACGCCGCGACCGCACCGCACGGCCTCGAGCACGATCCCGCGGCCGTCGGTGGAGGACGGCGCGTACTTGGCCGCGTTGTCGACTAGATTGAACAGCACCTGCTCGAGGGCGGGCACGTCGACTTCGACGAATGCCTGCTCCACGCCGTTGGCGAGCGCGACGTTCAGGTCCGTCCGTGCTGCCGCGCAGCGATCACGCAGGCGACCCTGCACACGCTCGATGAGGGCGCCCACCTGAACTCGCTCACGATCGCGCTCGACGTTTCTGCGTTCGATGCGTGCGTACGCGAGCACGTTCTCGACGAGGTGACCCAAGCGCTCCGCTTCGGACCGCAGCGTCGCGACGTAGCGGTCTCGCTTCTCTTCGACCATCTTCTCGCCGAGCATTTCTGTGTACATGCGGAACGTCGTCAGGGGGGTACGCAGCTCGTGGGTCACGGCGGAGACGAATGCGGCGCGTCGCTCCGAGAGCGCCATCGACCACAGCAGCAACCCGATGACCGTTCCGGTACCGACCAGGACGACGCCCCACCCGAGCAGGATCGACGCGCGGACGGGGCTGAAGGCGTCGCGCGGCGGCGCCGGAAGGGGGCCGGGCACGAGGCGAACCGGCAGCGTGGCGAGCAGGCGTCCGGCGTCCTCGGCGACAGGGGTACGAACCGCCTCGAACGTGGGCGATGGCAGCAGGTCCGCGATCTCGGTCTGTAGGCGGCTGCGCATCGCGTCCCAATCCATCCAGGCGCCGTGGATGACGACGGACTCACCTCGGCGAACGCGGCGAACCAGGACGAGCTGCTCGTCGATCCACACGGGCGTGACCGGACCCAGCTGCGCGCTCGCGAGTGAGGCTTGCTGCTGTTCGAGCGCGAGCGCGATGTCCCCATAGTTCGGGTTGTCGGCGTTGTCGTTTCCGATCGTGTTGAGCAGCGAGAGGCTGTTCTGCAGCTGTACGTCTTCGATCGAGCTGAGGTTGTCGCGCGCGCTCGAGGCTCGGCGCGACCACTCGAGGCTGCTGCGGATTTTCTGCTGGCTGTTGCCGTAGACCGCCTGCGGCGAGTTGGTGTCGAACTCGGCGGTTTTGGGCACGTCGACGCGGTACGCGAACTGGGCCGCTTCGCCCAGGTCGTCGCCACGCAGAGCATCGGAGAGTGCGTCGAGGACGGGACTGTCCGGTGGGGTCAGCCAGCGCAGCGCCCCGTCGGCTTCCCGCACGAACCGTCCACGCACCTCGGGGTTGGGGGGGAGCGCAGCAGGAGGCGAGGGCTGCTCGGCCAGCAGAGCGACCCGGGCCATCTCCTGGGAGAGCTGGCCGGGGATGGCGCTGTCCAGACGCCACAGCGCCAGACGGACTCGATCTTCGCGGGCGCTCTGCTCGACCGCCTCGAGCGCGGCACGCTCGGTGTCCAGCAGCGTCGCGGTGATCGAGGTCATCACGGCGACCACGGCCGCGAGCGCGAGCGCGACCGCGAGCCAGACCTTGGCGCGGCGCGTCATTGACTCGCTCCGAACTTGTAGCCCTTGCCGCGGACCGTCAGGACGACGCGTGGGTCGGCTTTGCTCTCGCGCAGCTTGTCGCGCAGTCGTGCGACGTGCATGTCGACGGTGCGGGTTTGCGTGCGGTCCGGATTGACGCGCCAGATCTCTCGCAGCAGCTCGTCGCGTCCCACCGCTCGCTCGGCGTGCTGCGCGAGGTAGGCAAGCAGCGCGACCTCTCGCTCGGAGAGCTCTTCACGGCCGCCGTCGTCGAACACCACTTCCCGCCGCGCGAGGTCGGCCGCCCCGCCGGGAATGATCAGGCGCGTCTCATCGCCGTCGCCGTCGCTCGGGGGCGCCCGGCGCAGGACGGCCTCCACCCGCGCGAGCAGCTCCCGTACGCTGAACGGCTTGACCACGTAGTCGTCGGCGCCGAGGCGAAGCCCTCGTACCCGGTCGGCTTCGCGACCCTTGGCGGTGAGGATGATGACCGGCAGGCGCGGCTTGACCCGACGCACCTCGGTGAGGACGGAAAAACCATCTCCGCCGGGCAGCATCAGATCGAGCAAGACGCAGTCGCAGTGGCTGCGGAGCGCGGCGGCTTGTCCGTCGGGAGCCGTGCCCGCCTGCAGCACCGCGTACCCGTCGAAGCCGAGCGCGTCGACGAGGCCGGTGCGAATGGCCGGGTCGTCTTCGACGACGAGAACGGTCGCGGAGCGGGAGGCAGCAGGCATGGGTGCTCAGAGCGTAAAGCCTGCGGCGACGGCTTGCTCGGTCAGGCTCTCGACGATGGCCGTGTCGAGCCGGTTGGCTTCGTCGGACTTCTTGCCCGAGACGTAATCGGCGCGCTTCTGCTGAAGCTCTCGCATCTCCTCTTGCAGCGTCTCCCGCTCGGCTTTCTTCTGCTCGACGTGCTCGCGCAGCGCCTCGTCGTCGAGACCCTTGAGGTCGCCGGCAAGCGAGTCTCGGACTTCGCTCGCGTCCTCGACGTCGCCGTTCTCGAGCGCATCGACGAGGTCCCAGCTGCCGTTGTCGTAGTGCATCGAGGACTTGGCGGCGGCGCGCGAGATCGAAGAGCCGGCGCCGTAGCGGACGCTGTTTGCGTCCTGCGCGGCCTGGTTGGCGAGCCCGGTTGCGCCCAGGGAGCCGTAGCCGATGTACGTATCGTTGATCTTCGAAGACAGAGCCTGAATTTTTGCGTCGTAGGGCGACTCGATGTGAACCGCGACCGCGTTTTGATCGATGCGCAGCGCCTTCCCGCCGCCCACGTCTGCCGCCTCCTGCCAGCCCGCGTCCCAGCTGCTGCCGCCGGCGCAGTTCACCGTGTTCACCACGATCCCCTCGGCCTTGGCGCGAGCCACCGTGCGGCGGAAGTCGACCGAGCCCTGGTCGAAGCCCTCGTTGCCCGCGATGTAGAGCACGCGGAACACGTTGTCGTCCTTCGCCCACGCGAGTTCGTCGACGGCGCGGCCGATCGCCTGGCCGGCGTACTCGTCACCACCCGCGGTCGTCAGGCTGAAGAGGCCTTCCGAGACGCGGTCGAGCTCGGACGAGAAGGCAACCACCTGGCGGATGTAGCCGTCCCGCGACGCGAGACGGTCGTTGCCATATTCGTACACGGCGATTTCCAGTCGCGGTGCCTCTCCGCTGAACGTGGCGCCGTCGAGCGTGTTGACCACCGACCAAAGCTGGGCGCGGGCCTGATCGATGAGGCCATCCATGCTGCTGCTCGTGTCGAGCAGCAGCGCGAGCTGGATCCGCGGTGCGCTCGCCTTCGCCGAGGGCGGGGTGAACGCGGCAGCCGGCGACAGCGGGGCGGCGTGGGACTGCGTGGCGATGGGCCACGCGACCGCCGCCACCAGCGCAGCCGTGCTTGCGAGCAGCACTGTCTCCAGGGCGCGGCCCGGGCTTGCGCGTTGTTTCCGCGCCGGGATCCGCAGCGCAGTGGCCGAAGTGTGGGTCTGATCCGGGCCGCGCTCCGCCTCTTCGTCAAGATCGGAGGGCCAGCGAGTGTCGCGCGTCGTCATGCTTTCAAGCTAGGCGCGCAGGGCGTGCCCATTGTAACGGGCTCGTATGTGCGGCGCGTCGCCGTACGGTCCCAATCGGTTTGCCGGGGCCGCGCGTGGTCGTGCACACTGCTTGGTGATGGATCTGTCGAGAACGTCCGCCGCCGCCGTGCTCGCTGCCGCCACGCTCTCGATGCCCGCGGTGGCGTCGGCACAGCCGGTCGCCGCACCTCCTCCGGCCGCAGCACCCGCGCCCTCGGAGGCCGTGCCGGCCCAGCCGCCTGCTGCCGCGCCCGCACCGTCGCCGGCTCCGAGCGCGCCCCCGGCCGAGGCGGCACCGCCCGCAGCCGAGCCGCCCGCGGAAGCGCCCGCCCCAGCGGAGGAGGTAGCGCCCGCCGAGGAGGCAGCATCCGCCGAGGAGGCCGCGGTCGAAGAGAGTGCGCCACCGCCTGCGGCCGCCGTCGAGCCCGAGCCTGAGCTCGTCGCGTTTCGCGTCGATGAAGAGACATGGGCCAGCGCGCTCGAGCAGCCGGTGACGCTGGAACTCGACGATGCGCCCGCGCTGACGGGCAAGCTCGTCGCGACGACCGAAACCGCGGCCGTGGTCGTGACGGAGGACGGCGAAGTCATCACCGTGCAAAAGCGTGACGTTTCAGCGTTGAAGCTGCCCGAGGAGGAGACCGTTCTCGTGCTGCCGCCGACGCCGGAGTCCAAGGCTCCACCACCGCCCGCGCCGGAGCCCGACAGTGCGCCGAAGTTCGGGGTGTTCACCTCGCACGGCTTCTCCTATGCGCACTGGCGCACCGCGGACTACCGGGCCGGCTCGGGTGCCTACGCCCTCGACTTCGGTGCGGGCTACAACTTCCGCGACAACTTCGGCATCTACGGCATGCTCGGCGGCAACCTCGGCGCACGCCTTGTGGACCGCAGCATCCGCGGTCGACAGGGCCATTTGGCGGCCATGCTGCGCTATCGAGGCAAGAAGCGGTTCGTGGGCATGGGCGGCCTTGCCATGGCGTGGTCGCGCCTCGAGGAGCCCGAGCGACGCATCCGAGACCTCGGCGTCTCGCTGCCGTTCAAGTTCATGGGGCAGTTCGAGATCAAGGACGACGCCTACTTCGCCGTCGGCATCGGGTATGAGGTCGGCTTCTTCGCCCAGGGTCGCATCACGAACGCCCTGTCGTTCCAGGCGACGCTCGCCCGCTGGTAGCCCTCAGGCGCGGTAGAGCGTCAGCACCATCTTGCGTAGCGGCGCAGGTAGGTCGACCGAGGTGTAGCCGTCGAAGAAGGCGGTGAGATCGGCGGGGCGCAGCGCGAGCTCCGGCGCGGTGGCCAGCGCGAGCGTGATGTCGAACCGTGGATCCCCGGCACCGCTGCCGCTCCAGTCGATGACGCCTTGAATCTCGCCGTCGGCGTACAAGACGTTGTCGAGGGTGAAGTCGCCGTGGATCAGCGTGCGGATGCCACCGGTTGGGTTGCCCAACGCGTCGAGCACGTCGGGCTCGAAGGCGAACTCGGCGGCGCAGAGGCGGTGGCGGTCGAGCCACGGCGTCGCGTCCTGCTCGAAGATCTTCGGGATGGGCGTGGCGTGAACGCGGCCGAGGGTGCGCCCGAGCTGGCTGAGGATGCCGTGGCGCGTCGAGGCGTCCGCGGCGAGGAGTTCTGGCCACACGCTCTCGCCGGGTACCCGGGTCATCACGAGCCAGTGTGCGTCTCCAGTGTCGTTGGGCTCGACTTCGTGCGCGATCAGCTTGGGGACGGGGAGGTCCGTCGCCTCGAGCGCGCGCAGTACGTCGGCCTCGCGGGCCAGCCACTGCGAGTAGATCGGGCCCGAGGTGCGCTTGACGACGAGCTCGGTGCGCTCGCTTCCATGCACGAACGCGACTTCGGAGGTCTCCCCCTGGGCTGGGCAGGAGAGCGTGAAGGCTGCGGGAAGCAGCGCCCGGACGGCGTCGGGTATGTCGGACGCTGCGAGCATCGCCGGCCCGAGAGTACGCTGCGCAGCCCGCTTGCGCGAAACTTCTCTGCGGCGACTGGGTCGCGCGATGCTCGCTTGGTTGGGCCGCGCGGACGTACGGAGGCCCGGCGCTCTACGCCGCGACCACGATGATCAGGCCCGCGATCACGACCAGTACGCCGATCGCCAACAGGATGTAGACGGTCCCGGGCGTGCGGCCCTCGTACGGCGCGACGTCCTCATCGAACGCGACGAACGGGGCAGCCCGTTCCGTGTGCAGACGCGGGGGCGAGGCTGGAGCGAACGGGGAGGGCCCTCCCGTTGCCGGCATCGGCTGGGTGGCGAGGGGCGACGGCGGAGCCGGTGGCGGCGGTGCGAGGGACTCGAGCGGAGCTGCGGCGGGCGGGTTTGGGCTCGCTGCCGGCGACTGAAAATAAGTGGTCGGCGCCTCGTCGTCGAAGTCGTCGTTCGGCGCGGGCATGAGCAGCTCAGAGCCCCCTGCCATCGTTGGAGCGTGCGGGTCCAGCGGGATGGACTCCAACGCAATGGGCTGGCTCGCGGCAAGGGGTGGATGCTGATCGTTGACGGCGTCGTCTGCAGAGGCGATGGGCGTACCCGGGCGCGCAGTGGATGGCATGTCGGGCGACGCGTTGCCCGAGAGCACCGCGAGTACGTCGTGCATGCTCTGATACCGGGTGTCCGGCTGCTTTTCGAGGCATCGCAGGATGAACGCCGAAGCCCACGGCGGCACCTCGGGCGCATGCGCGCGCGGGTCAGGTGGCGGCTCCCCCATGTGGGCGCTCATCACCTTGAACAGGTCGCGGCCGGGGAATGGGACCTGCCCCGTAACCATCTGGTACGCGGTCACGCCGAACGCGTACACGTCGGAGCGAAGGTCAGCGCGCCGCCCTTCAGCTTGCTCGGGCGACATGTAGAGCACCGTGCCAACGACGTCAGCCGCCTTGGTCAGCACGCGCGAGACCATGTGGTTGTCGAGCTTCGCGACGCCGAAGTCGACCAGCTTGACGATCAGCCCGCTGCTCCCGGCCTGACGCAGCAGGATGTTCGACGGCTTGACGTCTCGGTGCACGACGCCGCGATCGTGCGCGGCCGCGAGGGCAGCGGCGACCTGCTGCAGGACACCCACGCAGTGCGGCCACTGCAGTCGGCCCGCTCGCTCCAGGAACGAGGACAAGTCCTCACCCTCGAGGAACTCCATCGCGATGAAAAGAAGTCCGTCTTCGGTCTCGCCGTAGTCGAGGACGTCGACCACGTTCGGGTGATCGATGAGCACGGCCGACTTGGCCTCGCGAAGGAAGCGGTGGCGGAACACCTCGCGGACCGCCCGCTCCGGCTTGAGCACCTTGATCGCGACGCGCCCGGTGCTGGCGAGGTCGACGCCTTCGTAGACGTCGCCCATCGAACCTGCACCGACCTTGCGGGTGGCTTGATACCGACCCCGCAGCACGCGACCCGAGAGATCGGCGATCTCCTGGGACGACATGGATGCCGATGCGCCGTCGGCAACAGTGGGATCTTCGACGCCCAAGGCGTACTTCCGCGCAAAGCGTATCGGCTCCGCACAGGGCTGTCACACCGCGTATGCTCGCGACATGCTCGAGCTCGTTCAGATCCCGGTCTGGCGCGACAACTACGCGTATCTGCTGTGTAACGGGACGCGCGCCTTCGTCGTCGATCCGCCTGAAGCGGCGCCGGTGCTCGCGGTCTTGCGCCAGCGCGGCGGCCTGACGCTCGAAGCCGTGATCAACACGCATCACCACCCGGACCACGTCGGAGGAAACGCCGCGCTCGCCGACGCGACGGGATGCGAAATCGTGGGCCCAGCCCATGATGCGGAGCGAATTCCGGGGCTGAGCCGGCCCACTGCAATTGGAGATTCGATCGAGGTTGCAGGCGTCACGCTGCGGGTGCTCGACGTTCATGCACACACGCGAGGGCACATCGCGTTCGTGTGCGACGCCCCCATCGATCGCGTGATGCGGCACGGCCATGACGGGGTCAGCACGGTGATCGAGCGACTGAACGGACGACCGGCTCTGTTCGTCGGAGACAGCCTGTTCCTGGGGGGCTGCGGTCGGCTCTTTGAGGGGACGCCTGCGGATTTGCACGCGTCGATGACCGTTCTCGCGGCGGAGTCGCCAGAGGCGTTGGTCTGCTGTGCGCACGAATACACGGGGTCCAACCTGCGCTTTGCGGCCCACGTGTTGTCTTCGAACGCGACCGTGCAGGCTCGGCTCGAGGGCCTCGACGAGGAGCGGGCGGGGTCTTCGAGTTCCGTGCCCGACACGCTGGCGCGGGAGTTCGAGACGAACCCGTTCTTGATGGCGCTCGATGCGTCCCACCGGGACACCATGTCCGCGGCGCTCGGTGTGTCATCAAGGGACACGGTGGGCGTTCTCGGCGCGCTCCGGTCTGCAAAGGACAGGTTTTAGGCGATGTCCGTCGATGTGTCCTTCGGGGGCACTGTGTCCTCC
>JBCCQM010000057.1:0-40013 GCA_039024335.1 Myxococcota bacterium
CGCGCGTCGTGGCGGTTGGGGAGGGCCCGCCGGGCGTTGGCGTTTTCTCGGTGTGGCGTTGCGGAGGGGGGCGGTTGTTAGGTGGGGTCCGGTCGCCTTCGCTTCACCCCCTGGCGGTTGACCGGTTGGGCTCCTCTCGCTTCGCTCGCTAGAAGCTTGCGAAGAAGGTCCAGAGGGCGGGGCCGGACCAGGTTGGCCATTGGTGGCCGTTTGCACCGCCGTCGCCGTGTTCGCACCAGTGGACGGGGGAGCCTTCGCTGCAGTCGTCGTATTGGACGCAGGGGCTGGGTTCGACGGGGGTGGTGGTGGTGCCGCAGCCGTTGCGCTCGAGGTGTTGGGCGAGTGCATCTTGGCCCTGCTCGAACACGACGACGGCATCGGCGGGATCATGCGACGCCCAGGCTGCGGGGGCGCCGGTGGCCTCGCACTGGAAGAACGACGGGCCGCCGGCGACGCCACCGACGGCGCGCAGAACGTCGGGGCGGTAGCAGGCGAGGGTGTTCGAGAAGTAGCTGCCGAAGCTGTGGCCAGTGCTGAAGATGCGGTCGGGGTCGATGCAGGCTTCATTCGCGAGACGCTCGAGCATGGCGTCGAACAGGAGAACGTCGCCTTGTGGAGACAGGTCCCAGCCGGTGCCCTGCGTCGGCTTTTGGAACAGGCCGTCCGCGTAGAGGAAGAACGCTCGTCCGGCGGAGGCCTCTTCGATGCCGTAGTAGGCGCGGGCGATGGCGCCGCTGCCGGTCAGGCCGTGCCACGCGAACACGACGGGGTAGGCCTGGTCGGGATCGTAGGGGGTCGGGCGTACGAGCAGGTAGTCGCGCGTCTCGCCGTTGACCTCGAGCTGAAGCGAAGAGGTCTCTTCGTCGAGGGCGAGACCGCAGCCGGGCGTGGTGCCGACAGGTCCGGCGCCCGTGCTGCTGCTGTCGGCGCCGGCGGTATCGTCGGCGGTGGTGCTGGTCGTCGCCGCGCTGCTGCTGGAGTCGTCGCTGTCGCGGCCTTCGGTCGCGTCGGCGGTGGTGCTGCCGACGCCGGTTCCCTCGTCCGTGCCTGCGCCCCCTGTGGACGCATCGCCGTCGGATGCGGCCGCGCCATCGTCGCCGCACGCGGACACGACGAGCGAAGGCGCAAGGCAGAGCAAGCAGATCAAAGGCGTACGCATGGGCCGACACTATCCTCCTCTGGCTCGGCGATGTTGCAGGTCGCTCTGGCGGAGTTCTGCGGGCGCTACGGTAGAGTCCGACCGTGCGAGGGGTCGGGGCAGCGCTGGGGATCGCGATGGCGCTCGGCGCCTGCGGTCAAGCCAAGGAACCGGCGCCTCAGCCTCGCGCCGCCGCCCCTGCTGCGGAGCCGGCAGTCGGCATCCATACCGAAGGCGGCTACGTGACCTCCGACGCCTGCGCGGACTGCCACGAGGCGACGCACGCGTCGTGGCACCGCAGCTTTCACCGCACGATGACGCAGGTGCCTTCGGCCACGTCGATTCTCGGACGGTTCGACGGCGAGCCGCTCGATGCGAAGGGGCACTACCGGGCGTTCCTGCGTGATGGACAGTACGTCGTCACGCAGCCGGTCCCCGGCGGGCGCGTGGTTTCGTCACCGGTCGCGCTGGTGACCGGTTCGCACCACATGCAGGTCTACTGGGTGCAGGGGGAGCGAGAGGCGCTGGAGGCGTTCGCCTTCGCCTATCTGCTGCCCGAGCAGCGCTGGGTGCCCAACGAGTGGACGCTGCTTCGGCCCCCCGAGCGGGCCGATGCGCTGGCTGGCGATCGGGTCGAGGCGGTCTACACGTGGAACCGCGTGTGCGTGAAGTGTCATGCGGTCGACGGCAACCCGGGCTTCGACGCCGCGGCCGGTCGCGTCGAGTCGACCGTGGCGCAGCTTGGGATCGCATGCGAGGCCTGCCACGGCCCTGCAGCTGCGCATGTCGAGAAACAGCGCGCACGCGCGGCCCAAGGCGTGATGCCGAAGGAGGACGGGCTGGGCGACGACACCATCGCCGATCCCCGCGAAGGAGGCGCGGCGGCGGCCTCCGAGGTGTGCGCGCAGTGTCACTCCATCTCGATCTTCCACGATGACGACGCATGGGTCGCTCATGGCCGCGACGCACCGCCTCCAGCACCAGTGTCCGCTTGGGGCAGGGTCATCCGTCACCCCGTGCGTGAACACGGCCCGTGGACTGACGCGCTGCTCGATGCCGACCCGGACTTCTTTCCCCAGCGCTACTGGAACGATGGCGAAGTGCGGGTCTCTGGCCGCGAGTACAACGGCATGCTCGAGTCTGCATGTGCCGCGTCGGACGACTTCGGGTGCACGACCTGCCATCGCATGCACGAGAGCGAGCTCGACGTGGATGGGCGGCCGTGGAATGACGGCCAGCTCAAGCAGGGCGTGCTCGCAGACGAGCCGTGCGCCCGCTGTCATGCGGACGTCGCCGCCGACCCGACGGCGCATACGCATCACCCGTTGGGCAGCTCGGGCAGTGCGTGCAGCAACTGCCACATGCCGCACACCACCTACGGCTTGCTCGGCGCGATCCGAAGCCACACGATCACAAGTCCCCGCGTGGATGTCTCGCAGACGACGGGGCGACCGGTCGCCTGCAACCTCTGCCATCTCGACCGTTCGTTGCGATGGACTGCCGACGCGTTGGCGCGCTGGTACGGACAGCCGGATGTGGTCGATGCGCCCGACGATGGACCGGCCGCGGCGCGGTGGATGGTGGCCGGCGACGCGGGGCAGCGCGCTCTGCTGGCGTGGCACCTGGGGTGGGCACCGGCGCTGGCCGCTTCGTCGGCACCGTGGGCGCCTTCGCTGCTCGACGCTGCCGCGACGGATCCGTATCCGGCCGTGCGTCTGATCGCCGAGCGAGCCCGCCGCGCGCACCCTGCGGAGCCTTCCGCCGACGCGCTTGACCCCGCCTGGCTCGCGTCGCTGCTCGAGCACCGCGACCTGCGTCCCGTTCGGCTCGCGGAGTAGGCGCCGATGCGGATCTCGTGCGGCGTTCGGGCGGTTTCGCGCGGCTGGACGATGAAGGACTGCGAACCTGCCAAAACACCGATCAATTCGGCCCTACGCGGTCCGATTCACGATCCGAGCGGCCGCCAAGTTTTTTACAATGAGGTCCGGAAAGCGGGGCGTGAGGTGTGTCTTACGTGTCGCAGCGTGTGAGGGGATGGGTGCCTGGGGAGAGGCACCAACCCAGCCCCGAGGACGAACGCACCGGAGAAGAGCCCGATCAGGGGGGAGTCCAGATGACAAAAAAAGCGCTCAAGATTTCGATCGCGACGACCGTGCTGGCCATGACGGCCGCGTGTGGTGACGACCCAGCCGGCGGCGGCGGGGACGGAACCGACACGGACGCGGTCACCGCCACCGCAGCCGACCCAACCACCGACCCGACCGAGGCGGACACCGACGAGGAGTCCACCGGGGAGGACGAGACCGGAGAGGCCGACGAGACCGGCGGCGACACCGACGACCCGGAAATCTCCGACTGCGAGCAGGCGACGTTCGACAACGTCATCGACGAGGCGATGTGCCCCCACGTGCAAGAGGTGGGCGTTCAGCCGGAGCCGGCCGACCAGGTCGAGCTGTGTCGCCGTCTTTACATCGACCTCCTGGGCATCTCCCCCACGTCCGTGGACTACGAGGTCGACTGCAAGAACCGCACGGTCGACGAGATCGTCGACGACTTCATGGCGCGTCCAGAGTACGTGCTGATGAGCCAGCGCATGTGGGCCGACGTGTTCCACATGAACAGCGAGCTCACCTACTACCGCTACATCCAAGAGCTGGACGCGCTGGTGGGGCAGGTCTACGCCCCCAACCCAGCGGAGCAGATCACGCTCGACACCTTTGCGGTCAACGCGGTCACGCACCCCGCGTTCCTGGGCCGCTGGGACGGCCTCGACCTCGTCGGGTTTAACTTCCTCAGCCACTTCGGCAGGGACGCGAGCGGGGCGGAACGCCTCGACATTTTCCCGCTCTTCCGCATGTGGGAAGAGCGCACGGTGATGGATCCGCTGCAAGGCGAGACCCACCACGTGGTGCTCAACACCAACAACTGCATCAACTCGGCGCTGTGCAGCTCGGACTTCTGGGAGCCCACCGACCAGGTCGTGATCCCGCAGCCGAGCCCCGGCGCGACGGACCCCGAGCTCAACGTCATCGACGCTGACCTGCTCACGCCTCAGCAGTGGGACATCCTCCGCCTGCCCGGACAGCGCGTCGCGCAGAGCGGTGAGTTCTACGAGGCGTACATCGACCGCACGCTCGACCGCTACCTCGGCTACGACCTCGGCACCGAGGTGCCCGCGGCTCGCCAGGCGCTCGTCGACCTGCTCGAGGCCAACGGCGGTAACGCGCGCGTTGTCGACCGCGAAATCCTGACCGCGCTCGTCTACACCGCGACCAACGTCTGGGAAGAGGACGACAAGCCCGACCCCGAGACTTGGGACGCGCCGTACTGGCACGGACCCACCAAGCAGATGGGCGCCGAAGTCTGGCTTCGCTCGACGCAGCGCCTCGTCGGCCAGGTCCCCGGCTCGTGCGACCACCGCTATCCCGAGGTCCTCGGCACCCATCCGCACGCGTACCCGACCACGGATGGCACCACGCCCGATTACTCGTTCCGCGACACCGCGCGGCTGCTCGGCGGCTGCCCGGACCGCGAGTCGTCGTTCCGCGAGACGCGGGCCGGCCTCATCGCGGCGCTGACCCAGGCCACGCTCACGCAGGACCTGTGTCTGTCCGCCACGGAGAACTCGCCCATCTTCCCGGACCAGTTCATCGAGGACCCCAACGACGAGGACGAAGCCGCCCTGTCGGCAGCTGCGAACCAAATCTACGCCGCTGCGCTCATCCGACCCATCCCGGCCACCGCTGCCGACGCGCTCGATGCAGGCGTCGACGGCTGCCGCGATGACTCCAACTGCGACCCGGCGCAGTTTGCCGAACACACCTGCCGGCTTGTCATCAAGTCGTCGGACTTCTTGTTCTACTAGGACCCGGACTCGGAAGGAAAAGAGACGATGGCAACGTTCAAGGCAAACCGGCGTAACTTCCTCAAGATGGGTCTTGGCGGCGCGGCAGCAGCCGTAGCAGCTCCCTACTTCTACTCGCCCAACCGGGCGCGGGCGAACTTCCTCTACGGGGACAAGGACAACCACCTGATCGTCCTCAACCTCGATGGTGGTGCCCGCACCGTGCCGATGTTCAACGCGAACATGTCCGGCCGGTACAACCCCTACGGTGAGCACGCTTCGGCAGCGGCATGGTCGGTCGGTGGCGTCTTCGCCAACGCTCCGGTCGCGCTCGATCCCACCACGGGTCTCGTCGGCCAGATCCCCTCGATCACCGACATCGCGACCGACATCTGCGTCTCGACGACGATGGACCACACGCCCGACGCGGCGTCCGGCGAAGGCAGCCATACGGTCGCCCGCAACTGGATCGCAGCCGGCTTCGACCAGGGCGGTCCTGGCGTGATGAGCCACGTGATGAAGCTGCACAAGTACTACGGCTCCGACGTGTCGGAGTTCGGAAGCTTCCCGCCGGTCGTCATCGGTGGTGGTGATGCGACCACGCCGTTTGCACGGCCCTCCGGCGACTCCGAGCCGCTCAAGACCACGAGCTTCTCCGAGTTCGCCTCGCAGTCCGGAGACGGTTCGGCCGGAGAGCAGCAGCCCGACTGGGCGCGCGCGTTCGAGTCCGGTCTCGACAACCACATGCGCAACACCCACTCGGCGCGGGACCGCACGACGATGTCCCGCCTCGCGCTGGGCAAGGACGCGGTCGAGCACTTCCGCAGCGTCTTCACCGACCCTGCGCTCAAGGTCGCCGCCGAGCCCACCGCCGAGAAGCACGGGTTCACCAACGCGCAGCTGGCCGCCATCTTCGGCACCAGCACCTTCGGCCGCAACGCTGCCCTGGCGACGCGCTTCCTGCAGGAGGGCTCCACCGCAATCGTCATCGGTGACAACGGCTGGGACACGCACTCCAACGAGATGAGCGCGTTCACCAACAGCGCGCAGATGCTCGAGCGTGTCCTCTGCGGCTACAACTACATCCTCAAGCAGATGCCGCACCCCGCTGGCGGCACCTACTGGGATCGCACCATCGTCTGCACGATCTCCGAGTTCGGTCGCGACAACATGATGGGCAGTGGCTACAACTCGGGCGGCGGTTCGGACCACACCGGCACCCCCGCGATGCGCAACCAGGCCTGGTTCATGATGGGGGGCGCCGTCGCCGGCGGTCAGCGCCTCGGTCAGACCAACCCGGCCGACGTCGCCGTGATGGCGGGCAGCCCGGTCTACTCGACGCAGAACTACCTCGCGACGTGGCTCGCGTGGCTCGACATCGACTACGCCGAGGTCTACCCGGGCGCGGCGCCGATCGAAGACTTCTTCGCCTAGGGCGAAGCCGCCGACCCGACGGGTCGAAACCGAAGGGGTGGGCGTGGTGCCCACCCCCTTTTCGCGTTCAGCACCGTTCGTCGCGCACTCCGGAGACGATCCAAAGCCGGCCGGTTGCGGTAAACTGCCTACGGGATGCGACGGGAGACTCTGAAACCGTGGGCCGTATTGCCACTCATGATGGCGGTGACGGTGGGGTGTCAGACGGGCGATGGTGCCCGCGGAAGTTTTGCGACGGGCGCCTCGGGTGCTTCGTCCGTGGGTGAAAGTACGGACACCGACGTCGGCGAGACCGACGACGGTGACACCGAAGCCGGCGGAGAGTCGGGCGAGTCGGGCGCCGAGACTGGCGGCACGCCCGGTGGCGGCGACAACGACGAGGGCAAGGCGTACATCGAGGAAGCCAAGAAGGAGTTCCCGACGTACGAGGACATCCACGTGAAGGTCATCCAGCGGACCTGCACGCCGTTCCAGAACGTCTGCCACAACAACAAGGAGTACCCGGACCTGCGGACGCCTCAGGGCGTCATCGACCGCATCGGCCGGCCGTGCAACCTCAACGAGCTCTACAACGACCCCGAAGCGGTGTTCAACGCGTGCGAGACGGCGGGGGACTTCCTGCGCTTCACCGATGGCGCCAACACGGGCTTCTCGGTCGAGATCGGGTCGGTCACGGTCGCCGACGACGGCATGGGCGGCGGGACGGGGGCGATCAGCCTGCGCGACCCGATTCCCGCCGCGATGCTCTCGCCCGCGACGCTCGAGTCGGCCACGATCGAGCGCCTCGTCGGCGGCGTCATGCAGCCGGTTGGGTCGATCACCACGTCGCTCTCCTATGCCCAGGGCGC
This sequence comes from Myxococcota bacterium, assembly GCA_039024335.1. Lineage (GTDB taxonomy): Bacteria > Myxococcota_A > Polyangia > Nannocystales > Nannocystaceae > CAJXVA01. The sequence goes on from JBCCQM010000057.1 coordinate 7,265, forward strand.
GCTGACGGTCCAGGTCAACAACAACGAAATGTTTGCCACGCACGCCGAGGTCCTCAGCGCAGTGACGGTGGGAGACCCCAACGGCGACGGCATCTTCGGCGCCAGCGATGAGAACGCGATGCAGGAGATCAAGCCAGGCGACCCCTGGAACTCCTACCTGCTGCAGCGGCTGCAGGGCAACGTCCCGGGCAGCCCGATGCCGCTGGCGAACCAGCCCCTTTCGGCTTCGGAGATCATCGCGGTCGCGTGCTGGATCGAAGGCACCGCCGATGAGGGCGGCGCCGAGACCGACAGCGTGATCGACTACGACAACTGCGAGTATGCAGCCGAGCTTGCGACGCCCCCCGACGGCGGTGGCGCGACGCTCTCCGAGCATGTGCAGCCGATCTTCGACCAGTCCTGCGCCTTCGCGGGGTGCCACTCGACGAACAGCCCGGCCGCCGGTCTCGACCTCAGCCCGGGCAAGTCTCGCGCAGCCTTGCTCGACATCGCGTCGGAGCAGAATCCCGACGTACCGCTCGTGACCGCCGTGAACCCGACCAATAGCTATCTTATGGTCAAGGTGACCGGCGCGGGGGTCAGTGGGCAACGCATGCCGCTGAACGGCGACCCGCTCAGCGAGAGCCAGCTCGAGGTCTTGCGCACCTGGATCATCCAGGGCGCACCCGACAACTAGTCCGCGGCGAACCGCGCCTGTCGTCCAGGCGGGCGCGGTGTACTAAGCTTGGGTCCTATGCTTGTTCGAACGCTCCCGGCAGCGTTGATGGGTCTGGCGCTCGTTTCGACCGGTTGCGACAACGACCAGGACTGCGGTCAGTTCTGCTCGAGTGGCACCTCGGGCGCGACGTTGCCGACGACGATGACGGCCACGCCCACGGCCACCGACGGCGCCACCGATACGGACACCGACGGTGGCTCGACCGGTGCCCCGACGACGTCCGCGGGACCGACGACGGGACCGACGACCGCAGCGACCGACACCGATCCGACGATCGGTGACACGGACACCGATGCCACCGCGACCGATACCGACGACGCGGGCGACACGACCTCTGGTGAGCCGATCGTGCCGTGCATCGGGGTCAACTTCGTCTTCGTCGTCGACAACTCGGTCGGCATGGCACCCGAGCAGTCCCGCTTTCAAGCGACGGCGTTCGCGTTCGTACAGCAGGTCGCACAGCAGGCGATCACCGCGATGGGCAACGTCACCGTCGCCGTGCTCACCACCGACGAACCGGAGTTCGTCGTGCCCACGGGCGAGGGCGCGATGCCGTACAGCAGCGGCATGAACTGGATGCGCTATGACCCGCTGTCTGTCGACAACAACGCGACGATGCAGGCCGAGCTCAACCAGGCGGTCATCGTTGGCGAGGGCGGGGACCCGAACGAGCGTCCGATGGACATCCTGCTCGAGGCGCTCACGGGAGACACGGTCGACGGCTTCAACGCGGACTTCCTCGAAGAGGACGCGCTGCTCGTGGTCGTCTTGGTCAGCGACGAAGAAGACGACGTCGAGCAGCCCACGCTGTGGGGTTCCCAAGGCGAGCCGGACGCGTGGGTCGAGCAGCTCGGCACCGTCAAAGACGGCATTCTCAAGGACATCGTGGTCGTGTCGGTCGTGCCGAGCATGAGCATGGCCGGATGCGCCGACGACACGGACGCCACGCGGCTCAAGGAGTTCACCGCTGGCTTCCCGACCAACGCCGTTCATGACGTCTGCCAGCTCGACTATTCGGCGTTCCTGCTTGGGCAGGTCGGCGCCGTGGTCAACGCCTGCAACAATTTCTCACCGCCGTAGCGCGTGTGCACACCGCTCGGCGGCGATGCGCAGGTGCCCGTCTGCGAGGTGTTCGGGGGCCTGCAGCAACGCCTCGAGCGGCACCCAGGTCAGGGGGCGTGCCCCGGGGTCGACCCGCGACGTATCGACGGCAAGCGGATGCACCACCTCTGGCGTGGTGCCCGACGAGGGGTGGTAGCGGCCACCGAGCCATGCCGCGTCGTCGAAGCACACGCCGTACTCGGCCAGGAGCCGCTCGCGGACGAAGTCGATGCCTGCGGTGGGCCCGTGGACGTGGTGAGGCAGTCGCCAGGCGGGCGTGACCCACAGCTCGGAGTTGCCGTGAATGCACTGCGCCGCGGGCAGGTCATCGTCGTCGAGCCCGATGTGCACGACGCCGTCCATGCGTCGGAGCAGCGCGACGCTGATCGTGCGGGACGAGAGCGGGGCGGGCGAGACGTACTCGAGCGTCCGCGCCGCGACCTCGTCCCCGTGGCGGTCGAACTCGGCGAAGCGGCGGCATCGTAGCGACAAGAACCCGGCGTCTTCGTCCGTCCGCACGAACGCGCGACGGGGCGGGCGCTGAAGTCCGTCGACGTCGGCGATGTTCGGCATCCGGTCGCGGTCGGCAAGCGTCGGGGCGCCCGCGATCCACGGTCCTGGGTCCCGCCCTCGCGTGCGCAGCAGCGCGTAGACGTTGAGTTCGAGGCGCGCGTCGGGCAGGCCGCCGACCTGGGCAGCCCGAAGGAGCTGCCGGGCTTCGAGCGCGCAGACGCGGCCCGAGGTCGAAAAGCCGCTCACGTCGGGGACGTCGTGCTCGACGTAGTGCGGCTCGATGTGGACGAACATCGAGCGGATCTCCTCGCGCAGACCGCCGGGCGATGGCAGCAGGTGGCAGCCCGGGCGCATCGAACGAATGCGATCGATGCCGACGCCGGCGCGGTCTTCGAGCGCGCGCTCGATCGTCTGTCCCAAGGGGGCATCGGTCGCAACGACCGTGAGCGGTTCGGTGATGTAGCCCGGCGGCGTCGACCCGTCGAGCGCGGAGGACTCGGCGGCGGTCAGCACCGGGCGCGGATAGCTCATGCGCGCGAGCACGAACAGCTCGTCGTCGTCTTCGAACCAGGGGATTGCGTCGACGGTGAGGTGAGGCCGCGAGACGAGGTCTCGGACCGCGCCGCTGTCGCGATGGCGGTAGTGGCTGAGCGTGAGGAACGACAGGGGCGTCTCATCCGCGCCCGGCTGCATGCGAACGCCGAGGCCGTCGGGGACGCGCTCGCCCACGATCACGTAGTTGGTGGCCGGCAGCTCCAGCGGCTGCGCCTCGGGTGTCTGCCACCGGAACTTGCCGACGAACCGGTTGCGGACGATCCACGGGTTTCGAATTGGGGACGACGCGAGCACGCGCAACCCCAAGGCCGCGTAGCATGCCTCGAAGTCGGCCTGGGTGAAGTAGGTGTACTCCTCTTTGGCTTCGGAGACCCAGTCCGCGCGGTAGTCCTTCCGCAGCAGAAACTCCACGGCCATGCGTTTGTCGAGTGAGAACCGCTGCCAGCCTTCGTCGGCGCCGTCGAGCCGCGTGAGCTCGAAGCCGGGCGCATCATGAAGTGGTCGGAACTCGGTGGCGAAGCGCCGCAGCAAGGCCGCCGAGGAGCAGGTTGCCGGGTCGTCGCTTGCGTCACCGTCGGTGGTGGGCACGTCGAGCCACACCGGGCCGGTTCCGGGGTCGAGAAAGTCGCGGACCACGAGTACGCCGTGAGGGCCAAGCTGCGGGACCTGGGCTTCGAGGGCGCGCCGGGCCGCGTCGTGGTCGTAGCCGGTGAACGAGGTGACGTGGTGCAGCACCGAGGAGTTCAAGATGCCCGTGAGCGCGCCGTTTTCGAAGACGCGGGTCGCGATGTCCCCGAGCGTGAAGTCGAGGTTGGGACGGTCGAACCGCTCGTTTGCCAGCGTGACCATCTCTTCGCTGACGTCGACGCCCGTCACGCGCAGGCCGGGGTAGAGCGCGGCGAGAGCCTCGGAACCGGAGCCGGAGCCCATCCCCATATCCGCAACCCGGCCCTGACACAGCAGGTGCGCTGCCGTGAGCGCGACCTTCTGCTGCATCGAGGCGTCCATACCGGCGAGGTAGCGGGCGTAGTCGCCTCGATCGCCGCGCAGCTGCCCATCGTATCGACCACTCACGATCGCGAGAGTATCCCGGGCACCTATCCCTGTGGACACATCGCGCTGGACATCCGCGGGACGAACTTGGGACGCTGACGCGGTGATGCGAAGGATTGCGCTCACGATCGTTGGGGTGCTGGCAGGATGCACACCGACGTATGCTCCACCGCTACAGACGGTCCACGGGGGTGCTCCGGGCCGGGTGCGAGAGGGAGACGTGGCCCTGGTCGGTGGGGTCGGGGGGACCGTCCTCGGTCCGCACATGGGCGGTCCCAGCGTGTCGTACGGGGTCCGGGACGCGTGGGCGGTCGAGGCAGGCGCCAACGCGTCGGCGAACAGCTGGGCGATGGGGTACGCGGGCGCTCGCTACACGCACGCGCCACGGCGGTTCGCGAAGAACTACCTCGCCGTCGACGTCCACGGCGCGGGCGGTGCGGGGGTGGGCGGGAATCTTCGTGGCAACGAGCCGGTCGAGGACGGCGGAGACGGTCGATCCTGGAGCGACCGCGTCGCGGGTGGCGGCGCGGCGGGTGCTGGCGTCGCCGGGCACTTCTCGTTCTTCTCCGTCTACGCGCGCGGCCGCAGCCAGGTCACGTCGGCCACCGGCGTCCCCACGACGCTGTGGGTCGACGGTGGCCTCGGCATCCAGTTCCGGCTGTTCAGAACCGTCGACCTGTTCACGCAGGCGTCGTGGTTCATGTATCGCAATCGGGTCGAGATGATCTACGGGCCCAGCGGCGTTCCGCTGTGGGAGGCGGGCCTGGCGGTTCGCATCCCGACGTGGAAATACCGCCGGCGCTGACCCTCAACCAACGAAGACGCGCCCGGTCGCAGAGCGACGCGGGCGCGTAGGGAGGACCGAACGACTAGTCGTTGCGGCGGCGGCTGAGGCCGAAGAGGAACAGGCCGCCGAGCAAGAACGCGGCGCCGCCCATCTTGTCGGACTGGGCGTCGCTGGCGGTGCAGCTGCAGCTGATCGCGCCTTCGGCTTCGCAGCTGTTGCCGCTGCAGCTGGCGGAGCCGCTGACCATGACGTCGAGCAGGCCGCGCAGCGAGTCGAGGCACTCCTCGAGGTTGCCGTCGTGGTCGACGTAGCTGCCGTCGCAGAACAGCGCGCCCTGCTCGGTCTCGCAGGCGACTTCGCAGCCGCCTCGGATCTCGGCTTCGCAGCTGGGGAACTGCGGGCGCTGGCACTCGACCTGACAGTCGAAGTAGGCCTGGCCCGAGGCGCTGCACGAGGCGTTGCAGCTGCCTTCGCAGGAGGCTGCGCAGTCGGCCGTGCCGGGCTGGGCTTCGCACGAGACCGAGCACTCGGCTTCGCACGAACCTTCGGCGGCGGCGAAGCACTCCTGGTCGCCCGTGCCGCAGCTGGCTTCGGCGCGGGCTTGGCAGTCGGCGAAGCACGTGCCGCGGCAGTCGAAGCTGGGCGGGTCGACTTCGCACTGGGCCATGCAGTCGGCGTTGCAGCTACCCGAGCACTCGGCTTCGACCGAGAGTTCACCTTCGCATCCACCGCGGCATTCGATCGCGAGGTCGCCGGCGCACTGGGCCTGGACCGAGAGCGGCGTACACATGCCTTCGCACTCGATGCCGCCGCGGACTTCGCACTCGGCTTCGGCTTCGACGTGGATGTTGCCGCAGGCTGCAATGCCGGCGTGGGCGGTTTGGGCGATGGCCAGCGGGGCGAGCAGGCCCGCCATGAACAGGGCAATTTTGGAGGAAAGTCGCATGAGGATTGGCTCCTGAAGACGCGTCGGCCCGTGCACACCCACGGAGCACCGAACGGTTTGTAGACGAGAGTACCTACGGTTCGATGCAACGCGAGCGACAGTTCGTCCAAAAAAAGTCGGGGTGTGGCGCAGGTCCCCATTTGGCCTGCGCGATCGGCCCCCCGAAGCCGGCCTGGGGCCTGGTACTGTCGCGCCGGAATGACGATTCCCGAGATCTTCGACGCCATGCCCACGCGGTACCGAAAAGGCACCGCAAAGGCCCCAAGCACCTTCTATTTCTCCGTTGGCGACCACAAGTACACCGTCAAGATCGACCCCGAGACCTGCTCTGTGGAGCCCGGCAAGACCGTCGAGAACGCCGATGTCGTTTTGAAGACGACACCGGAGCTGTTCGAGAAGATGGTGATCAAAGGCAAGATGCCCGGCCCGCTGGACATCGCCCGCGGCAAGATCAAGACCAACGATCCCAACGCGCTGCGTTCGCTTCGGGACTACTTCGACTTCACGCCATGAGTGGCTCCATCGCCCGCACCGCCGCGACCGGCGGCGCGCTCGACCCCGAGTTCCTCGCGTGGTCGACGTCGCTGCCCATCGACGCGCGACTGCTCGAAGAAGACTGCCGAGGCTCTGTCGCCCACGTCCGCGGACTGCTTGCGGGTGGGCTGCTCACCCAGGACGAGGCGACGACGCTCATCGACGCGCTCGAGTCCCTGCCGGGCAAGGTCGCCTCGGGAGAGGTCGTCCTCAAGCCGGACGAGGAAGACGTCCACATGGCCGTCGAGTCGTGGTTGCGCGAGGCGGTCGGCGACGTGGCCGGCAAGCTCCACACCGGGCGCAGCCGCAACGACCAAGTCGCGACCGACCTCAAGCTCTGGTCGCGGGAGGCCGTCGGCCGAGTCGAGGCGCAGATCGACGCCGTGCTCTCGGCAGCCGACGCCTGGATCGCCCGGCATGAAGACGTCATCCTGCCGTCGTACACGCACCGGCAGGTCGCGATCCCCACGACTGCGGATGTCTGGATGGCGGGCGCACTGTCGGAGGCGCTTCGCCGCGACCGCGCGCTGCTGACGGCCGTTCGCAGCGAGCTGGCCGACTCCCCGCTGGGCGGGGGGGCCGTCGGCGGAACGACGCTCCCCGTCGACACGTCGGTCTCGTCGGCGGCGCTGCAGTTCGAGCGGCCCCCGAGCAACCCGATCGACGCGATCGGGCAGCGCGACCATGCGCTGCTTTTGGTCTTCGTCTGCGCGCGCCTGGGACTGCACCTTGGGCGCTTCAGCGCCGACATCATCGAGCTGGCCTCCGACGGCCTCGTCACGCTCGGTGGCGCCATCGCGGGCGGCTCGTCGATGATGCCGCACAAGCGTAATCCCGATCTGTTCGAGCTGGTGCGGGGTCAGTCGGCGCTTCGCCAGGGCGAGCTCGTCCAGCTGATGGTCACCTTCCAGGGGCTCGGCGCCGGCTACCACCGCGACCTTCAGCAGGACAAACAAGTTCTGTTCGCAGCCGTGGATGGGGTGGTCGACTGCCTGCGGATGATCGAGATATCGCTGGGTCACGTCTCGCTCAACGCGGAGCCGTGCATGGCAGCGCTCGTCAAGGGAGACGCCGTGGCGACCGACCTCTGCGAAGGGCTCGTCGCGGGGGGCATGGCATTTCGCGATGCGTACGGCAAAGTCGGAGCGCTCGTCGCAGCGCAGCGCAGCGCGGGCAAGCGGCTGGCCGATCTCAGCGCGGCCGACCTCGAGGCTGCCGACATGGACCCAGGCCTGCTCGAGCGTCTCGACCCGACGGCGGCCGCGAAGCGTCGCGCCGCTCGTTTCGTTCGCTGACGCGGAACCACGAAGGAACGCCCCGTCGGCCGAAGCCGTGCGGGGCGTTTTACGGGAGCTCCCCAGTGCCGGGGGGCGGGCGCGCTCAGGTGGCGGCTTTCGCCGGGCGCTTCTCCGGGGCGGCCTTCGCCTTGGGGCCGGTGTCGGCCTCTTCTTCGGGGAAGAGCCCCTTCCAGTACAGGAGCCGACCGCAGCTCTCGCACGAGAAGATCTCCTGGCCTTTGCGCAGCGCGACGAAGGTCTGGTGGGGGACGTGCATCTTGCAGGCGGTGCACCGCCCTTCCGAAGCTGCGACGAAGGCGACGCCTCCAACGCGACGACGGATGCGTTCGTAGGTGCGGATCGTGTCGAGTTCCACCTGCCCCTTGAGACCCTTGCGACCGTCTTCGAGCTTGCCGAGCTTGCCCTGGAGGCGGGTCTGCGCGGCCTTGAGTCGTTCGGCCTCGGCGTTCGCCTTGGTGCGCACGTCGGTGAAGCTGTCGCTCATTCCCTTGAGCTTGGCCTCCGCGTCCTCGACGGCTTGCTTGATCTTGAGGATCTCGTCGGTCCGGGTCGCCGCCATGCGACGGGTGGACTCGATCTCCCGCTGAATCGCGGAGAGCTCGCGCGGGTTCTTCACCTGGCTCATCTTGGCGCGCGAGTTCCGAAGCAGCGCTTCCTCTTCTTCGAGGGCGACTTCATGGGTGCGCTGGAAGTTGCGCGTGTCGTCGCACTTCTTCCGCTCCGTCTCGAGCATTTGCCCGAGACGCTCCATGTCTTCCTCGAGCTCCTTGAGGCGCTTGGGAATGAGAGTGAGCTTGCGCTCCAGGACGGTGAGCTGTCGGTCGCGCTTCTGAAGCTCGAACAGCGCTTGGATCTGCGGATTCATGCAGGTGCGAAAATCGGTAGTGGGCCCACCTGGGCTTGAACCAGGGACCAGCCGGTTATGAGCCGGCCGCTCTAACCAACTGAGCTATAGGCCCGGGTCAACGCGGTTGAGCGGACGATAGGAGGCCCCTCGTCGACCGTCAAACTGCGCGTGCCCCGCGGTATCATGGCGCAGGGGCTCGGGGGGGCCAAGTGGTTCACACCGGCCATCCGGACGCGGATTTCGCGTGTTACGAAGGCCGGCGCTCGCTTTCGTAGGGCATCCCATGAACGACCGACCTCCGAAGTCTCCTCTCTGTACCTCTACTCCCATCGTGGCGGCCTGCGTCGCTCTGCTCACGCCCTGGGTTGCTGCGGCGGCGCCTTCCGCGTCCGACGACGGCATGCTCGGCCAGTTCGAAGCGTGGGCCGAGAACCCTGCGGTCCAGCTGGGCGCGCGCGTGTTGCTCGCAGTGCTGCTGTTCATCGGTGGCTGGATCGTCGCGAAGGCGATCAGCTACGCGGTCTATCAGGTCTTCTCGAAGACGGACCTCGACAACAAGGCAGCCGAGAAGCTCGGCGTCGGCATGCTGCTGCGCGAGAAGAAGGGCGGCGGTGACGAAGGCAGCGTCGAGCGCTTCATCGCGCAGGTTGCGTACTACGTCGTGATGCTCCTGGTCGTCGTCGGCGTCCTCGAGTTTGCCGGCCTCTCGCAGGTCGCGGGCCCGCTCGAGCGCTTGGTCGACACGGTGGTGCAGTCCTTGCCGCGCATCGGTAAAGCCGCGCTGCTTCTCGTCGCGGCGTACTTTGCCGGTCGTATCCTGAGCAAGGTCGTCTCGACCGCGCTCGACAAGCTGGGCGTCGACACGAAGTTCGCCGAGCTTGCCGAGAGCGGTGAAGCCAAGCCCGCGTTCTCGGCCACCGTCGGCAGCGTCGTCTTCTGGCTCATCATGCTCCTGGGCATCGCCGGTGCCTTCGAGGCGCTGGAGATTGGGCCTGTCGCCACGCCGCTGCACAACGCGATCGACCACGTCGTCGGCGTGCTGCCCAAGGTGGCCTTTGCGGTGCTGCTCGTCGCCGTCGGTTACTTCGGCGGTCGCATCGCGCGGACCGTGGTCCGTAAGGTCCTGCAGGGACTGGGCTTCGATTCGCTCGCCGAGAAGGCGCAGCTCGACCGCGTGACCGGCAAGACCTCGCCCAGCGACGTCGTCGCGACGGCACTGATGGTCTTCATCATCGTGCAGGCGAGCATCGCCGCACTCAACGAGGTTGGCCTCACGACGCTTTCGGAGCCGCTCACCGACATGATGGGGCAGTTCTGGAACCTGCTGCCGAAGCTGGCCGTTGGCGTCGTCATCATCGTGGTCGCCGTGTTCGTCGGCCAGCTTCTGCGCCGCGTCGTTGCGGGCGCGCTGCGGAACCTCGGCCTCGACCGGTTCATGGAGAACCTTGGCTTCAAGAAGCTCTCCGAGCGTGAAGACCGACTCGGCGAGTACAGCGAAGCGCTCGGCTTTGCGGTGCAGGTCGGCGTGATCCTGCTCGGTGTGGCGCAAGCGTTGGCCACGCTGCAGCTGGCCACGTGGTCGGGATACGTGAACTCGTTCCTGGGCTACATCGTCAAGAACGTCGCCGTCGCCACGCTCGTGGTCGGCGTCGGCTTCGCCATCGGCAACTACGTCCGCGACCTGATCCGCGCGCGTGGTGACGATGAGGTCGGCAAGTGGATGGGAGAGTTCGCGCGCTACGCCGTACTCGTGTTCGCGTTCACGATGGCGGTGCGGCAGCTCGACGTCGCCGAAGACTTCGTGCTCATGACGTTCGGCCTGCTCTTCGGTGCGCTCTGCCTGGGCGCCGCGCTTGCATTCGGCCTCGGCGGTCGCGAGGTCGCCGGAGACATCGTCAAGCGTCGCTACGATGAGGCCCGTCGTCAGATGGCCAAGCGCCCCGCGCCGAAGCCGGCAGCCAAGCCGGCGACCGGCCCGACCACGGCGCCCCCGCGGGCCCCGACCATCCCGACCAAGACCACCGTCACGCCGGCGAAGAAGCCCGACGGCAACGACGGCTGAGCTGCCTGATACGATCGCCCCCGCATGTGTACCCTGATCGTTGCGGCGTCCGTCTGGTCGGACGTGCCGCTGGTCGTCGCTGCGAACCGCGACGAGGATCTCGATCGTCCCGCCTCCGCGCCCGCGGTCTGGGACAACGAAGGCGTCAGCGTGCTGTCGCCGCGGGACCAAAAGGCGGGGGGGACCTGGCTGGGGGTCAACGCGTTCGGCGTGTTCGTGGGCATCACGAACCGGTTCTCGTCGAACCTCGACCCCAAGGCGCGGTCGCGAGGGCAGATGGTCCTGGACGCGCTACGAGCTCCGACCGCGGCCGAAGCCGCGCTGCGGATCGGCGCGGAGTCTCCGGAGCGTCACAACCCCTTCCACCTGGTGCTCGCGGACACGACCAGCGCGCACCTGGTGTGGAACGACGGGACCACGCATCACCGACATCGGCTGCAGCCGGGGATCCACGTGGTCACCGAGCGGTCGATGGCGGCCGCGCCGTCGCTGCGTCTCGAGCGGCTGCCGGAGCTGGTGCGGCCGCTTGCGGGGCCCGTGCTGCCGACGCTCGATGCGTGGCAGCGCGTGCTTCGTCATCGCGACACCCCACCGCTCGAGGGCGTGACCGTGCTCGATCGGGCCCGCAACTACGGCACGCGCAGCTCCACCATCGTGCAGCTCAGCGACGATCCCCAGCGGCTCACGTTCCTGCACGCCGACGGTCCGCCCGACGAGGCTCCGTTCGACGACGCTTCGCTCGCGCTGCGGGGACTGCTGCAAGCGGGCTGAGCCCCGCTTGCGGCGTGGCTCCACCGCTCAGTCCAGCAATGCCTGGACCTGCGACTGCAACACCTCCGCAGTGACGTCGCTCGCGGGAAGGGCAGGCGCGGCGTGCAGCTGGACCTTGGACCAGAACCGCCGGGGGAATCGGCGCATCGCAGGTCCACCGCGACGGCTGAAGAACGAACCCCACATGCCCCGAAGGGCCATGGGAACGACGGGCACCGGGGTGCGCTCGATGATCCGGGTGACGCCGTCTCGGAACGTGTTGAGCTCGCCGTCGTAGGTGATCATGCCCTCGGGGAAGATGCACACGAGTTCACCGCGTCGTAGCGCTGCCGCGACCCGATCGTAGGCCTCGGCGAGCAGGGCCGGGTCGTCTTTGGCGCGTGCGATGGGGATTACGCCGATGGAGCGGAAGAACCAGTTGAGGGCGGGGTTGCGATAGATCCGGTGGTCCATCACGAAGCGGACCGGGCGATGGAACGCGGCGCCGAGAAGGACCGCGTCCGCAAAGCTGACGTGGTTGCAGACGAGCACCGCCGGGCCATCGGGGACGTGATCGAGACCCTGGGTCCGCAGCCGGTACGTCATGCGGACCAGGCCGCGAACCATGCTGTGCAAGACCCGCTCGCGCAGTCGGCGCGCGGTTGCGGGGACGAAGCGGCGCGACAGGTACGAGGCGGCTGCGGTGTTCATGCCCGTTGGTTGAGCAGGACTCGTGCCGAGGGAGAGTCACCGAAATCATTGGTGAAAAAGCAATGCTGCCGAAAGCTCGTGTACATTCTGTGTACATGGTCCCGCAGGAGATGTCTCGCGTGTCCGGCGCGCTGGATCCCGAGGACGCAACGTTCTTGGGCAAGGTCTCGGCGGTGGTGTTTCACAACCCGTTCTCGACGGCTCGGCACGCGCTCGACCTCGAGTTGGCCGAGGCCGACGGTTCCGAGGGGCGGGGAGAGCTCCTCGAGAAGCTGGTCACCAAGGTGGAGGCTCGGCTCGAGCGCGTCGCCGGTGGCGTGACCCTCGACGTCACGCGATGGACGGGTGATGCCCGAGAGCGGGTCGAACACGCGGTCTTGTTCTTGGTCTTCCATCGCTACGCGGATGCGCTGGACGACTATATTGCCGGCCACGATGACCCCAGCGGAGTCGCGCCACCGCTTCAGTTTGGCGAGCCGCTGCTGCGCGAGCTGACGGGCTACGGCTTTCGTCGCGAGCACGCAGTCCACATGGTCGCCGTGTTCTTCCAAATGCGTCGGGCGTTCTATTTCATCGACCGCGGGTTGATCGGTCGCGCGCCGTGCATGCGGGCGCTTCGCGAGCGGCTGTGGAACAACGTGTGTACCGCCGACATTGGCCGGTACGCGTCGCTGCTCGCCGATCGGATGGAGGACTTTTCGACCCTGCTGCTCGGCGCGACGGGCAGCGGCAAGGGAGCGGCGGCGGCCGCGATTGGGCGCTCGGGCTTCATCCCGTACGACGCGCGTCGTCACCGCTTCGTCGACAGCTTCACCAACGCGTTCGTGTCGATCAATCTGTCGGCGTTTCCCCCCACGCTGATCGAGTCCGAACTCTTCGGACATCGCAAGGGTGCCTTCACCGGAGCCATCGACGCGCACGACGGCGTGTTCAGCCGGTGCAGTCCCCACGGCGCGGTGTTTCTCGACGAGATCGGTGAGGTGAGCGTGCCGGTCCAGATCAAGCTTCTGCGGGTTCTACAGGAGCGAAGCTTCACCCCGGTGGGCAGCCACTCCACGATGCCGTTCCGCGGGCGGGTGATCGGTGCGACGAACCAGGACCTCGCCGCGATGCGTCGCGCGGGCACCTTCCGCGACGACTTCTACTACCGGCTGTGTTCGGACGTCATCGAAGTCCCGCCGCTGCGGCTGCGGCTTGCCGAAGACCCCGGCGAGCTCGAGCTTCTGCTCGCGCGGTTGGTCGAGCGCATCCTCGGGCGCGAGGCGCCCGCGCTGGTCGGGGAGGTTGCCGCCTCGATCCGCGAGCACGTTTCGGCTGACTACGCGTGGCCAGGCAACGTTCGCGAGCTCGAGCAGGCGACGCGACGCATCCTGATGGGGCACCCGTTCCTCGGGGATGCCGCGGCTGACGCGACCGACGACCGGCGCGCGCTCGTCGGCGGCGTCGATGCAGGCTCGCTCACGGCCAAAGAGCTGGTGTCGCTGTACTGCCGGGTGCTCTACGCGCGGCACGGCACCTACGAAGAGGTCGCGCGCCGGGCCGAGCTCGACCGCCGCACCGTGAAAAAGCACATCGTGACCGACGCTGGCGGCTGAGCCGCGCATCGGCTTGCGCAGCGCCACGGGCAGCGTGGACGTCTATACTCCGCGGCCATGGTCATGACGCGTTCCCGCATGGTCGCGCTCGGCGCTTCGGCGCCGTCGTTCTCGCTGCCCGACGCCAACGGCAAGACCGTCTCGCTCGACGACTTCGCCGACGCTCGCGCGTACGTCGTCGTGTTCATCTGCAACCATTGCCCCTTCGTTCGTCACCTCCGCGGTGCGCTCGCCGAGCTGGGGCGCTCCTGCGCCGAGCGGGGCATCGCGATGGTCGCGATCAACAGCAACGACTTCGACCAGTACCCCGACGACACGCCCGACCGCATGCGCACCGAGGCGCAGACCTACGGCTACTCGTTCCCGTACCTCGTCGACGCCGACCAGTCGGTCGCCAAGGCGTTCGAAGCCGCCTGCACGCCCGACTTCTTCGTCTTCGACGCCAAGAAGACGCTCGCCTACCGCGGCCAGTACGACGACAGCCGTCCCGGCAACGAGCTCCCCGTGACCGGCAACGACCTGCTCGGCGCGCTCGAGGCCGTCTTGGCGGGACACGCGGTCTCCGAAGACCAGAAGCCGAGCCTGGGCTGCAACATCAAGTGGAAGCCGGGCAACGCCCCGGCCTACTTCGGGTAGGGGCGTGCGCGAGGCGACCGGTACGCGTCCGACATATCTGTGGGACCTCGCCGAGGCGTTCCTCGTTCACTGTCCTCAATGCGACGAGATGGGCGTGGTCCAGGCGCGCTCAGAGAATCGTCTCGTCGCCGCCCGGCTGACGTGCTCGAGCTGTGGCTACGCGAGAGCGTGGCGACCCACCGCTGTCGGTGTCGTTTGTCATCCTGGACACCACGAGTTCCCCGAAGGCGTGGTCGTCGTCGGCAAGGGGGTCGATTGGTACTTCCATGCCCCGCTTTGGCTCGAGACGTCTTGCTGCGGCGAACGCCTGTGGGCCTACAACGTGAGTCACCTTCGCTGGCTGCGGCGCTACATCGCAGCTTCGCTTCGACCGGCCGCGCGCTCCGAGGAGGGTTGGGCGAACCGCTCGCTCGGAAGCCGACTGCCGCGCTGGATGAAGCTCGCCAAGAACCGGGATGCCGTGCTGCGGGCGCTTGGAACGCTCGAGGCGAGGCTGATGAGGTGACGACGATAGCGGGCCAATCGGCGTCCGCGGTCGGGCGGTCCGAGAGGCCTGCTGAGTCGGCGAACGTCGCTCGCCGAGCGCCGTGCTCGCGTCATCCGAAGTCGTGCGGAATCGGAAAGAGACGGCCTGGCGAAAGAACCGGCGGTTCGGCGACTGGCATGGCGGCCGGGTTCGACCGCGGCTGAGCGACGGCATCTTCCAGCGTCTCCACGCTTTGCATCGGCCCGACGCGGGGGACGTTCTGCCGCTGTTGATTGAAGAGAACCCCTCGCGGGACTTCTTCTTTCCGGTCGACGGGGCGGAGACGCTCGAAGCCCTGCGTGCGCTGCCTGCAACCGACACGGCCGAGATCACGCACGTCTGGCTGCGTCGGGTGCGAAAGACCGACTACGTGGCGGGTGCGCTCCCGCTCGCGAGCTTCACGTGCGGCAGCGGCGTTCGCCTCATCACGATGTATCCCTGGCCGCTGGACCGCACGCTGCGCCTCGGCCGGCGAAAGCCCGCCAAGAGCAGGGTGCGGGAGTACGCGAAGTTCGAGGCCGAGCCGGTGCAGGAGAAGGGGCGGTGGTGCTTTCGCTTCTCCGAAGCGGGGCTGCGCCGCTTCTGGGTGGAGCACCTCCTGTTTCATGAGGTTGGCCATCACGTGGACTGGTATCGCCGGCGCTGGTCAGGGGCGAACGGCCGCGCGTGTGAAGAGGCGGCCGACCAATACGCGATGTCGATGTCGGCCACCGCGACGCTCGTGCTCGATCGGATGGCTCAGGCGGGCGGTCCGGAGCCCGGACCGCCGGGTTCACCCGTCTGAGGGTCCGGCCGCCCGTCCTGTCCCAGGTCGAAGAATCGACTCGCTCCCGATCGTCGCGGGTGCGAGGCTGAGACATGGGCTGGCGAGGAGTGCTGGTGGGCTGCGTAGTGTTGGCATCGGTTGCGTCCGCATGCGTCGAGCGCGTCATCGTCGAGGGGGACGGCGCGGCTTCGGGGGCGGGTGCCGGGGATGATGTCGACGAGGGCGAACGGGACGACTACGGAGAGTCCGCCGGCTCTCCCTGCACGCCACAGACGTGCGAAGACGGGCCGGTCCAGTGCTGCGATGGCGGGGCGTGTGCGGGCGCAGCCTGTGACCGCGCCTGTGAAGCGCCGGTGGTGTGTGGGGCCGCGCTGGACACGTGCTGCGCCGCGCTCGAGGTTTGCATCGACGGCGCCTGCGTTGCGCCCGAGCAGACCTGCGGCGATGACTACGAATGTCCGCAGGGCGATGTGTGCGACCCGGTGCTTGGGGTGTGTGTTCCTCGAGGCAGCTGCACGGCAGTCGGTGATTTCGAAACGCTCTCCGTTCGGCTGGAGTGGTCGGTCGAGAACTTCGACGTCCTGACGCTCCCCGCCATCGCAAATCTCGACGCAGATCCCGAAGGCGAGGTGGTGGTGGTGAGCGCGCGGACCGACGAACTCGGGGGCAGCAATCCGCCGCACACGGAGAACGGTGAGCTGTGGGTGCTGGACGGTCAGGATGGCGCGGTGCAGCTGCACATCGACGCGGACGAGTCTTCGCCGGTCGCTCCGGATGTCCTGCCCGTGTTCACGCCGCTGGGTATCGCAGCGCCGGGCATCGCAGACCTCGATGGCGACGGAACGCTCGAGATCGTCTACGGCGCGCGTCGCATCGACGACACCGACGACTCGTGGGTGCGGGCGGTCGACCTTGCAGGCGGGGAGCTGTGGCGCACGACGACGCGGTTGGCCATCCGTCGCTCCAATCCGACCTTTCTCGATGCGCAGGGAGATGGGCGGGCGGAGGCTGCGTTCGGGGCCGCCGTCATCGGTGGCGGTCAGATCCTTGCTTCGCCCGCGTTCGACGGACGCGCGGAGAATGCTCCGCTGCACGGCAGCAACGAGCTCGACGCCTCGGATATCCCGCGCGGCAACGGCGGGATCGCGGTCATCGCCGACCTCGACGGCGATGGTGTCGCCGAGCTTGTGACGGGCCGCAGTGCTTGGGCCGTGGGCCCGGACGCGGCCCTCACCGAGCGATGGCGGGCATCGGTTGCGGATGGATGGCCCGTCGTCGGCGACCTCGACCTCGATGGGCGCCCGGAGGTTGTGGTGGTGGGGCAGGGGCAGGTGCAGGTGGTCGATGGGCAAACCGGCGGCTCGTGGTGCCCGACCGCGTCGGCCGGGTGCATCGATGGCGTCGCCGCATGGCCCATCCCCGGTGGCGGACGCGGCGGTCCGGCTGCACTTGCCGACTTCGACGGCGATGGTCGACCCGAGGTTGCCGTGGCCGGGGCGCGCACGATTTCCGTCGTCGATCTCGTCGATGATGCGCTCGTCGCAGCGTGGTCGTCACCGATCTCCGACGAGGCTTCATCTGGCACGGGCGCCAGCGCCTTCGACTTTCAGGGCGACGGCCGAGCTGAGGTGCTGTTTGCCGACGAGTGCACGCTTCGGGTGTTCGACGGCGGTGCTGGCGACGTGATGCTCGAGCTGCCCAACACGCAGAGCACCAGTCGCGAGTACCCCGTCGTTGCCGATGTGGATGCCGATGGTCGAGGGGAGCTCGTGGTCGTGGCCAACGGCTTTGCGTCGGCGAACTGTCCCGGGCAGGTGGCGCGTCGAGGGGTGTTCGTCTACGGGGCCGAAGGTCAGGCCTGGAGCCGGGCACGACGCGCGTGGACGACCCACGCGCACCGCGTAGGCGTCACGGATGGGGCGGGTGGACTGCGGCAGCCGTTGTTCGAGGACTGGAGCGACCCAGTGCTCAACGCCGTTCGCACGGCCGGCTATGGCGCAGGGCCGGAGCCCGCGGCTGACCTCCAGGTGAGTGCGTCGGTTTCGTGCGTTGGGGGGAGTCACGTCGTGGCGCGCATCCGCAACGCGGGTGCGATCACGGCCAACGTGGCGGGCGTCGTCGTCCGACTGCTTCGGGACGGTGCCGTGCTCGACGAGCGGCCTCTTCAAGGCCTTTTGGTCCCCGGAGAGGTCGTGGACGTGGCGTTTGCCGTGGCCTCGCCCATCGTCGACCTCGAGCTCGACGTCGTGGTCGGTGGGGTGCTTCGTGAATGCGACGAGGCCAACAACGGCGTCGCAGTTCCGGATACGAGCTGCGCGGGCGTATCGAGCGTTCGTGGACCTTGACCGATCGGGCCTTCGGGCGCGAACCTCTCGCGGCATGCCTACGCCGAGCTTGGTTGATGACATCGAGGAGACGCTGTTCAGCAAGGAGCAGCTGGACGCGAAGATCGCGGAGCTTGCGACGCGCATCACCGACGACCTCGGCGGCAAGAACCCGCTCATCATCGGCATCCTCAGCGGCTGCTATCCGTTCATCGCGGACCTGACGCGGGCGCTCGACATGCGGCTCGAGGTCGACTTCATGGCGTGCAGCTCCTACGGCGGCGGCACGAAGTCCTCGGGGGTGGTCCGCATCCTCAAGGACCTCAACAGCTCGATCGAGGGGCGCCACGTGCTCATCGTCGAAGACATCATCGATACAGGGCTGACGCTCAAGTACCTGATCGAAAACCTCGAGACGCGGCAGCCCGCGTCGATCTCGATCTGCGCGCTGCTCGACAAGCAGGAGGCGCGCTCGGAGAACGTGGACGTGAAGTACCGCGGCTTCGTGTGCCCGAACCGCTTCGTGGTCGGCTACGGCCTCGACTACGCTGGGCACTACCGGAACCTGCCGTTCATCGGCGTCCTCAAGCCCGAGGTCTACGAGAACAAGTGAGCGGCGCGTCGCTGCGAATCACGGGCGGCACGCTGGTCACGATGGACGCCGAGCGCCAGGTGGTGCTCGGTGACCTTCTGATTCAAGACGGCGTGATCACGGCACTCGGTGCGGACGTTCAGGCGCCCGAAGGGGTCCCGACGATCGACGCCACCGGTCAGTTCGTGCTGCCGGGCTTCATCCAAGGTCACGTTCACCTGGGCCAGGCGCTTCTGCGCGGGCTCAGCGAAGAGCGCGAGCTGATGGACTGGTTGCGCGACCGCATCTGGCCGCTGGAAGCGGGGCACACCCACGACAGTGCGTACTGGTCGGCGATGCTGGGCGCGGCCGACTGCATTCGCTCCGGCACGACGACGATTCAAGAGATCGGCCTCGTCACCCACATGGACGCGCTGTTCGAGGGCATCCGCGACAGCGGGCTTCGGGCCATCGCCGGCAAGTGCTTGATGGACACCGGCCTGGGCGTTCCCGAGGCGCTCATCGAGCTGCCCGACGCGGCGGAGGCGGCGTTCCGGGAGCAACACGCGCGCTGGCACGGGTTCGATGGGCGCATCGAGTCGTCGTTGTGTCCGCGCTTCATCCTGTCGTGCAGCACCGCGCTGTGGGAGCGAACGGTGGCGCTGGCCAACGAGCTGAACCTGCCCGTGCATACGCACCTGCTCGAGCACGCGCGTGAGGAGGACGAGGTCCGTGAGGTGCTTGGCGAGAGCCAGATGGCGTACCTAGACCGGCTCGGCGTGCTCGACACCGACCTGCGAATCGCCCACGGGGTGCAGCTCGACGAGACGCACCTGGAGATCCTTCGCGGCCGCTCCCTGCGGGTCTGCCACTGTCCTTCGGCAAACCTCAAGCTCGGCTCGGGCATCGCCCACCTGGGCTTTCTCGGCGACGCGCCGGGCATCGAGGTCGGCATCGGCAGCGACGGCGCGCCATGCAACAACGACATGGACATCCTCGAAGAGGTCCGGCTCGCCGCGCTCCTGCAGGGCGTGCGTCAAAAGCCCGGGGCGTTCAGCTCCGTGCAAGCGCTCGCGCTGGCGACATGTGACGGCGCCGCGGCCATCGGGAAGGCGCACAGCCTGGGCAGCCTCGAGGTCGGCAAGCAGGGCGACGTGGTCGTCTTGGACCTGGAGACGCCCGCGTCGTTCGGGCCGTGCAGCAGCGTCTACGACCGCATCGTGTACGGGGCGGGCCGAGAGACGGTGAAACACGTCGCCGTGGCGGGCAGCCCGGTCTTGCGGGACGGCGCGCTCGTGACGATCGACGAGCCACGCATGCTGGCCAAGGCGGGCGAAGAGGTGCGCGCGCTGGTCGACCGCGCGCTCTAGCAGCCTTGGACCACCTCTGGCACCGGAGGTATCTCAGAGCACCAACATTACGGGGACGAGAAGCCGTCGACTGGACCACTCACGTCTCGATGGGAATCGAGACCGGTCGACGGTGGATGGTCGTGTTGACGCTCGCGGGCGTCGCTGGGTGCGGTGGCGAGTCCGGAGCGCCCGGGGACGGCGAGGCGGATGGATCGTCGAGCTCGTTCGGGGCGACCGGCGTCGACGACGGAAGCACGGGCGGACAGGGAACCGCTGGCGATGCCTCTTCGGAAGCGTCGGTGAGCACGACCGGCGGCGATGGCGGAGATGACGGCGGCGACGTCGGGTCGACCGGAGCGGAGGTCCCTGCGGAGTGCGGAGACGGGATCGACAACGACGGCGATGGGTTCATCGACTTTGCGGGCGACCACGGTTGCTACGGGCCTGGCGATCGGACCGAGGCGTCGGGTTCGCGCGAGGACGAGGACGGCTTCACGACCTACGAACTCCCCGCCGACGCCGTCGTAGTCTACGTGAGCAACGAGGGGAGTGACGACGCGGACGGAGCGACGCCGGACACCGCGGTCGCCACGCTGCAGCGTGCGGCCGAGCTCGTCCGCGACGGGGCGCACGACTTCATTCTGCTGCGTCGCGGCGACACGTGGCGGGACGTGCAGCTCGGGCGTTTCCTCAGCGGCGCCGATGCCGAGCATCCGCTCGTGATCAGCTCGTACGGCCCCGAACTGGTCCGGCCTCGGCTCGAGATCCCCGGCCCGTTCATCGACCACAACGGTCAGTCGCGCAGCAACGTAGCGCTGCTGGGTCTTCACTTCGCCTCCGTCCATGGAGACCCGGCCGACCCATCGTTCGACGGGGCACCGGGAGCGGCCTTGCGGTGGGTCGGGGGCGGGTCCGGACTGCTGGTCGAGGGTTGCTACTTCGAATACGGAGAAGGAGTCGTGCAGAGCTTCGGCGAGGGGCACTACGACGGCGTGCAATTTCGTCGAAACGTCTTCGATCGGGCCTACCACGCAGATACGTGTCTGCCTGGCAACCCCAATGGCAGCAACGAGCACCGGCCATCAGGGCTGTACGCCAGCCACGCGGACAACCTGCTCATCGAGGAGAACGTGTTCGACCACAACGGATGGAACCCCGACGGAGATCCGACCGCGTGCGCAACGATCTACAACCACAACATGTACCTCAACGGCCACGACATGGTCATTCGGGGCAACCTGCTGGCGCGCGCGTCGAGCATTCACATCAAGCTGCGCTCCGACAGCACCGAGGACATGTCGAATCTGCTCATCGAAGACAACTTCATGATCGAAGGTGAGGTCGGGATCAGCCTCGGCGGCAACACGGACGCGCCGCATCGCTTCGTGAACTCGGTCGTTCGCGACAACGTGCTGACGGACATCGGCAGGAGCCAACCGACGGGGCGTGGGCTGGCCTGGGCGATCGGGATGATCGACAACGACGGCGCGCGCATCGAAGGCAACCTGATCCTCAACCATCGCGCCGCCGGGGTCGGCAACGCATTCGGCGTCCGCGTGCGTGGTGCGTCGAGCCGAAACTACGTCATCGAAGACAACGTCTTCTGGCGGCTGCAAAACCGTGCCCTGCTGCTGGAGGGCGAGGGCGGCCACGAAGCGATCCGGGTGGCATTCAACGAGTTTGCAGACCCCACGATGCAGGGCGCGCTCGTGCATCACACCGGACCGCTGGCGGCGTTCGAGTTCGAGGGCAATCGGTACAGCACCACCGCGGATGCGAGTTCATGGTTCCGCGTCGACGGGCAAGACGTCGACCTCGATGGCTGGCGTTCCGCGACCGGCGAGGACGCGGTGGCGTTCGAGCCGGGCTATCCCGAGCCGGATCGCGACCTCGAGTCGTACGCGACGAGCATTGCCGCCGGAGACGACTTACCCGCGTTTCTCGAGCACGCGCGGGGGCAAAGTCGTTTCGCGTGGAGAGACGAACTCACCGCTACCGCGATCAACGACTACATCCGCGAGGGCTTTGGGCGCTGAGGCCTCAGCCCGTAGCCTCTTGGCTGCGTTGCACCTGCTCGCTCCAGTCTGGAAAGCGACGCGTGAGCAGGGCTTTGTTCAATCGCGCCAGAAGCAGCCACGTCTCGTGGGTCTCGGGCAAGCCGAGCGAATGCGGGCGCGCTTCGTCGTGGGTCACCACAGCGGGCAGTCTTCGCTCGGCGTGCCGCCGCAGAGTTGGTCGGTGGCCATTCGTTCCTTGGGCCCTGCGAACAGGTCGCAGGCGCTGGAGACGAAGGCCAGGGTGAGGATGAGGGCAACGCGTGTGGTCGTCATGAGGATGTACCGCTGGGGTCTCGAACCTCGGCGTCGGTGCACCACGCTGCAGGGTTGCTGCGCATGGCTGCCGCGACGGCGCGGTCGAAAGGGGGGACACGCCATCCGTGGGCGCGCTCTGTTTCTTCGACCCTCGCTGTGACGCGTTGGTTTCCATGGCGTGCGGTCGGCTTCGGTCCGCCGTGAACGGCTTGCGCTTGCTCGCGTGCATCCTCGTCGATTCAACGACGCGACCGGCGGAGCCTTACAAGTCCAACGTCTCGTCCTACGGAAGCCCACAGCCGTGAGGTGGAGACTTCGGACCGGTTCGGGGGTCGTGACTTGAGTCCTGGTGTGGGGGAATGTCCGACCGGATAACCCCGAGCATGAAAGTTAGGACGAACAGTGGAGCATGGGCACGCTTGGTCTTGGCCGCGGCGGTGCTGACCGCATGTGGCGACGACACCAGCGTCGTCACCGATTCCAACGGCAACTCTGGTTCGACGACCGGCGGCGCCACGGAGTCTGGTGGCATGTCCATGGGGGAGTCCTTGTCGATGTCCGGCGATACCGGGCAGCAAGATGGAAGCGGGTCTGCGACGACGACCGACGGCACGAGCACCGGCTCGGGCGGCGCGTCGATGGGGCGGACCGAAGGCTCGGGCGAGTCGAGCGGAAGCAGCGGTGAACTCTCCGCGACCGGCGGGTCCTCGGGTTCGACGTCGATGGAGTCCGACAGCGACTCGGATGCCGACAGCGACACCGACGGTGAAACCGAGGGTGGGGAGTCGACCGGCGGCGAAGGCGGCGATGACGACGGCTGTCCCGAAGGCGAGGTCGCGGCGTTCAGCGACGACTTCAGCGCCGACATGGGCCAGTGGGTCCTCGACGCGAAGTGGGCCTACGCAGACGGCGGCGACTGGGGGCAGATGGTCGGTGACGGGGTCATGGCCAGCGCGTGGAACGTGGGCGGCGCGGGCTGTCCGACCACGCAGCGCGTTGTGATGACCGACGCGATCAGCCTCGGCGACGTTGCGACGCTGTCCTTCGCGCACTCGGGCGAGCTGGCAAACCTCGACACGCTGCGGGTCATCGCCAGCACCGACGACGGCGCAACGTGGCAAGAGGTCGAGGCGTACGATGAGGCGACCGGACCCGACGCGGTCGAGGCCACGGTCACGGTCGACGTCTCCGCGTTCGCGGGCGGCGACGTCCGCTTCGGCTTCGAGTACGACAACGTCTGCGGCGACCCGCTGGGCGTGACGTGGGTACTCGACGACGTGCTCGTGTGCGAGCCCGAACCGCCCGAGCTGTGTGCGGACGGCCAGTTCGCGGCCTACGTCGAGGACTTCGAAGTCGACGACGGCGACTGGATCCTCGGCACCCACTGGGCGTACGCAGACGGCCTCGACTTCGCCCAGCCCGGTGACGGCGTGATGGCAGGCATCTGGGACACGCTCGGCTTCGGCGCCGGCTGCCCGACCACCCAGCGCGTCGAGCTGGCCGAGCCCGTCGACCTGTTCGGCAACGCGACGCTGGCGTTCTCGCAGGCGGCCCAGCTGTCGACCAACGACACGCTGCGGGTCCTCGCGTCGTCCGACGACGGGGCGACCTGGCAGATCGTTGGTGAGTACGACGACACCGCCGGCTTGACCCTGCTCGCAGAGTCCGACGAGCTCATCGACATCGCCGCGATCGCAGCGGCGGGTCCGGTGCGCGTGGCGTTCGAGTTCGAGAACATCTGCGGCGACTCGCTGGGCGTAGAGTGGGGCGTCGACGACGTCGTGCTGTGCTCGGATCCCCCGCCGGTGGGTGCGTGTGGCGACGCGTTTACGACCCTGTTCGAAGAGGACTTCGAGTCCGATGACGGGCAGTGGATTCTGGGTACGCACTGGGCGTACGCCGACGGCGTCGACTTTGCGCAGCCCGGCGACGGAGTGATGGCCGGCATTTGGGACACGCTCGGCTTCGGCGCGGGCTGTCCCACGACCCAGCGCGTGGAGATGGCCAACACCGTGGTCGCGGGCGGCGTGGTATCGCTGCGCTTCTCGCAGGCGGCGCAGCTGTCGACCAACGACACGCTGCGAATCCTGGTCAGCACCGACGACGGCGCGACGTGGGAGACGGTCACCGAGTACGACGACACCGACGGCTTGATGCAGGACGTGGAGACCATGGTCGAGCTCGACCTCACTCCATGGTCGGGCCCGATCCGCATCGCGTTCGAGTTCGACAACGTCTGCGGCGACGCGCTGGGCGTGGAATGGGGCCTCGACGACGTACTCATCTGCGAGCAGTCGGTGCTCCCCACCTGAGCGCACCGGTGGTGGCCGAGGCTACGCGTTCTCGGCCACCCACGCGGCGACGCGCTCGGCACCGTCGGGCGGGCAACTCTGGACGTTCGCGTCGCGCATGGCGGCGCGGGCGTCTTCGTCGTTCATGAGCCGAAGCAGCGGCCGCTCGAGGTCGCGAACCGTGGCAACCGGATCGACGTGATCGGTCACCAGCTCGGCGCCGCCGGCCTTGGCCATGGGCTCGGCGTTGTGCCGCTGGTGCTGGTCCTTGTGGTACGGGTTCGGCAAGAACAACGTGGGCGTATGGTTGGCCCACGCCTCCGCGACGCTGCCCGCACCGGCGCGGCTGATGACCACGTCGGCGGCGCGATACGCCGTGCCCAACGCGCTGCAATAGTCGACGACCTTGGCGGCTACGCCGGCTTCGTCATAGGCTGTCTGCAGCGTCGCCACGTCGAAGGTTCCGCATTGGTGGAACACCTGCCACCCGTCGAACGCCGAGGCTCGCTCGGCGCTGCTGACGAACTCCATCATCGCCTTGATCACCGACTCCGCCCCGTGCGTTGCGCCGGTGACGAAGATCGTCTTGCGCTGCGGGTCCAGCTTGAGCGCGTCGCGGGCCTCGGCCGGGCTGAGCTCGGTCACCGAGACGGCGCGCAGCGGCAGCCCGATGCGCTCGGCACCCGGCAGCAGGTCCGAGGGGTAGGTTGAGAAAACCTTGCTCGAGATCCCGCCGAGGCGACGGTTCGCTTGGCCTGGCACCGCATCGAGGTTCACGAGCACGCGAGGGATCTTGCGCCGCGACGCCGCGACGACTGCCGGGCCAGAGACGAACCCGCCCGTGGCGACGACGCAGCGGACGTCGTGCGCGTCGAACAGCCTCATCATCGCTTTGATCGACCTGCGCCACCCCGCGAGGAAGTCGAGGGCCTTCCACGGTTTGCGCGGTGAGGGCAGCGGACGCGCGGGCAGGGCGGTGTAGGGATAGCCCTGCGCGTCGAGGATCTTGGCATCGCCAGGGCGGTCGGAGACGACGAACCGAACAGAGCTGCGCCCCAGTGCCGCAAGTCGCTCCACGACCGCGACGTTCGGGTAGATGTGGCCTCCAGTGCCACCTCCGGCGAGCAATACGGTTCCGGATCCGGCGTCCGTCATCGGCTCGGACTGTACGTCAGCCCCCTCCCCGGGTGAAAATACCGAGGTTGATGGTGGATTCGGAGACTTGGGAACCTCCGCGGCTCGTGTACGCACTTGTGCGCGTGGTGGGCGAGACGAACTGGAAGCGAAGTGGATCGCTGCTCGCGGCGGCGCTGTTGCTAGGAGCCTGCGCGAGCGAAGACGGCCGAACGCCGACCGGCTGGGATCCTGCGCTGACCGCCGGGCCTGAAGGCTCGGGGGGTCTCGACGTCGACGACAAGGACACCGACGCCGGCTCGGCGGACGCGACCGGAGACACCGGCATGGAGCCCGAGGGCGACGAGACGGGGGGCATGGATCCCAGCGGCGATACGCCCGGGACCTGCAACCCCGGGATGGAGCGCCAGTGCCTCTGCGACGACGGCGTGCACCTGGGCTACGAGATTTGCAATGACGCTGGCGACGGGTGGGGCCCGTGCGTCTGCGACGGTAGCGACCCCTCGGGCAACGACTCGATGGGCGACCCGACCGACGACGGTGGAACCACCGGCGGCGGAGATGACGTCGCGCCGACCGAGGTCTGCTACCCGGGCGCCGACGGCAGCTACAACACCTGCTTCGACCTGCTGTACGTGCAGCCGGACGGGTACGACTATCCGCCCGCACTCAACGGCGACCCGAACTACCGTCAGCCGATCGCGTACATCGACCTCGAGGCGATCGACCCCGACACCATGATCGCCCCGAACTTCCGCCTCGAGGAAGTCGCCGAGGCGTTCAAGGGGCGGTACGGCCTCGTGCAGCCGCACGCGATCGAGTCGCTGCAGCAGCTTCGCGACGACGTCGGCGCGATTACGGTCAACTCTGCCTACCGCCCGCCCGAATACAACGCGAGCGTGGGCGGTGCGACGCACTCGCGGCACATGTACGGTGACGGCTTCGACCTGGACCCGGTCAACGTCGGCTTGAGCACGCTGGAGGCTGCCTGCCAAAACCGCGGCGGCATGCTCGTGGAGTACAACACGCACGTCCACTGCGACTTCCGCTTCGACGATGTGTCCGAGGAGTTCTTCGGGGCCGCAGGCGCACCCGAAGCGCCGACGGACCTCGGCTTCAGCGCCACGCTGCAGCACGAGGGGGCAGGGGTGTACACGGCCCCCGCCGAGGGCTTCGACGAAGGCGAGCCGCTGCGACGCTGGTCCGCCTACGACGCGGATGGAGAGCTGCTCGACAGCGCGTTCGGGCCGGTCTACGTCGCGCCGGTCGAGGCCGCGCGCGTCCGGGTGGTCGTGGGCGCGCAGGTCGAGCGCAACGTGACCCGCTGACGGGCTGCTAAAATCGGGACGTGAGCTGGAAGAGCACCCAGTGCTCCGGGTTGGGCCGGCGCACCGCGGTGCTTTCGCGATCGTCGAGCCAGGCCCGAAGGTCGTAGCGCAGGCTGGGCTGGAACCAGTTCGCCAGCTTGTACTGCACGCGAACGTAGCCCCACAGCGTCTCGTTCAGATATGTGTCGTCCGAAAGGTCGTCCTTGTCCCATGTGATTCGGAACGTCACGCGCAGCGGGTCGACCGGGTTGGCGCGCACGATGCCGACGACGCGAGCGTCCGAGCGCATGCGGCCGTCGTAGCGCAGGTCGTCGAGCAAGGCGTACTGGAACTGCGCGCTGGCGCTGACCCGCTTGTGGGGGTCGACGCGAACCCGCGGCGTGACGCGGTAGCGGACGCCCGAGCAGCCGCCGTTGTCGATGCCGAAGTTCTGCGCGTTGATGTCGAACGACCCGCTCTCGGGCGAGAGCTGATCGTTTTGCTGGATCTGGATCTCGGCGAACTCTTCCTCGCCACCGAAGTTCTGGAAGCACCGTTCGCGCCCCGAACCCGTGATGTCGCGGGTCTCGTAGTCCACCCACAGTCCGGGCCGGAGCCAGTCGAGTGCCTGAACGTCGCCGCGCGCGTACGTCCGAAGCTTCGTGCGCCCCGTGGACAGCTCATGCCACACGTCGAAGAAGGTGCGCAGGTCGACTCGCTCTGCGATGTGTCCGGTGTAGCGAATCCGTCCGCCCGTCTCGTCCGTGGCGCGCAGACCGTTGGTCTGGTCGGCACTGGCGATCGAGCGGGCATAGGGGTTCTGGTACTTCCGGTCGTAGTAGCGGTAGCTCGCTTCGATCTCATGCCCATCGAAGGTGGCGGTGTGCCGAATGACCGCCGCTGGGCCGCCGCCGCCGTTTTGGTCGATGGAGTCGAAGGAGTAGGCGACCTCGGCGAAGACGTCGGCCCACTTGCGGCCCCAGCTCGCGTCGGCACCCGCGGCGCCAAAGGGCCCACCGTAGGGCGTCCGCTGCCACTCTTGAAAGTCGAGGTCGGCGCCGTCGACCAGCCAGCTCACGCTGCTCGCGTAGGCGGTCGCGCCCACGTGCGTGCGCCGGTTGAGGAAGTAGCTGATGTTCCCGCCGCCTTGGATCTCGTTGAACATGTTCGGCAGCGTCGCGAAGCGGAACGAGGTCGACGGCGTGAGCAGGTCGGGGTTCTGTACGTACACGTCCGGCGCGCTGCACTCGGGGAAGAGAGCGGTGTTCAGGCGCGGGTCACTGCAGATGTCTCGGTTGTAGATGCCGTACTGATAGACCGGTCGGGTCTGGTGGCTGAAGAACCCGTAGGTCTGCATCCACCCCTCGGGCATCTTGATGTGCTTGGCGCCGATGGCCACGCCGCGCTGCCGCTCACGCGCGTAGAAGTCGGGGGTGACGTACACGCGGTCTGCGTCGTCGTCGCACGGGCCGTCGACCAGCTCGCCCCGCGTCTCGCGGCAGCCGGTCGTGAGGTACGTGCTGCGAAA
Organism: Myxococcota bacterium; assembly: GCA_039024335.1. GTDB lineage: Bacteria > Myxococcota_A > Polyangia > Nannocystales > Nannocystaceae > CAJXVA01. The sequence goes on from JBCCQM010000057.1 coordinate 35,482, forward strand.
GACCGTGTCGTCGAGGCGAAAGCCGTTGGGCGTGTAGCGGCCGGTCGTGTCGAAGACCAGGCGCTGGCCGAAGCCGATCGTGTACGTGCCCGCGATGACGCCCCACTCGGGGGTGTCCCACTGCGCGAAGAACTTGGGGACTCGCGCGGTGGTGCGGGGGCCGGTCGAGCTGAGCGCGTCGCGGTTGGGGTCCCACGAGACGTCGTCGAGGCGGTTGCGGTCGAGCAGCGCGGTGGCACCCACGGTGAGGTGCCGCAGCGTGGAGACGCGAGCCTGCAGGGCCATCGGGGGCGCGCGGTCGTCCTCGGCCGTCCAGATGGTCTGGTACCGGACCTGTCCTCGGACCGCCGCCGCGCTGCCTTCGGGCTTGGGCACGATCAGAAACGGTGCGATGGCCTCGAGCTTGCGGCGGGGCAGGACGCCCGCGATGACGAGCGCCGCCGGGTCGCCAACGCGCCCCGCCTCCTCGCGATACGCCAAGATGGCGTCGACGTCGTCGTAGGTGAGGTTCGGCAGCACGTAGAGCTGCTCGCGCGTCGCGACGTTCAGGTCGATGCCGCGGCGGATCAGGTCGACCAACACCTCGAAGGTGCCGTCACCGATCTCCCCGGTGACCTGCAGGTCGTAGAGGTCCTCTTCGTCCTCGATGGCGATGAAGATCTCGTACTCGTTCGCGGCAGCGGTTGCCGGGGCGAGCAGCGTCGCGCCGAGCAGCGCCGTCGTGCCGAATCGAAGCAGCGCGCGGTCAATCACAGGTTACGTCCTCGCAGGCACCCCAAACGCCCACCATGTTGTCTCTGGCTTCGCGCTCGAGGTCCTCGAACTCTTCGCGGCGCTCTTGGCCGTTGGGCGGAATGGACAGCACGCAGGCTGCGCCCCGCTCGATCAGCAGGCTGTTGACCTCGCGTCCGTTGACCTCGACGTAGGCGAGGAGTCGGTCGAACGGGTCCGTACACTCGACGTCGTAGCGAAGCGTCACGCGCTGGCCCTCGACGAGCATGCGGTTGAGCTCCGTCGCTTCCTGCCCGAAGCAGTCGTCCTTGCCGCCCGTGCTCTCTGGCGTGTCGATGAGCAGGTAGCGGACGCGCTCGCCCGAGTCGAGCTCGACGGTGTCGCCATCGATGACGCGCGCGACCACGGCCTCGGTTGGGCCGCAGGCGGAGCCGTCGGGGTCACCGTCGCAGGCGAGACCGACGCCCGCTGCGAGGCCGAGCACCGCGGCGGCGGCGATGGGCCATCGGGGCCGCAGAATCATTCGCAGACGTTCTCCGCACCCGGCGTGCCGAGGTCGCCGTCACCGTAGGGCGTGCCCGAGGTGCAGTGGTTCAGCTCATCGTCGTTGTCGGCGGCGCTCTCCGACCCGGGGACGACGCTGGTCGAGGCCCCCGTCGCGCTGCTGCTGTAGGTGATGCTGTCGATCGTGGTCCCGGCGACGCCCACGAACAGCGTGCTCGCGCTGTTGGTCAGGCTGAAGCTGCCCTCGATGACCGTGCCGAGTCCGCCGTTGGTCGCCATATCACCGTTGCGCGCGATGACGATGCGCTCACCCGCGCTCGCCGAGATGCACGGGCCGGTGGCGTCGAGCGTGTCGTCGGGGTCTGTGGGGTCCGTGCCGAACTGAAGGCCGTTGAGATCCACGTCGGCGGTCACGAGCACCTCGAACCACTCGCCGTCGGTGTCGCCCACCGCGTCGGGGTTGGGCATCCACTCGGTGATGACCAGGTCGCCTTCGCCCGCGAACACGATGTCGCGGGGCGTGCCGCCGTCGTCGCAGGTGCCCGGCGGCGTTCCTCCACAGGCGGTGTTCGCCGCGCCGGGCGTGCCGAAGTCGCCGGCGCCGTACGGCTCGGCGCCATCGCACCAGTTCGCCAGATCGTCGTTGGCATCCGGTCCGCTGACGCTGGGGTCGAGGGCCAACGACGCGCCGGTGGTGGAGCCTTCGCTCCACGCGACGGCGTCGAGCACTTCACCGCGGCTGCCGATGAGCAGGGTGCCGTCGCTGCCGTTGTTCAGCGCGATATCGAACTCGTACGCCGCCTCGGGCAGACCGCCGTTCGTCGCGGTGTCGGCGTTGCGAGCCAGCAAGACGTAGTCGCCGGCGCTGACGGGGATGCAGTCGACGGACTCGACGTCGTCGGTGAGCTCCCCGGCCTTGCCCAGCTGAAGGGCGTTGAGGTCGAAGTCCGCGGACGCGGCCAGCTCGAACCACTCGCCGAGCTCGTCGCCTTCGACCAGGGCGCTGGGGTCGGGCATGACCTCGTTGATCCACACGTCGCCGAGCGCGGGCGCGACGATCTCCCGAATCGTCTCGCCGTCGGCGTCGAGGCAGCTGCCCTCGGGAACCTCGACCGGGCACCGCTCGTTCTCGCTTCCCGGCGTGCCCAGGCCGCCCGGTCCGTACTCGGTGACCCCTTCGCAGAAGGCCAGCTCGTCGTTGTTGGGGGTGCTGATCGCAGCGTCGAGGCTCGTCGACGAGCCGGTCTTGCTGTCGGTGTACGTGACGGTGTCGAGGAACTGTCCGCCCCATCCGATCGAAAAGCCCGTCGCGTCGTCGGGCGCGTTCGACATGGCGATCGTCGTGAGGACGTCGACCGGAGGCAGCCCGCCGTTGAGCGCGGGGTCGTCCGACTTGGCAAACAGCACGTAGGTGCCGGCCTTGACCGAGATGCACTCGAGGTCGCCGACGACTTGCGTCGGTTCCTCGGCGCCCAGACGGGTGACGGTGAGGCCGTTGAGGTCGACGCTCGCGTTGACGCGCAGCTCGAACCATTCGCCTGCAGCGTCGGGCGCGTTCGGCAGCTCGCCATCTTCATCGAGCTCTCCGTTGACGTCGGGATACGTCGCCGGGTCCGGCATGTACTCCGAGATGACGAGGTCACCGGGCTGGGGCGGCACCACCGGGCGCGACCCGTTCGCGTCGGTGCAGACCTCCGGCATCGATGTGAAGCACGGGTCGTTGGCTTCGCCCGGCGTGCCCAGCGAGTCGAGCGAGACCGTCCCGTCGTCCTCCACGATCTCCAGCGTCTCGTAGACGCTCGTTGCGGCGCACCAGGCTCGTAGCGTGTCGTTGCCCAGCGCGTCGGGCGTGCGCTGGCCGTCGAACGTCCACGAGGCGTTGTCGGGCGCCGAGGCGCCGTCGTCGGGGGTTCCGTCTTCGGCTGCGAAGTAGTCGGGGAAGCTGTACAGGACGCTGTCGAGCACCGCCTCGCCGCAGCCGACGGCGATCTCGCCCGAGCCGTTGCCGAAGCCGCTGCCGAGGTCTTCGGCGTAGCCGTAGTCGAGGTGCTCGGCGAGATCATCGGCTTCGCGATCGCCGAGCACGACGTACCCGCCGGCTTCGACGGTCAGGCCTGTGATCTGGTGCAGTCGCTCCGAGCTGCCATCGACCCGTCGTGAGCGCAGCACGGCGCCGGAGAGATCGATGGCGCCGTCGCTGGGGTTGAAGAGCTCGACCCACTCCTGCCCTTTGTCTGCGCCGGTCGGGTTCAGCATCATTTCGCTGATCACGATGTCCCCAGCGAGCAGGTCCGAGCAGGCGCCGCCCGCGTCAGGACGCGCATCGTCACCGCACGCGGCGAGGGGAACCAGGGCTACGAGGGTCGCAAGGCGGCGGGCGCGGACGAGGCGGCGGTGGGTCATGGCTGTGGCTCCGGAGCTGCCGGGGGTGCCGGCGGTGGAGGGGGAGACGAGGACGCGTCCACGTCGGGTGCGGGTGGGGCGGAGGGCGTCGCGTCGGGCTCGGTGTCGGGCTGCACGACCGGGGTCTGCGCAGGAGGACGGCGCTTCGTGCCGGGCGCGGTGTCCGAGATGACGACCTGGCGCGGCGTCTTCACGACGAGCTGCAGCTGCGTGCGGTCTTCGCCACGGCGGCGCTTGGCTTTGTACTCGTACGAGGTGACCGTGCCGCGGACGCGCACGAACTCACCCTTGGCCCGCTCGATGCGAGACGACAGGTAGACGTCTTGGTCGAAGAAGATGACGGGGAAGTCCGAGAACATCCGCCGGCTGAGCATCACGCGGGTCGGTTTGGGACCGTCGCCGGGGTAGATCTCACCCACCCCCGCGAGGATCTCGATCTCGGCCCCTTCGGCATCGGCGATGCGGTCGAGGGAGTCCCAGTGTCCGAGGGTGATGAGGTCGTCGCGACCCTCGGCGTCGTCCTCGAAGCGCTGAAGGAAGTCGGCGCGAGCGTCCCACCACTCCAGGCGCGCGTCGTAGTCGCGGTAGTGCTCCAGCGCGGGGTCCCAGATCCCGCGCTTGGCCTCGCGGGCTTCCTTTTGTGCCTGGACGAACTCGTCGTGAAAGCGACGGGAGTAGCCGTACTTGGTGAAGTAGGGGCTCATGCCGGCGCGCACGGCTTCGACGTTGTAGTTGACCCAGGCGTCGCCGCGCTTGACGAACACGTAGGTGAGCAGGCGGCCGAAGCGACCGCGGAGATCTTTGGGGTGGTCGCGCTCGAGACGGACGCTGATGTCGCCGAGGAAGAACTCGGCCGCGAACTTCTTGGCGGCGTCGCCCAGCGGGGTCGCGCA